>JBKPDV010000080.1:0-14572 GCA_046728075.1 Acidobacteriota bacterium | reverse complement strand
ACGACTTCCTGATCTCCCAGGGCGCGAATGTGGAGCCAGGTCCGCCCGTCCCCAACTTGAACGTGCGCCCGCCGCCTCTCCGAGTCGCTCGTGTCGATCGGGACGAGCCGCGCTGCCTCGATCACGCCCCCGGCCGCGCCGATCTGTATCGTTTGTGCCGTCTGGGAGCTGCCGGCGCCGTTGGACGCGATGAAATTCACGACATGCGGGCCGGGCACGGCAAAGACATGCGAGGGCGACTGACGCTGATCCGTCGTCCCATCGTCGAAGATCCATAACCAGGACGTCGCCTGCGGCGAGCTCGTATCCGTGAAGACCACCGGAGCGTTTGCCCGCGGATTGCTCGAGACCGTAAAGCTCGCCTTCGGCGAGGTCAAGAACAGGGCCACCACGGCGCTGCTCGCCTCGGGCCCCGCCTGTTCGGGCGAGCACGCCAACGCTTTGACGAACGCCTGGATCGGATCCAATCGAGAGCCTCTGGGCAGGAGCGTGGCCGACGTTGTCTGAACGAAGACTTCCGCATCCCCGTTGATCCGTACGCTATAGCGCGTCGGCGGAGTCCCCCCCGCGGGAGCCGTCCAGGAAACCGCGATGAACTCGGTGGGCGCGGGAGCGCGCGGCGGAGCCACGCCCGCCGACTGAACCTGAACATTGCTCACGACGCCCGGCGCCGTGCAGTTGCCGGAGCCGACCGTCAGGGTGACGAAATTGCTCTGCGTCGGAAAGATGCAGTTCACGAGGCCTTCGACCTCAAATGTGACCAGGGTCCCGGCCGGATCCGTCACCGTGCCGGTGAACGACGTGCTGGACGTTGTGGCGAGAAGCTGGAAATTCTTGCCTCCGTCCGTCGAGCGGTAGACGAGATACGAGCCGTTGAAACCTCCCAGCGGGTTCCAGCTCAACGTGAAGGATGCACCGGGCGCCGCCGTCGTCGGAGTCAGCACGAGGCCAGTGACCCTGGGCGCCAGCGGACACGGAGCCATGACCATGACGCGGGCGACGTTCGAGAACGAGCTCGAGCCACAGCTCGCCATGGCCTGAACCTCAAAGTCGTAGGTTCCCGCTGCGGTGGCGACGTAAGTAAAGGTCGCCGTCGAGGCGCTCGAGGAGGCAACGGTGCCGAGAGAGCCGAAAGTTCCGCCGTTCAACGAGAGCAGGACGTTGTAGCTCCCCTGTCCGGACGCGATGGTCGCGTTCCAGGAGAGCGTGATCGTCTGGAACGTGTTCGCGACGCTGGAACTTGCCGACAGAAACGGCGCCGCAGGGGCGACACAACCGTTCGTGACGGTGATCGTGTAACTCGCGAGTCCGGTGCAGCCGTTGGCATCCGTCGCCTGGACGCGGAAGGGGAACGAGCCCAGAGTCGTCGGCGTGCCGGAGATGAGTCCGGCATTCGACAGATTGAGACCTGTCGGCAAGGTGCCAGAGGTCACGAGGAACGTGTAGGGGCTCTTACCCCCGACGCCAGTCAGGGTTTGACTGTAAGGGGTGCCCTGTGTGGCGCCCGGCAGACTGCTCGGGAAGATTGCGATGGCTGGGCAGGAGATGCCGACGGTATAGGTTCGGCTGCCCACACCGTTCGCGTCATCGACCGCGGAGATCGTGAAAGTGAAGGAACCCAAAGCCGTGGGAATTCCCGACAGCGTGGCAGACGCTGTGAAGCCGGACGGTGTCAGAGAAAGACCGGGGGGCAAGCTTCCGGGGGGGACGGAAAATGCGTAAGGAGGGCCGCCACACCCGGTCCCCGTGATCGTCTGGCTGTAGGCCGCACCTATCGTGCCGCCGGGCAGCGTCGCCGGATTGACGGTGATCGGGCAGTTGCCTGCGGAGATCGGAGGAGGCGCCAGAAAGGAGGTGCCGACGACCAAGGCGCCCACGGCCGTCCATCTGATGACTCGGCGAAAGGTTCCTTGTCGATCCATTGTGACCCCCTGATCGCAAGAGCGGATTCCGGAGGTAGTGGAAACGTTCGGCAACTCTATCGAAAACTCCTCAGCCAAGCCAAGAAGCATCGAACCGCTCCCCAGGCGTCGAATTTCCGGGCGATCCCATAGAATCCGCCGGTGCTCGCGGCCATCTGGCTCCCGCCGATCGAGTTCCTGCGTGAGCCCGCGCTCCAGATCGTCACCGCGTATCTGGAGCGGCGGTCGTACTTCGGCGTGTTCTTTCTCCTCTTCCTCGGCGCGTTTGGCCCGAGCCCGCCGGAAGAAGTCGTTCTCCTGATAGCCGGGTTTCTCGTCTACCAGGGAATCGCGAGGTTCCCCCTCATGGTGGCGGCCGAGCTCGTCGGAATCGTGGTCGCCGACTCGATCCTCTACAGCTTCGGCGCGTTGTTCGGCGGGAGCCTGGAAAAGCGCAGGTTCCTGAGGAAGATCTTTCCACCGGAAAAGGTCCGCAAGGCGCGAGAGTCCTTCCACCGGCACAGCTTCCGATTCCTTTTCTTCGCCCGTTACCTCTACGGGCTGCGGCCGGTCGTCTTCTTTTCCGCCGGCGCCGCGAGGATGTCTTTCGGCCGTTTCGTCCTGGTGGACCTCCTTGCCTCGCTGATCAACTGCGTCGGCTGGACCGCGCTCGGCCTGCTCTTCGGGGGGCGCATCGAAGACGCCATCCGCTTCTCTCGAAAGTGGGAGGCGATCCTGCTGGGCGTCGCCGTCACCCTCGTCCTCTACTTCGTGGTCGAGAAGCTGCTCCTCTGGAAAAAGCTCGTCTCCGAAAAATCTTTCTGGATCCGGCAGGCGACCGGAACAAAAATCGCGGCGATCGTCGCGACGGTTCTGCTCGCGGTCGCCGTCGGCCGTTTTCTCATCCCCTATGGAATGACCCACAGCCTGCGCTTCTCGCGTTAACGGGTTTCCGGGCGAGCGTGAGCCTCGATGCGGCCACGGAAGAATCCGGACGGACTCGGTAGAATCCAGGGAGACTCCCGGAGGAAAACATGAGACGCGCCGGAACACTCTTGCTCTTTCTTCTGCCGGCCACGGCGGCCGCCGCGCCGGAGAACGCGACGCTCGTGTATCGGCCGGCCCACGGCGAGCTCGTCTACACGTTTGGAGGCGCGGCGGCCGCTCGCCGAATTCGCCCGGGCACTCGGATCGTGACGTGGACCGAGGATTGCTACGACGGCGCGGTCACGAAACCCGGTCAGATTCCGAGCAAGGTGGTCCCGCCGGGCCACGACAATCCCCAGACCGGCCCGTTCTTCGTCGAAGGGGCGGAGCCCGGTGACACGCTCGTCGTGAAAATCGAGAAGCTCGAACCCGCGCGCGACTGGGCGATCTCCTCCTCGTTCCCGGGGTTCGGGGCCTTGAACGGTACCGACCGCACCGCGCTGCTCGGGCCGGATCTTCCCGAGACCGTGTGGTTCTACCAGGTCGACCGGTCCCGCGGAGTCGCAAGGACGCGGTCGAAGGATGACCGGTTCTCCTGGGAGGTGCCGCTCGCGCTTTTCCTCGGCTGTCTGGGAGTCGCTCCTTCTTCCGGAGAGGTCCGCTCGACGATCGTTCCGGATAACTTCGGCGGGAACATGGACTGCCCGGAGGTGCGGGCCGGCAACACGGTTTACCTCGGAGTCCGCGTTCCCGGGGGGCTTCTCTCCTTCGGAGACGGCCATTACGCGATGGGAGACGGGGAGATCATCGGCACGGCCATCGAGGGCGCCATGAACGTCGAGCTGACGGTCGATCTCGTGAAGAAACGGGAGACGCCATGGCCGCGGATCGAGAATGCGGAGTGGATCATGTCCGTCGGCGCCGGGCGCCCGCTCGAGGACGCCGCCCGAGTTGCTTTCAAAGACATGGTCGCCTGGATTCGCGAGAAAACCGGACTGTCGGAGATGGATGCCTACGAGTTCGTCTCCCAGAACGCGCGCGCCCCGATCGTGCAGATGGTGGATCCGGAGTACACGGTGCTCGTGAAGATTCCCAAGGCTCGCCTGCCGGGACCTGCGAAGCATTGAACGGAAGACGGAGAACGGAGAACGGACAATTGATGAGAGACCGTTACCTTGGCATCGACCTGGGCGGATCGAAGATCCTGGCCGGAGTGGTCAGCGGGTCGGGCAAAATCCTCTCGCGCGCAAAGACCGTGACCCCCTTCGCAGAAGGATCTCGCGCGCTCACTCGCGCCCTCGTCGCGACAGCCTCGGAAGCTCTGAAGCAGGCCCGCACCGGCAGGGAGCGGATCGTCGCGATCGGCATGGGCTCGCCCGGACCCCTGGATCCCCGCTCCGGCGTCGTCCTGCGGACACCCAACATCGCTGTCCGGCGATACCCGGTGGGAAGGCTCCTGGCCGCGGAGTTCGGCGTCCCCGTCGTCCTCGACAACGACGTCCACATGGCGGTCGTAGGCGAGCACCTCGCCGGCGCGGCCCGGGGATACCAGCGAGTCATCGGGTTCTGGATCGGCACCGGAGTCGGCGGTGCCGTCGTCTGGGACGGAGAAGTCGTCCACGGCGTGAACCAGAACGCCGGCGAGCTGGGACACATGATTCTGGAGGCCCGCCGAGCCGCGAAGGGAGGCGGCCGCGGAACGCTCGAATGGGAAGCCTCGAAGACCGGCATCGTGCGGCTTCTGCGCAAGCGGATCGCGCGCGGGGAGAAGACGAGGCTCGCCAAACGGGTCTCGGGCAAGGAGGAACGGCTGCATTCGAGCGATCTGGCCAGCGCGTTTCAAAAAGGGGATCGCGAGGCCGTGCGGGCCGTCCGCCACTCTGCGCGCTACGTCGGCATCGCGATCGCCAACCTCTTCGACGCGCTCGCTCCCGATCTCTTTCTCTTAGGCGGAGGGGTGGTCGCATCGATCGGCCGCCCCTACCTTTCCCTCGTCGCCGAATCGGCACGCGAGCATGCCTTTACACGGGAGCTGGCGGACGTGCGAATCGTGATGTCGAAACTCGGAGACGACGCCGGAATGCTCGGCGCGGCGCTCGCGGCGCGGAAAGCCTACCCGGTAGATGGGAGACGGTAGGCGGGGAGCGGGAAGCGGGAAGCGGGAAGCGGGAAGCTAAGGAAAACAATATATAGATTGTCGTGTCTTCCCAATTCGCCTGGTCTCACGGCTCAAGGGCTCCCTGCTCCCTGCTTCCTGCTTCCTGCTCCCGCCTCGCGCATCACGGCCGAAGCACCGCCTTGACGACGGAAAGCCTCTCCATGTCCTCGAGAGCACGACCGGCATCGGCGAGGGAGTATTCGCGTGTGATGAGCCCGCGCCAGCGAAACCGGCCGTTGTGGCGCGTCATCAGCTGTAAGGCCCGATACAGGTGCGTGAACTCGTAGCCCCAGCAGCCCAGAATCGTCGCGTGCCGCCGATTGATGTGACGATGGGGGTTGATCGAGACGTCCCCGGCGTCGGTGTACTGGCCCACAACCACGTAGCGCCCGGCGTCGCGTAACATCTCCAGGCCCTCCGGCACGGCCGCGGGATTGCCCGAGGCCTCGATCACGACGTCCGCCCCGCGACCTCCCGTCCGGTCGCGCACCCAGCCGACGCGCTCGGCCGGATCCACGACCTCGGAGATGTCGAGCGTGTCGGCCGCTCCGAGCGTCCGGGCCGCGTCGAGGCGGGCGCGCGGAGCGCCGACGACGTAGACGGCCAGCGCGCCGGAGAGTTGCGCGAAGATCGCCGCGTTCAGGCCGACCGGGCCGCTTCCCTGCACGACGACGGTGTCCCCGAGCGCGACTCCGGCTCGCTCGACCGCGTGAAAGCCGGTCGGCAGCCCGCATCCGCCGCCCATGAAGTCTTCCGGCTCGATTCCTTGAGGAAGCGGCAGCATCTGGACGCCCGGAAGGATCTCGATGGACTCCGACCATCCCCCCAGAAGGCCTTCGTCTGCCGACGTCGTGATTCCGTAGACCTTCCGACTCGGGCACCGGGTCGCGGACTTGGCAACGAGGCAGTGCCAGCACGATCCGCAGGTCCCGAAAACATCGAAGAAGGTCACGATCGCTCCCGGAAGGATTGGCCGTCCCTCCGCGTCCGCGACCGGGCCCCCTGTCTCGATCACGCGGCCGCAGTTGACGTGCCCGGGAATGATCGGGAAGGGCACGCCGGACAGGCGGCCGTGGTGCAAGTGCACGTCCGTGCCGCAGACCTCGCTCGCGATCGTCTCGAGCACGGCCCCGCCGGGCTTTGCTTTCGGCGCTTCGAACCGGCGCATCTCGAGAGGGCGTCCCGGAGCCGGCATGACGACCGCGGAGATCTTTTCCTTCATGCGGCCTCCGCGGGATGGCGTCTGGAAAGCGCCCAACCCGCCGCCAGAGTGATCGAGGAGCCGATCAGGGAGTACCAGGGCCATGCAATGCGGCGGCCCAGAGGAAAGGGAATCCAACCTTTTGAACCCAACCAGAGCGCCATCATGAAGCCCACGGACCCGGCCACCGCCCAGAGGAGGTCTCCTTCGCGCGCTCGACGAACGTAGAGAGCCAGCAGAAAGGCTCCCAGAAGACCTCCCGCGGTCACGCTCGCGAGCCCGAGCGCCACCTGCACGGCCGGCTGCGACTGGGGGAGAAGCGAGAACCCGATCGCGAGCAGCGCGAGCAATGCCGACCAGAAGAGCGTCAGGCCGCGCCCGAGGAGCAGGCCCTTGCGGCCGTCGAGCGCGCCGCGTCCCCGCCACGGTTCCACGACATCGTGCGCCAGCGCCGAGGCGAGCGAGTTCAAGGCGGAAGATTCCGAGCACATGGCGGCGGAGAAGATTCCCGCCACCAGGTACGCCGAAACGAAGCGCGGAAGGTGGCGCACGATAAAAGTAGGAAAGACCTCGTCGGGTGAATGGAACGCGCCCGCCGCCGGATCCACGGGACGGCCGTGGAAGAAGGCGAAGAGGAGGGTTCCGATTGACACGAAAATCGTTATTTGGAAAAGGACGAGGAACCCGCTTCCGACCAGAGCCTTTCGAGCGTCGGCAAGCCCCCGGCAGGCCAGCAGCCGCTGGACGATCAGTTGATCCGCGCCATGCGTCGCCATCGCCAGGAACGTTCCCCCGATCAGTCCGGACCAGAAGGTATAAGGCGTCGCGAGATCAAATCGAAAATCGACCCAGCTCGTGGAAAGCCCCGCCGCCGCCCGGGCGGCGAACGCCGCCGAGAGACCTCCCGGCACCGCCGCGAGCAGAAACCCGAGCGCTAGGAGCGCGCCGGAGAGATACAGGAAAACCTGGATCAGATCGATCCAGATCACCGCCTTGATCCCTCCCAGGAACGTGTAGAGCGCAGTCGCGCCGGCCAGAATCAAGATCGCCCCCCAGACGGGGATGCCCAGCATGAGAGCGATCGGAATCGCCGGAACCGCCAGACGGACCGCCGCGGCGAGCACCCGCGTAACCATGAAGAGAAGCGACGTCACACGCCGCGCCGCGGGACCGAACCGGGACTCCAGCAGGGCATATGCCGTCGGCAGCTCGCGGGCGAAGTAACTGGGAAGCAGAAGGCGCGCGACGACGATGCGGCCCACGATGTACCCCAGGACGAGTTGGAGGAAAGCGAACCCGCTGCGATAGGCGTCTCCGGGAATCGAGAGGAACGTCAAGGCCGACGTCTCCGTGGCGACGATAGAGCCCAGAACCGCCCACCAGGGCATGGCATGGCTTCCGAGGAAGTAGTCCCGCGCGTCCTTCTGGCGCCGGCCGATCCACGCGCCAAGGACATTGATCGCGGCCAGATAGGCGACGATCAAGAGAAGGGCGGGAACACCCAGTCGAAAGGATTCCATCGACAGATCTTATTGGCGTAAGCCTTCGAGGCGGATTCTCGTCTAAACTCAGTAGCCGGGAGTCATTCCCGGAAAGAGGGATGGAGCCATGTTCGAAGGATTGTTTCAGCCGATGCATTTATTGGTGATCCTCGGGATCGCCTTGCTGGTTTTTGGACCCAAGAAGCTTCCCGAGCTCGGCAAGGGACTGGGCGAGTCGATCCGCGGGTTCAAGGACGCCTTGAGCTCGGGAGCGGCGTCCTCGACAAACCCCGCTCCTCCGCCGGAGACCAAGCCGGCTTCGCCGCCTTCGCCTCCGGGACAGAACCCGGGCTCGACTTCCTGACGCTCACGCTAGCCCGCGCCGCCGCGCTTTAACCCTTTCCTGAGGAACGCGCGGCGCCTGCCGCCTTAGGCCTTCCTCAAAACCGGAACGGGGCGCCGTTGCGCGCATACGGTTGCCTTCTTCGGGGGGCGACGGCACAGGTGACCCGCCTCCCTTCATGCGAAGGAGGACGTATGAGGAAAAGTCTCGCTTTTCTGGCGCTGGTTTTTGTTGCGGCGGCTGCGACTGCTCAAGTCGCGAGTTTCCGAGCGGTCATGACGGGAGCCAACGAGACTCCCACTGCCGCGGATCCGGATGGGCTCGGCAACGCGTACTTCACGCTTGATCCTACGGCGGGCACTGTTACGTTCAACCTCTGCTTCTTCAACATCAACCCGCCGACTGCAGCCCACATCCATCGCGGCGGATCGAATTTCGGCGGTGGGATCGTCATTCCGTTCAGCGCTCCCTTCGTCAACGGATGCTCCACCGGCACGGTGACGGGCGTCGCGACCTCTCTCATCAACGAAATCATCGCCAACCCGGCAGGCTTCTACGCCAACATCCACAACGCCGATTTCCCGGGAGGAGCGGTTCGCGGGCAGCTGACTCCCGCGCCGGGGACCTTCAGCAACCCGATCCTCTTCGCGCCCGTCGCCGCCAAAGTGACCGGCGCCAAGGGTGAGAACTTCGTCGAAGAGCTGCGCCTGGTCAATCGTTCCTCGGCTGCCTCCAACGTCACGCTCGATTTCTTTGCGAGCAGCTCGACAGCGCTCACCGCCCCGACGGCGACGCGATCCGTGACCGTCGCCGCTAACTCCCAGATGGTGTTGAACGACGTGCTCGGCACGACTTTCGCGACCTCCGGAATCGGCTGCCTGCGCATCACGGCCGACAAGGACGTGATCGCGTCGGGGCACCTGCTCAACGACCAGCGCTCTACGGCCAGCGGAACGACGGGGGAAGCGTTCAGCGCGGGCCCGGTCGACAACACGTGCCGGAACGGAACGCTCCCCCTGCTCTCCAATTCGTCCGCTGCGGACCTGGCGGCGGGGCTGGGCTTCCGGACAAACATCGGCTACTTCAACCCGACCACTCTTACGGTGACGATCGTCTTCACCGCCAAACGCAACGACGGTTCGACCATCGCGACCAAGACAGTCACGGTTCCGAGTTTCGCTCACACCCAGGTGAGTCTCGCGGGCCTTTTTGACTCCGCGTCGGCCTCCGACCTGACTCAAACGGACTTCTTCGTGACCTACACGGTCAGCGGTGGTCCGGCTGTGGTCTACGCCGCGGTCGCGGACAACAAGACGGGAGACAACTACTTCGTTTCGCCGGCATGCAACTGAGGATTTGAGCGCGCCGCTCGAGGGGTTTCGGCAGTGCCCGGAGCCCCTCCGGGGCGGCCTGCCGAGCCTTCCCCGACACCCCGACCCCGCTGGCGGGCTGTGCAGATTTCTGGCACCCGGCACTGCCGCCCGATGCCGGGGATTGGCTCGCCGCGCTTACAGAAACACCCTAAACCACTGATTCCGTAAGGCCATGCCGAGCTGGCAAGGACATTGAGTTCAGAGAATCGTCAGCTACTCGTTTGTCAGCCTTTTAGGAGGTTCTGTGAGGGGTTCGCGGGGGCCCACAGAGAGCATGCAGAAACCGGCGCTACCGACGTCGCCGGACGAGGATGTGGTCAACGTGTCCGACGGATCCTCCGCGCCGCGCTCGACCCCGATTCGCCCCCTGGAGCTGCTGCGCGAATACAACCCCGCGCTCGAGTTTCTAAAAGACGAGTCGGGCCGGCTCGTTTACCACAACCGGACGTTCCAAAACGTCTTCGCGCCCGACGGCGGGTCCCTGATCGGCAAGGCCGACTCCGAGTGGCTCCCGGCGGATGTCGCCGAGCGTGTTCGCCTCCACGATCAGACTGTCCTCGCCACGGGCGCGGTGATGGAGGTCGAAGAAGCGCTGCCGACGCCCGCGGGGATGCGGCGGTGGCTCGTGCTGAAGTTTCCGATGCGCAACGAGAGCGGCCGCCTCCTCGTGGGCTCCGTCGCCGTGGACATCAGCGAGCGCTCGCGGCGAGAGGCGACCTTCCGGAGGATGGCCTCCATCATGGAGAGCTCGCACGACGCGGTGATCTCGACAAGCCTCGACGGCCAGATCGTCAGCTGGAACAACGGGGCCGCCCAGATGTACGGATATTCCGCTACCGAGATGACGGGACGCCCGATCGCCGTGCTCGAACCCTCCGACTCCGCCGGCGAGACCGAAGGCGTCTGGGATCGGATACGCCGCGGAGAGCCCGTCGTGGCCTATGACACGGAGCTCGTCCGCAAAGACGGGAATACCGTGGCCGTCGCGATCTCCGTGTCGCCGATTCGCGACGAAGCGGGGCATCTGATGGGGATCGCCTCGATCGCGCGAGACATCGGCGAACAAAAGCGCGCCGAGCAGCTCATCGTCTACCAGGCGTTCCACGATCCCTTGACGGGCCTGCCGAATCGGGCACTGCTGATGGAGCGGCTGAATCTCTCGCTCGCCAACGCGCGCCGCGCCAACCGCCTGGTGGCCCTCCTCTACCTGGACCTGGACTTTTTCAAGTCGATCAACGACGCCTGCGGCCACGGCGCCGGGGACGCCGTCTTCCAGGAAGTCGCGCGCCGCCTGAACGCAGGAGTGCGCGACGCCGACATGGTCGCCCGAGTCGGCGGCGACGAGTTCGTCGTGCTGCTGACCGAGATCGCCCGGCCCGAGGACGCGGCCGTGGTCGCGCGCAAGCTTCTGGAATCGATCGGACAGCCCTTCTTTGCGGCCAACCGGCGGCTGGAATTGACGACCTCGATCGGCGTGGCGGTGGCCCCGGAGGACGGCTCCGATCCCGAATCGCTCATACGCAGCGCCGACAACGCCTTGACGAAGGCCAAGGAGCTCGGCCGCAACAACTATCAACTCTCCTCACCGGAGCTGGCCGAAGAGGCCGGCAAGAGACTGTCTTTGCAGACGGGGCTGCGGCAGGCGATCGCCAAGGACGAGCTCGTCCTCCACTATCAACCTGTTCTGAGCCTCGTCACCGGAAGGATCGTCGAGCTGGAGGCCCTAGTCCGCTGGCAGCATCCGGAAAAGGGTCTCGTCATGCCGGGCGACTTCATCGGAGCGGCGGAGAAGATCGGCATGATGGTGCCTCTGGGCAAATGGGTGTTGAACCACGCGGCCCGGCAGCTTCAGGTGTGGCAGAGCCACGGACTTCCGGACCTGCGTGTTGCGGTCAACGTCTCCCCCAGTCAGTTCCACGAACGAGACCTCGTCCCGATGATTCACGAGGCCCTGTTGGAGTCCTCGGTCCCGCCGGAAACGCTCGAGATCGAGATCACCGAAGGTGTGGCCATGGAAGATGCCGAGGTCACCGTCGCCAACCTGCTCGCGCTGCGGGAGCTGAAAGTCGGTATTTCCATCGACGACTTCGGCACGGGCTACTCCTCCCTGAGCTACCTGAAGCGTTTTCCCGTCACCACCTTGAAGATCGATCGTTCTTTCGTCAGCGACGTCGTCACGAATTCCGCCGACGCCGGCATCGTGCGCGCGGTGGTCGCGATGGCCCACGGCTTGAAGTTGAACGTCATCGCCGAGGGAGTCGAGACCAAGGAACAGTTCACCTACCTGCGGGAAAACGGCTGCGACGCGCTCCAGGGCTACTGGTTCAGCCGCCCCTTGCCAGTGGAAGCGGTGACCGGCCTCCTTGCCGAAGAGGTCGAGCGCTGGACGCCGCGATAGGGCGCTGATCCCGATCCGCTCCTCGCGGATCGTTCGGGACCCGAGTGGCCGAAAACTCTGGTGCGCCCGCCGCGATCCGAACGCGGGACTCTCAGCTTCGTACAGTGGGTCTCCTGTTTGCGGCACTGCCGCCAAATGGAATGAGTTGGGCCCTGGCACGGGTTTTAGTTTTGGGATGTTTTTTCCATGCGACCTTGTTCAAAAACCGGCCCCACCGCTACGCCCGAACGGGCTTGTCGTATTCGCCGTAAGACGTTAGGGGGGAGAAGGTAACGCCGCTCCCCTCCCCCGGGGCGCCCACGGAGGGCGCAGGCTCGGCAGGCGACCCTATGCTTCTGAACAGCGTGCAGAATCATTTCTTCGAGGGGATCAGACACGCCGGTTTCGACCCGATAGATTTCGAGTGGATCAGCACCACTTGGAGAGGGGTGCCGGTCTCGCTACGGCTCAGGGGGACCGAATACTTCTTCGCGCTAGATCCGTCGTACCAGTGTTGTCAATACTCGCCGGGGTTGGAAACAAAGACCGAGGTCCACTTGCCCGGGAACCTGGTCAACACGCTGAGCCTTTTTGATTTGTGGCTTTCCTACACGAAGCGCGAGATAGAAGCACCGGACCTGTGGGCGGCCGTTCGGCAAGAGCGGGATTTTCTGGCGGCAACCGGTGAGGATAATTCAGGGTTTACGCCAGAGGAGCAAACGCACGTTCGGGCCAGTGTCACAGAGATCCGGCTTCACCTGACAACGACATACCAACTCAGCGCCGAGCAACTACGGCTCATCACCTCCCGCCTCGATAGCCTGGCCGACGCCGCCCGTCGCGTCGGCCGCATCGATTGGAAAAACCAGGCGGTCGGCGCTCTCATAAACATCGCCATTACCCTGTCTCTAAGTCAGGACGCCACCCGCGGGCTTTTCAGGTTTGCCGCGAACGTGCTGCATTGGCTTATGACGGGACAGCCCCTGCTTCCGACCTAGAACTGGCCGTTCTCTGTCCGTGCCCCGTTTATGCGATGGTCCTCGCTTGCCCTGCTCGCGACCCACGCTCGGACCCGAAGGCTGATGCTCTATCCGGACTGATCTACGGGCGCAAGAGCAAAACTCAGGCGTACAACTTTTTCGCTGCCGCGATCGCAGCATTGACTCCTGACGACTTCCGAATGGCTTTGATCTTGGAGCGCGCGGCTTTGGAAAGGGGCCGAAGAGCTGCCATGTATCGGCCCTGAGCCTGGTAGGCCTTGCGGGTTGCTGCGGAAATGGCCCGTCTGGCCCGTTTCCGGGCTGGCCGCGACGCCTTTTCCGCTCTGCGAAGTCTCGTTCTGGTGGTGTTCGCAACTTTCTCGGCAAAGTCCAAGCCGTCCGCGCCGAGCTCCGCCAGCCGCTTGCGAACTTCACGGACGAGCTTCTCTCTCCTCTTGAGAGCCTTCTGGACTTCGTTCGCCGCGAGCTTCCCTTCGTGAACGAGGAAGGAGAGCGCCTGCTGCGCAGATTCGGCGGAGAGCGTCAGCGTTGATCGTCTTCTAGCCATTTGGTTCGTTCTCCTTTCAGCCTAAGAGCTTATCGAACTAAGAGGTGTGCCCGCGGTTTTAGGGGCCAGATCGGCATCGCGGTGGGATTCCAAGGGCACACCAATCAACGGGAGCGCCTGTCTCGATTGATCTTCTTCTCGGACAGGAACACGCAAAAGCCCTTCCGGAGTGGGTCGCGACGCACGCTCGGACCAAAGGCTGATGCTCTATCCGGACTGAGCTACGGGCGCACGAGCCGGTCGAAAAATGGTGCGCCCGGCACGATTCGAACGTGCGACTCTCAGCTTCGAAGGCTGATGCTCTATCCGGACTGAGCTACGGGCGCATACGGCACTCGTATGATGCCTCAATCCCAATAATGGAAGTGGCTGGGTGAAAGATGGTGCGCCCGCCGCGATTCGAACGCGGGACCTTTAGCTCCGGAGAGGAGAACGGGGAGGAGCCGACGGCACCGGACGACAGCTCACGGTAGAGAAATCAATGAGTTGGCTCCGGAATCTGTAGTGGACTTTCCTGCGATTTCGTCAAGACACGGAGAAAACACGGAGAGCGCATCGAGACACGCTCAGCTCCTCGGCAAGGTCGATATTCCGCACCAAGCGGGCCAAGCCCGCGATGGGCCTGGCCCGTTCGATCCGAAAGGTCGCTTCGATCGCCGGGTGTGTCTCGCCTGCGGTCACGCCGCCTTTTCGGCCAAGGCCGCGGGGACACAAGCCGGCTCAGGCGACGCCGAGCTTCCCGCGCTCCCCTTCGCGGGGCGCCGACAGCTCCTCGGGCGTCAGAAACTCGGCCAGATCCGCCGCCTCGTAGAACGGCCGGATCTCGATCTCGCTCTTGCCCGGCATGGGATTGGGGGAGCGCTTCGCCCAGGCCAAGGCCTCGTCCGTGTCTTTGACCTCCCAGATCGAGAAGCCGGCCACCAGCTCGCGGGTCTCGGTGAACGGCCCGTCGATGACCGTACGAATGCCAAGGCGGTCACAAGACCGGCCGCAATTTCATCCGTGCAAGGCACTGGTTGAACCGCGGATCCGCGCGCAAGCTGTCCCAATGAGGCCCCACAGCGAGATCAACCAACGCGGGGTCGCGCGCGTCGAGCATTCGTTGAAGATGCTCGAAAGCTGCGTCGAGGTCTCCAATTTGCACGGCGTGCATCGCGAGTGGAAAATCGGCATTGCTGAAGTCATCGTGTAGCACATCTGACGCATGGTCACGCGCGCGCTGCATAATTTCGGCAGAGCGCTCGAGATCGCCCAGCTTCCAGT
>JBKPDV010000079.1:0-11821 GCA_046728075.1 Acidobacteriota bacterium | reverse complement strand
CCGGTTGCGAAATCGAAATCTCGATCCTTTCGCCGCCGGAACCCGTCACCAGCCCGGATGAGATCGTGGTCGGCCGAGACGGCTTGATCCTCGAGGCGCGGGGCCGGAGCGGGCTGTTACTTCCTCAGGTGGCGACCGAATGGGGCTTCGACCGCGAAGCATTCCTGGGCGAAGTCGCACGCAAGGCCGGCCTCCCGCGGGAGGCGTGGAAGGAACCCGAGACGAAGATCTGGAGGTTTTCGGCGGAAGTGTTCGCGGAGAGCGAGCCGAAGATTGACGGCGGAGGAATTTGAGATGAAGGGAATCGGAAATCGTCAAAAGAAGATCGTCGTTCCGCGAGGAACGTTCCGGCCGCCGGCCTCCACAAAGAAAGGTCGTGTTTCTGATCCGAGAACAACGAACCGCAAGGGCCCGCGTCTCCCTCTCCCTCCGGGAGAGGGCCGGGGTGAGGGGAAGACTTTAGGCGCGACGACTAGAGATTCGGCGAAAGTTTCCCCCTCACCCTAACCCTCTCCCGGGGGGAGAGGGGACTCGGTCGCGCTCTTAGCGGCTCTCAAAGCCGGCGAGTAGAGAAGCAGCGCCGCGGCGACGGCGGCGTTCAACGAGTCGACGGGCTCCTTCATGGGAATCGTGAGCTTGCGGTCGAGATAGAGGTAGGCGCCCGCGGGCAGCCCGCTCCCTTCCGATCCGATGACCAGAACGCTCGCGGGGGGCAGGGGCGTCTCGAAAGGGTTTTCGCCGGCGGACGCGACGGCGCCGCAGACGACGCGCCCCGCTTTTTTCGCGTCCGCGGCGAAGGGCTCGAAGGAAACGCGGCCCGAGACGGGAATGCGAAGGACGCTGCCCGCGCTCGCGCGGACGGCGCGCGGGTGGAAGAAGTCGGCCGACCCGGGCGCGGCGACGACGCCCGCGCATCCGGCCGCCTCTCCGACGCGGACAATAGCGCCGAGGTTGCCCGGATCCTGGACGCCGAAGAGAAAGAGGACGGGACCGGAGCGCGCGAGGATCTCGGAGACGGAGACGTCGCGCCTTCGGACGATCGCGAGCAGATGCTGAGGCGTCTTGGAGTCGGCGAGACGTTCGAGAACGGCGCGCGAGACGAGCCGCGGCCGGGAAGAGGAGAGCGCCGCGAGGCGGCCGGGCCGCACGCTTTCGTCGTGAAGGACGTGATCCGGGTTCAGTCCCGCCGCGACAGCATCGAGAATGGCCTTCTCTCCTTCGAGCAGGAAATGTGTCCGCTGCTCGAGAGATCGCGCGATCTCCTTGACGAGCGGGTTGGCGGGCGATTCGATCGTCATCTCCGAAATGGTATAACCGGCGCCGATGAGAGGCCTCCGCGACAGGGTTCTTCTTGCCGCGAACCTGGAGGCGGCGCAGGGCGGCTCTCCGGTCACGGCGCTCTGGACGTTTCCCGCGATGATCGGATCGGCGTTTCTCGTCGCCTGGGGCGCCGAGGCCGCCGAGTTTCTCGTCTCGCAGGGGCTGGCTCTCGCTGTCCTGGCGCTGGTCCAGACCCTGCCGGAGTTCGCCGTCGAGGCCGTGATCGCCTGGAAAGCGGGGAAGAACCCGTCGATGGTGCACCTGGCGATCGCCAACTTCACGGGAAGCCTGCGACTGCTGACCGGCCTCGGCTGGCCGATGATCTATGCCGTTGCGGCCTTCTTCGCCAGGCGCAAAGGGCGCAAGCTCGGGACTCTGCGCCTGGGCGACGAGCATGCAGTCGAGGTCATTGGCCTGCTGCCGCCGATGGCCTATTTCGTCTGGATCTGGGCGAAGGGGAACCTCTCGCTGGTCGATTCCGCGGTCCTTGCCACGACCTACGTCGTCTATCTCGCGATTCTTTTCCGAATGCCGCCGCGCGAGGAAGAAGAGGAAGCCGAGCACGCCAAGCTTCCGGCGGCGACCCGCTGGGCGCTCTCGTTCTCGGGAGCGCGCCGATGGGGAGCGGTGGGTCTGCTGCTCCTGGGAGGTGGCGCCGTCATCTATTTTGTCGCCGAGCCGTTCCTGACCTCCATGCTCGCGCTGGCGACCTCGCTCGGGATGTCACAGTTCGTCTTCATCCAGTGGGTCGCGCCGTTTCTCTCGGAGTTTCCGGAAAAGACCTCCGCGTTCGCATGGGCCAAGCGCGTGACCCGAGCGCCCGTGGCCCTGGTCAACATGGTCTCCTCGAACATCAACCAGTGGGGGATTCTCTCGGGGTTGCTCGCGGTCATCTACTGCTGGAGCCACGGATCGACCGCGCCGCTTCCCTTTGACGAGTTCCAGCGCAGCGAGATCCTGCTGACGATCGTCCAGGCTTTCCTGGGCTGGCTCTTTCTCGCTTCGATGGACTTCGCGGCGTACGAGGCGGCCGGGCTCTTCGTCCTCTGGCTCGTCCAGTTCGCCGTTCCGTCGATCCGGCTCCCGATCCTCTACGTCTATGGGGCCTGGATCGTCGTGGAAGTGGCGCTGGTGGCGACGGGCCGGAAGAAGCTCGCCGCCTTTGGAGCCTTTGCCCGCGCCTGGAAGGGCCACCGATGAGCCGCCTCTCCCGGCGCGTCTCGGCTCTGGCGCCCTCCTCGACGATTGCTGCCGGAAAAGCGGCAAAGGCGCTCGCGGCCTCGGGAATCGACGTCGTCGACTTCGGGCTGGGCGAGCCGGACTTCGCCACACCGGAGTTCGTCGCCCGGGCGGGCGTCGCCGCGATCGAGTCGGGCCGCACGAAGTACACGGACGTGGCCGGCGAGCCTGCCCTTCGCGAGGCGATTGCCGAAAAGTATCGCCGTGAGCAGGGCGCCTCCTGCACGCGCGAAAACGTCGTCGTGACGGCGGGCGCCAAACAGGCGGTCTTCAACATCTGCCAGGCGCTCTTCGAGGAAGGGGACGAAGTCGCGCTGTTTTCGCCGTACTGGGTCTCGTTTCCCGAGATGGTGAGTCTTTCCGGCGCGACGGCGCTTTTTCTTCCGACGGACCCGGGCCGAGGTTGGAAGCCGACCGCGGCGCTTCTCTCGGAGAACGCGAGCTCGGCCACGCGCGGAGTCATCCTGAACTCTCCCAACAATCCCACAGGGGCCGTAGCCGACGCCGATGAGATTGCCGCGATTCTCGACTGGTGCGCGGAGCACGGCGCCTATCTGATCTTCGACGAAACCTACGATCGGTTTCTTTACGGGGACCGCAAGCACGTTTCGGCGGCCGCGTTTCCGGCTCACGCCGACCGCGTGATGGTCACGGGCGCGGCGTCGAAAACCTACGCGATGACCGGTTGGCGGCTGGGCTGGGCCGTGGCGCCGAAGGAGGTCGTCTCCGCGATCACCGCGTACCAGAGCCACTCGACCTCGAATGCCTCCTCGATCTCACAGGCGGCAGTGCTCTCGGCCCTCGAGGACCCGAAGCGGACCGAGGCATCTGTAGCCGAGATGCTGGATCACTACACGGAACGGCGTACGGAAATGGTGGGAGCGCTGGAGAAAACGCGGGGCGTCCAGTGCGTCTGGCCCGAAGGCGCCTTCTATGCCTTCGCGGACGTCGGTGCCCTCTACGGGGCCAAGAAAGTCTCCGGCTCCGCCGAGTTCTGCCGGCGCCTTCTGGCCGAGGCGCATGTCGCCGCGGTCCCCGGCGATGCGTTCGGCGCGGACTCCTGCGTCCGCTTCTCCTTCGCGACGCCGATCGAGCGCGTGCGGGAAGGGATGAGAAGGTTCACGGAGTGGGCGGGCAAGGCCTGACGAGGTCTAGGTCAGCGTCACTTCCCCGAGCGAATCGAGCGGTGGTATCGGTTCGGTGAGCAACGGCTCCGGCGTCCCGGGAGTTGAAACTTCCGGTTCCGGCCCCGCGACTGTGTGTCTCCGGTCGAAGAACGCGGCGTAGGAGCCCCAGGCGCCGACCCGAATCGCTGATCGAAACGCGACCGCCGCGATCTGAAGAGCCGTGTGCAGCAGGATCGCCGCAACCGAGATGGCCGGAGTGCCCCATTCGAGGGCGAGGACTCCCACCCACAGAGCGCCTCCCGCGAGAAACCAGAAGATCAGGAGACCAAGGGCGGAGAAGACCGACCCGAACACCAGGCGGCCGGCGACGCCCCAGGCGCGCCAGGCTCCGATCCCGGGCTCGTGCCGGCGAGCCAGCCGCGCGAAATCGTGCAACAGAGAGAGAAGGCCAAAGAGCAGCAGCGCAACCGCCGCCGTCCCGATGCGATAGAGAAGCCTGGACGAATCACCGGGCGGGCTGTCTTCGAAGAGCTTCTCCCCGAGAGCCGCCGTCGCCCCGAGCCAGCCGAGGAGCATGGCGGCGATCGCCGCGAGAAAGATCACGAAGCACTTGAGATTGTGCCCGAAGTGGCGGGAGGCCTCGGAAAAGAATGGGCCGAGAAGAACCGTGCGCCCTCCGGCGAGAGTCTCGACGAAGCCTCCCGCGAAGAAGATCTGGAGAACGATTCCGAGAAGGCCGGCGGCGATCGCCGTCTGGCGCGCTCCGGAGATCGCCGCGCGCCTCTCATGGAAGAACTCCAGAACGTCCACGGGAGCAAAGTCGGGGTGATTGCGCAGGATGTGATCCCCCGCGAGGGTCTTCGCAAAGACCTGTTGGAGCGAGGGCTGGAGGGCAAAAGCCGGAAGCAGCGCCAGGCCGATCGTCGTCGCCGCCAGGAGAATCACCAGCCGACCGTTCCCGAGGCAGCGCAGACCTGCCGACAGGCTTCCCGTTCGGTTCTCGGTCACGCGAGCGCCCACAGGATCTGCTGGAGCAGAGCGCCGAAATTCGCCGCCCATCCGAAGTACTTTGCCGCCGCGCGAGACCCGAGCGTCGCGGCGGCTCCTTTTCCGCGACCGACCACGACCGAATCGTTCGCGCGCTTCCACTCCCAGGCGTTCTCACGGTCCGGGTCTGTTGCGGCCCAGGCGAGCCGCGAGGTGTAGCGAATTCTCAGGCGCACCCAGCGCGCTGCGCCGGAAAGCGTCCAGTCGAGCGTCCTGCCGTCCTCGAACACGAGCCGCGCGCGAGCGCCGTGGGACCACTCGCCGAGGTTTCCGAAGAGAACGACGCTCTCGTAGATCGCCTTCTGTTTCGGATGGCCGGGCTTTTCCTTCGCCGGTTTCGCAGCCTGCCCCTCCTTCAAGAAAACTCGCCCCTCCGGACGCTCGAAAAGGCCGGTGTCTCGAGGCGCTCGCTGTGCTCGGGCCGAAACGGTGCTCCAGTCCAGACGCGCGGTGCCTCCGACGATGTCCTGTCGGAAACGGGCCAGGTCGCAGCCGCAGACCCTCTCGAAAACGTCGAAGAAGTCTTCGGTCGACGGATGGCGAAAGGACCACTCCTGAAAAAAGGCGCGCTGCGCGCGGGCGAAGGTCTCCGGGCCGAGGTCGTGGCGCAGCTGCGCCAGGAAAAGGCCGACCTTGAAGTAGGAGTTGACTCCGTAGGAGTCGCCGGAAGAGTAGCTCCAGGCGAACCGGCGAACGGGATCCAGATTCGGAAGGGCGAGGTACGCCAGATGCGCGATCGCCTCCCATCCGATCCCGATGCCTCCCGGGAGCTCGATCGCGTTGCGCGGACCGTAGGCCAGGCGCAGGGCCCGATACTCCGAGTCGGTGTTCAACCCCTCGTCCAGCCAGGGCTCTTCGAACTCGTTGGAGCCCACCACCCCGTACCAGTACTGGTGACCGAACTCGTGGATCGTGACGTCCTCCACGAATCGAGCCCTCTGGAAGGGCCATCGCAGGGTGAGAGAAGGGGCGTCGCCCGTGATGAACGTGGGGTATTCCATTCCGCCGGCTCCGAACCCGTCTTCGGGCGGATCGACGATCGTCAGAGTCGGATAGGGATAGGCGCCGAACCAGAGGCCGTAGAAAGAGAGCGCTTCCTTGGCCGACCGCAGGTAGCGTTCACGAGCGCGGCGGTGATCGGGTTGGAGCAGCAGCCGGATTGAAACGGGCTTCAGAGCGATCTGCTCCGGCGCCATCCCGAGCTCTTTGCCGGCGAGCGCCGTCCACCCCGGTGGGACGTCGCGGGCGGGATTGAAATCCGTCGTCTCGACGACGTAGCGTGGATCGGCGGTCCACGCGAAGTCGTGCACGTTCTCCTGGACGTAGCGATAGGTGGTTTGATTTCCCTTTCGAATCTCGGCCACGTTCTTCCCGGTCGCTCCAACGACGAAACGGGAGGGGACCGTCAGGGCCACGTCGTAGGTGCCAAAGTCGGCGTAGAACTCCGAGTTCGCGTGGAAGGCGTGGCAGTTCCAGCCGCCCTGCGGCCGCCGGCGCATGCCGGCCGGCTCGTAGACGCCGAGCTTGGGAAACCACTGGGCGACCAGGAAGAAATCTCGCACGAAGCCGGTGCGCGCGAGAACGCGCGGAAGCTTGTCTCGAAAAGTGATGTCGAGCGAGATCTCTCCGTGGGCCGGAACGGGCGAAGGCAGCGGCACCGCGAGCACCGTTTCGTCGGAGGGATCGTTCCCGTCGGGATGCAGGAACCGCGAGCCGGCCTTGAGGTCCACGCCGTCGGCCGTCCGAATGGACAAGATGTCGATCCACCCCCAGTGCTCTTCCTTCGAGCCGACGATGGCGTCCGTCAAACGCCCTCCGTATTCCCGCAGGAAAGTGGATCGGTTGTTCTTGAAGGCGTTCAGATAGAGATGAAACTGAAGCTCCGAGACGTCGTCGCCGGAAGGATTCCGCCATAAGAGTCGCTCTTTTCCAGAGACGGTCTTGGCCTTTGGGTCCAGCGTGGCGTCGATGGAGTATTCGACAACGGGCGGAGAAACCGGCTGGGCGGCGGCGAGCAAGCCGGCGCAGAGCGTTGCCAGCGCACAGAGGACGGCGGCACGTTGCGGGCTTCTCTTCATGAATAATCCAGCCTGAGGAGACTATCCCGGGCAAACTTTTTCGATGCGAACCGTTCTCTTGACCGGCGCGACAGGTTTCCTGGGCGGACACGTCGCGCGAGCGCTCGCTCGGGAGGGATGGAGGGTGCGAGCGATCGCTCGAGACCTCGGGCGCGCGCAACGGCTCGCCTCAGAAGGAGTCGAGATTCGGCCGGGGGAACTCTCGCGGACGGCGGACCTCGAGAGTGCCGCGCTGGGATGCGACGCGATCGTCCACGTCGCGGGCCTCGTCAAGGCAAGGACGCTCGAGGATTACCGCGAGGTGAATCTGCGGGGAACCGAGAATCTTCTTCGGGCCGCATCGAAGGCCGCCCCCGGCGCGCTCTTTCTCCTCGTCTCGAGCCAGGCCGCTTCGGGTCCGGCGCGGGACGGGCGGCCGGTCTCGGAAAACGATCCGGCGCGGCCCGTCTCCTGGTACGGGCTGTCCAAGCGAGAAGGGGAGGAGGCGGTCGCGCGAATGTGGTCAGGAGCATGGATCGTGCTGCGCCCCGCGGTCGTGTATGGCCCGGAAGACCGCGGCCTGCTCGTCCTCTTTCGCGCGGCTGCGCGGGGCTTTCTCCCGGCGGCCGGCGGCCGGCGGCGCATCCAGCTGATCGAGGCTGGAGACGCCGCTCTGGCCATCGCGCGGGCGGCGAGCCGACGGGACCTGTCGGGCCGCACGGGATTCCTCGCGGATCCAGATCCGATCGCGATCGCGGATTTCTGCAGAGCGCTCGCGCGGGTGCCGTCCCGCCGGCCGCTCGTCGTTCCAATCCCGGATTTCTTGGTGCGGGTGGCAGGTTGGCTCGAGACAATCCTGGAAACTCTGACTCGCAGGTCTCTCCCGTTCAACTCGGACAAAGCACGAGAGATCCTGGCGGGCGACTGGCTCTGCGACGCTCTGCCAATGCGAGCGGACCTGCAGCTTCCAGCGCCGACCCCTCTGGAGGACGGTCTCCTGGGTACCTGGAAATGGTATGTGGATAGCGGCTGGTTGATTTTGTAAAATTTGCTAAGATCGCGGGGAAATCCCGGTACTTCGGGGTGGGAGAGATATGACGAAAGCCGCTCCGGCTCATACCAGGTCGGTCCGTACCCCCACGCTGTTCGACAAGTGCTTCCGGTTCGAGGACGCCGAGCGCATCCGGCAGGCTGGCGTCTACTCGTTTTTCCGGGTCGTGGATTCTGCCCAGGATCCGGAGGTCGTCATCGGCGGCCGCCGGATGATCATGCTCGGGTCGAACAACTACCTGGGACTGACCAACGACCCCCGAGTCAAGGAGGCCGCCCTCGAAGCGGTCCGCAAGTACGGAACCGGTTGCGCCGGAAGCCGTTTCCTGAACGGCACCCTGGATCTTCACGTCCGGCTCGAGGACCGGCTGGCGGAGTTCATGCGCCAGGAAGCCGCCGTGACCTTCGCGACCGGCTTCCAGGTCAACCTGGGGGCTATCTCCTGCCTCGTCGGCAAGGGGGACAGCGTCTATCTGGACAAGCAGGACCATGCCTGCATCATCGATGGCGCCCGTCTTTCTTTTGGCGACGTGCGTAAGTTCCGGCACAACGACATGCGGGACCTCCGCCGGCAGATGGCCAACGATCCGGAGGCCCGCGGGCGGCTGATCGTGGTCGACGGCGTCTTTTCCATGGAAGGGGATATCGCCCCGCTGCCGGAGATCGTGGCGGCGGCAGAGGATTTCGAGACCGCCGTCATGGTCGACGACGCTCACGGGATCGGCGTTCTGGGGGCCACCGGACGCGGAACGGTCGAGCATTTCCATCTCGAGCGGGAGGTGGACCTCATCATGGGAACCTTCTCGAAGGCGATGGCCTCCGTCGGAGGGTTCATCACGGGAGACGCCACGATCATCGACTACATCAAGCATCGGGCGAGGACGATGATCTTTTCCGCAGCTCCTCCTCCGGCCTCCGTGGCCGCGGCCCTCGCCACGGTCGACATCATGGATCGCGAGCCGGAGCGGCGCGCGAGACTCTGGGACAACACCCGATTCTTCGCGGAAGGCCTGCGGTCGCTCGGACTGAATACGGGCGAATCGCAAACTCCCGTGGTCCCGATCGTCGTGGGAGAAGACCTGACGGCCTTGATGATGGTCCAGCGCCTGCACGAGGAAGGCGTCTTCGTCAATTGCGTCCTCTCGCCGGCCACCCCTCCGGGCCGAGCGCTGATCCGCACGTCCTTGATGGCCACGCACACCCGCGAGCAACTCGCCCGCGCCCTCGACGCCATCGAGAAGGTCGGGCGACAGGTCGGGCTCGTGCGGGCAGTGCCCGTTTAGCTGTCAGCTATCAGCTCTCAGCTATCAGCCAGACGGTTCGCCGTCTTTGCGGGTCTCGCTCTATATCAGATCTGATATATCGAGGTGGTGTCCGATTTTTACCCGGAGTTCCAAGCTGAGAGCTGGAAGCTGTCAGCTGTAAGCTGATCGAGAAATGACTGAACCGCCGATCTCCGTCGAAAGCATCGGTCGCTCTCGGAAAGAGCTGAATCGATTCTTCGACGTCGCGGACCGGATCTACAAGGGCGATCCGAACTGGGTCGCCCCCTTGCGCGACGACGTTGCCAAGGTCTTCTCCGACAAGAATCCATTTTTCAAACATGCGGAGCTCCAGCTCTTCGTCGCGCGGCGAGAGGGACGAGACGTCGGACGGATCGCCGCGGTGCTCGATCGGACCCACAACGAGTTCCACCAGGAGAAGACGGCCTTCTTCGGCTTTTTCGAGTGCGAAAACGACCCGGCGACTGCCGGTGCCCTTTTCGACGCCGCGGACTCCTGGGCGAGGGTCCGCAAAATGAACATCCTGCGAGGCCCCGCCAACCCTTCGTTGAACGACGAAGCGGGCCTGCTCATCGACGGTTTCGATTCGCCGCCGGTCCTCATGATGACCTACAACCCGCGCTTCTACGTCTCTCTTGTCGAAGGCGCGGGCTTTCGCAAAGCGAAGGACCTGCTGGCCTACTGGTTCGAGATCGCGCGGGAACCGCTCGATCGCCTGCAGCGCCTGGCCGGGCGGTTCGCCCGAAGCGAGCCGAACATCGTCATACGCAACATCTCCAAGTCCGGCTTGAAGGGGGACCTGCCCAAGATCCGTGAGGTCTACAACGCCGCCTGGGAGAAGAACTGGGGCTTCGTGCCGATGACGCCTGAGGAGATGGACTTCATGGCCGAGCGGCTCAAGCCGCTGCTCGTGGAGGATCTTCTGTTCGTGGCGGAGATCCGCCACCCCGATGGGCGCCTGGAGCCGATTGCCTTCATGCTCACTCTGCCCGACTACAACACGGCGATCCAGCCTCTGAAGGGAAGGCTCCTGCCCTTCGGCTGGCTGAAGTTCCTGCTCGGCGTCAAGCGCATCCGGACGATCCGCGTGCTGACCCTCGGCATCAAGAAGGACTACCGGATGCGCGGAATCCAATCGGTCATGTTCGAGCACGGGCTGCGCGCCAGCCTGAAGCGCGGCTACACCGGTTGCGAGGTGTCCTGGCTGCTCGAGGAAAACGATCTGGTGATTCGCTCCGTGCGCCTCTGGGGCGGGAAGCTCTATAAGACGTATCGGATGTATGAAAGAGAGGTCGGTAGTCAGTAGTCGATAGTCGGTAGGGGAGAACGAAGTAGCTTCTCCTCACTACCGACTATCGACTACCGACTCCTGACTGCTCTCGACGCTCGACCCAGCGGTCATAGATCCGATCACCCACGGGCACCGCGATCAGGGCGAGCACCGCCCCGGCAATCACATCCACCACATAGTGATACCGGCAGTACACGGTCGAGATCACCAGGCAGACCGCGATCGGTGAGACCCACCAGAAGAAGTCGCGGGCGCGGCGAAAGGACACCAGCAGCACCGTCAGCGCGATCATCGTGTGCCCGGAGGGAAAGACGTCGAACTTCGTATGCTCGAGCTCGTCCAGCGTTCCCGAGATGGCGCGCGAGATCGCGGTCGTCTCGACCGGGACCGTGTGGCTGGCGGCCAAGGCGTACCGCGGGCCGAGAGCCGGCAACGCGAAGTATCCGGCGTAGGAGACGAGGTACACGAAGGTCAGCGTGAAAATGTAGCGCCGCAGCGTGGCCTTGTCGCGCAGCCAGAAGAGAACCCCCAATGCCAGCGCGAGGAAGTAGTAGGTCGTGTAGGCGAGATAGAAAAGCGTCGAAAGACCGGGTCGGACGAAGCGCTGCATCCAGACGGTCACGTCGACGCCGAAGAGCGCCCGGTCCGCGGCGATCAGAACGTCGTCGCGGGCCGGCCCGCGCGCGGCCGCGATGAGGTCGCCTAGCGTTTCGTAGAGCACCGGGATGAAGGCCGTCGGATAGAAGTCGAGGAGGACTCGGACGGGGGAGGGAAGCTTCTTTTCGCGCGGCCAGAGCCAGACGACGATCAGAACGGCGGCCGCCATCAGGCCGTACCGCAGGAGAAGGCCGGCGGGCGAGGGCAGCCTCCGCCACAGAACGAGAGTCAGCGTCGAGAGGACCGCCAGGGTGGCGAGATTCAATGTCTCGAGCGGGCGAGGGCGCACGGCCGCCGTTATAACCGATTCGCAGCGGCCCCGGCGCCGTCCTCCCGGCTGCGATAGGATTCGGAAATTGAAATGAAGACGCGTCTGCTCGCCCGGCTCCTCCTGGGTTTGGCGGCGGCGGGCGGTCTTGCTGGCGCGCAGGCGCCGGGCCCCCTCGTCGTCGTCGGCCGCATCGACACGCCGATTCATCCGGCCGCAGCGAACTACGTCCGGCGTCTGATCGCGGAGGGCGACAAGGGCGGCGCGAGTCTGATCGTGCTCGGCCTCTCGACACCGGGGGGACTCCTCTCCTCCACGCGGGAGATCACTTCAGCGATGCTCGCCTCGCGAGTTCCCATCGTCACGTACGTCTCGCCTTCCGGTTCCTCGTCCGCCTCCGCGGGTTTCTTCCTGCTGGAGGCGGGGGACGTGGCCGCGATGGCGCCGGGCACCAACACCGGCGCCGCGCACCCGGTGGCAGC
>JBKPDV010000078.1:0-9401 GCA_046728075.1 Acidobacteriota bacterium | reverse complement strand
GATCTACCCTGGGGTATTCGGAGAAACGGGAGCAGATCCCTCGCTGCGCTCGGGATGACAACAGGACTGCTCTGCGCTGGAGGACGCGTTGAGTGCTGCGCTCGAGATAACGGTGGGACCCCTACTTCTTCTCCTCTTTCGGCTTCTCGAAGAGTGACGGGTCCGGGGCGGCGTTGAGTTGGACGTCCTCGACTGTCATCGACTGGGACTTCTCGCCGTTGACGCTGATGTCGTGTTGAAAGGCGAACGTGACGCCGGAAACCGTTCGAAAGTCGGAGTAGTCCGTCACCCTCTTGCCAGGGCCGGCTTGTCCTGCCGTCATATAGGAGGAACGAATGATGTGCCCGCTGGCGGGGTCGACGTACCAGCGGGTCTCGGAACCCTCGTAGGAGAGGTCGAGAACGTTCGCGTCGATCGCTCCGACCTTTTCCGCACCGGCGGCCGATGCGGTGAGCTTCGGGTCCGAAGCGTGCTGGGCGAGAAAAACGGCGGATCGTTTCATCTCCTTGGAGACTTCCTCACGGGCCGAGCCGGGCAGTTCCTGCGTTCCCATCGGCCCCGCCATGTACGCGCCGGCCGGCGACACCACGGTTGTCATCGTGCCGAACGGCGCCTGGATCTCCTGGCGAAGTCGGTCCGGCGGAACGGCGATCAGCGTGACGGAGAGAGCCATCTCGCCCTGCGGAGTCTGGACGGTGGTCTTTCCCTTCATCCGGTAGTCCTTGACCTTCGCCACGTTGGCGGCCCCTCCCAGCCCCTCGATCGCCCTGGCCAGGAGCGCCTTGCCTGCGTCCCTGGAGGCCGGGCTGGAAGCCGGGCTCGCGGCGGCCGCGGCCGCCTTCTTCTCGCCGCCCGGCTGCGGAATCGTGATGTCGATCGGCGTCACCGTGCCGAAGGAGGAAAGAGGCTTGTCGAAGTCCGCGGCCTTTCCGACCACGAGAATCGCCAGGTCCTCCTTGTGAATGTATTTCTTTGCCACGCGCGCGACGTCCGCAGCCGTGACCTTGTCGATCTCGCGCCGGTATTTGTCGAGGAAGTCGGCGGGGTAGCCGTAGAACTCGTAGGTCGTCTGTTCGCGGAGGATCTTCGCCTTCGAGTCGAACCGGAAGATGAAGGAGTTCAGGATGGCCTCTTTCGCCTTCTGCAGCTCTTCGGCTGTCGGCGGCTGGTCGACGATGTTCTTGACTTCTTCGAGCAGCGCTTCGATGCCCGCGGCCGTCGTCTCGCTCTTCGTCCCCAGCGTCAAACGCAGCAGGCCCGGATGGTCGAAGCTCGACCGGATGCCTCCGCCCACCGCATAGGCGAGCCCCTTCTTGGACCTCACGTTGGAAAAGAGGCGCGCGCTGAAGCCTCCGCCGAAGACTTCGTTCAGGACTTCGACCGCGAAGTAGTCGGGGTTGTCGCGCCGGATGCCCGGCCCGACCATGCGGATGTTGGATTGATTCACGTCGTCCTTGGCCACGAAGTAGACGCCGGGCTTCGGCTTGTCGAGCTGTTTGACCGGCGGATCGTCGGCGGCAGGACCCTTCGCCCACCCTCCGAACCGCTTGCGAAGCTTGGCCTCCATGACCGCGCTGTCGAAGTCGCCGACGACGCCCATCAAGATTCGATTCGGATGGACGTACCGCGCGTGCCACGCCGCGAGGTCCGCCTGCGTGACGCTCGAGACCGTCGCGTATTCCGGGATGCGAGCGTAGGGGCTGTCGGCGCCGAAGCCGAGCTTCGAGGCTTCCCGCTCCGCGATCCCCTGCGGGTTGTCGTTGCGGCGCGCGATTCCCGTGTTCAGTTGATTCTTGGCGATTGCCAGCTTGTCTTCGCGGAAGGCGGGCTGCCGCAGCAGGTCGTCGAAGACCGCGAGCACGGCGTCGAAGTCCCCTTTCAGGCAGGACAACCGGATCTCTGCCGAGTCGATGTCGGAGGTTGTCTCGACCTTGGCCGCGCGCGCTTCCAGGAAGTCGTCGAGCTCGTCTCCGGTCTTCGCTTTCGTTCCCCCGGTGCGCCAGCTCTGGCCGAACAGTTGGGCCAGGCCCACCTTGTCGGCGGGCTCGTTGCGGGACCCCCCGCGCACGACGGCGAAAGCCTCGATCAGAGGAAGTTCATGATCTTCGAGCAGAAAGATCACCATCCCATTGGGTAGCGCGACACGCTTTGGCTTGGGGATCGGGAACGAGTGCAGGGGAGGCTTGGAGATCTGCTTCCAGTCGGAGGCCTGGGCGCCGGCCGGCGCCGCGGGAAAAACGGTCAGGAGCATTGCGAAAAGTGCGGCCGCGGTCGCCGTTGACTTGCGCGTCATGACTTCTTCTCCTGCCGGGCGGGCTCCGATTCCTTCGTCTCGATGCGCGCCACCGTGCGGTTGTTGGCAACGAAGGTCGCGTTGGCCACACGGCGGATGTCGGCCTTCGTGACCTTCTCGATCCGGTCGACCTGACGGAAGAGCTCCCGCCAGTCTCCGTACAGAGCCTGTGTCGTTCCCAGCTGAACCGCGAGACCCTGGTTGTTGTTGAGCTGCCGGATCAGGTCTGCCTTCGCCCGCGTCTTGACCATCGCGAGCTCCGCGTCGGACACGTCCTCGGTCTTCAGGCGCTCGATCTCGGCGCGGATCGCATCGCGAACCTCCGCCGTGGTCTTTCCCGGCGTCGGGACCGCGAAAAAGACGAAGAGATTGGGATACTTGTTGCCGGGGAAGCCGGAGAAGCCGGCCGAGTTGGCGGCTATTTTCTTGTCGCGCACGAGGCTGCGGTAGAGGCGCGACGTGCGACCCGAGGTCATCAGGTCGCCGATCACGTCGTAAACGACGTCGTCTTTGTCCCGCGCGTCGGGGCGGTGATAGCCCTCGACGTAGAACGGCTGAGACGGGTCGTGCAGAACGACTTCCTTCTCGGCGATCTGCTTGGGCTCACTCACGCGCAGCGGCTCCGGATCGGGCGCCTTCGGGATCCGGCCGAAATACTTCTCCATGATGGGCATCACTTCCGAAGCCTTCACGTCGCCCACGACCGCGACAACCAGGTTGGAGGGGATGTAGTAGCGCTTGAAGAACTTCGCCGCATCGGTCGCCGAATAGGCCTTCAGGTCCGAAGGCCAGCCGACTGCCGGCCGGCCGTACGGGTGCGCGCTGAACGCCACGGCGAGGAACTGCTCGATCAGGCGGCCGACGGGATTGGAATCGGTCCGCATCCGGCGCTCTTCGAACACGACGTCGCGCTCCTTGTAGAAGTCGCGAAAGACCGGATGGATGAACCGGTCCGACTCGAGATACGCCCAGAGCTCCACGCGGTTCGACGGCATCGAGAAGAAGTAACCCGTCTGGTCCTGGGCCGTGAAGGCATTCATGCCGACGCCCCCCTCCCGCTCGACGATCTCCCCGAACTCGTTCTTGACGACGTACTTGTCGGCCTCCGCGATGGCGGCCTTCAAGGCCATCTCTTTCTCGGCGACCACTTTTTCGTCCCGGCCGATCGTCTTGCGGCGCGCGGCCTCGTAGTCCGCGAACGCCTTTTCGACCTTTTCCAATGCCACCTTCTCGGCGGCGTAGTCGGTCGTCCCGACCGCCTCCGTCCCCTTGAATGCCATGTGCTCGAACATGTGGGCGAGGCCGGTCTGGCCGACCTCTTCCTGGGCCGAGCCGGCGTCGACATGGGTGAAGAAGGAAAAGACGGGGGCGACCGGCCGCTCGCAGACGATCACCGTCAGGCCGTTGTCGAGCTTCTTGACCGTGATGCGCTTCTCAAACGAGGCGAGGTCCTGGCCTGCAGCCATTAGGGAGAGGCTCAGCAGCGGGAGAGCCAGGCCGACGATTCTCAGGACGCGGGTTCTCATGGTTCCTCCGTGAATCCAGATCCTATACGTGCCGCGGGTCCGCGAGTTTTGCCGCCGCTATACTTCGGCGTTCCGCACCGAAAGACGCGACGATGGCAGAGCGATCGGGAAAGCGCCCCGTGGGCCGGCTCCTCGACGAGCTCGAGGGATGGAAGCTACGTCGAGGTGAAGGCGTGGGTCGCCTGGTCCGGATCCTCTCGGAGATCTCCCACCGGGAAAGACTCTCGCCATCGGAGTTCGCTCGCCTGCACGAAGCGGTCCTCTTCCTCCGGGCCTATCCGCACAGCCGGCGAGTGCGCGACGCGACCGAGGCCATTCTTCGAGGCGTGCCGGAGCGCATCGCGCTGCTCGAGGAGCGAGGGGAGGACCTTTCGATCTTCGACGAGCTGGAATACGCGGGCGTCGCCGGCACGACCGTCGCGACGGAGTTCTCGTACCCGGTGACGCGATGGCTTTCGGAAAACGTCTCCGGCGTCGAAGCGAGCTGGGACGTCCACGAGCAGCCGGATCGACTGGGCGAGGGGTTGACCCGGTTCCTCCCGCTTCTCGAGGAAGAGGCGCTCGCCGACGCGATCGTGCCTCACACGGAATGGCTGAGCGCCGCGGTCGGGCCGGGCGGCCGGGACCTGCAATGGCTGCTGGACCGCTTCGCGCGTCTCGACAAGAGCGAGGCCGAGAAGGCGGAGCTCTTCGACGCCTTGGGCATCATCACCTCCTGGCGGCTCGGGCGCTCTCCCTACTCCAGGACCCTCTTGCGCAAGCCCGGGCCTCCCCCTTTTTTCCATACGAGACCTCTGCTCTCGCGCAGGGAGACGGACTTTGCGGGCATCCTGGCGGGGCCCCCGATGCCGGCGCGCCGCCTCTCGCGCAGGGAAGGCGAGCGGATGGTCGACGTGTCGCGCGGCACGACGACGGCGCGGTATCGAGAGTTTTACGGATTCACCCACGGCGATCCCTCGACGGTGATTGCCGGGCGCCCCGGCCGGGGACTCGAGATTTTCTTCTTCGGCATCCGCCCGGAGGCCCGGCTGCCGCTGCGCGCGTCGCACACCGCGATCTATTTCGTCAACGGCGTCGCGGTCGGCTACTTCGAAGGGCTCTCCCTGTTCGAGCGAATGGAAGTTGGGTTCAACATCTATTACACGTTCCGCGAGGCGGAATCCGCGTGGATCTACGCGCAGGTCCTGCGCCTCTGCCGGCAGGTGACCGGAGTCTCGTCCTTCTCCATCGACCCGTACCAGATCGGTTACCAGAACAAGGAGGCGATCGAATCCGGCGCCTTCTGGTTCTACCGCAAGCTCGGCTTTCGCCCGACCGATCCCAGAGTCGCTGCACTCGTCAAGCGGGAGGAGCGCCGGATCGCCCAGCGGCCAGGTTACCGGACATCGACCGCGACTCTGCACCGCATCGCGACGTGCAATTTGCTTTATGAAGTCAACAGTCGACAGTCGACAGTCGACAGTGGGAAATCAGAATGGGATCAGTTTCACGTCCGAAGGCTGGGGCTCGCGGTCAACCGGAGGATGGCTCGCCAGTTCGGCGGAGATGCGGAAAGAATCCGTGGCGCGTCTACGAGCAGCGTCGCCCGTAAGCTGTCCGTGAATCCGTCCCGGTGGAAAGTAGGGGAGCGCAAGAGCTTCGAGAGCTACGCGCTCGTGCTTGACCTGATTCCCGACCTTGCCCGCTGGAGCCCCCAGGAAAAGAGAGACCTCGTCGAAGTGATTCGAGCCAAGGCCAGCCGAACTGAGGCCGCGTACCTGCGCCGCATGCAGCGCCACCGTCGGTTGCGTGAGGCGCTGATCGAACTGGGTAGCCGCACCCGATCCCGTCCGTAGGGGCGGGGAACGCAGCGGGAACGCCGAGAACGCAGCGGGAACGCCGGGAAGTAAAGTGCGAACGGATGAAGAACGAAGGTGGGGGTCCCCGGGCCTCTACTTTTCTACTTCGCACTTCGTGCTTCAGTTCTCGGCGTTCACGCGCGTTCCCGGCGTTCTCTAAAGATCTCTTCCGCCTCCTCGTCCAGCAGCCGGTGGCACTTTCCTCGCCTGCTAAGCTCCTCAGAACGACAATGTGGATGATAACAATGTATATATTGTTTATCGCTAGTAGGCCACGAGGGCCCGCGCCGCCCGGCAGACCTTCTCCGCGTTGGGCCGGAAGAAGGCCTCCATCTCGGGGGCGAAGGGGACGGGTGTGTCGGGGGCGGTGACGCGCACGAGGGGAGCGTCCAGGTACTCGAAGCAGCGCTCCGAGAGGACAGCTGCGATCTCGGCTCCGATTCCGCCCGTGCGGGTCGCTTCGTGGAGAATCAGAGCCCGGTTGGTCTTGGCGACCGAGGCGAGGATCGTCTCTTCGTCCAGTGGAAAGAGGGTCCGCAGGTCGAGGATCTCCGTGTCGATCCCCTCGGACTCGAGCGTGCGCGCCGCGTCGAGCGCGGTCCAGACCATCGCCCCGTAGGTCAGGATCGAGAGGTCGCGCCCCGCGCGCCTCACGGCCGCCTTTCCGATCGGGACGATGTAGTCCTCTTCGGGCAGGACCTCCCGCACGCGCCGGTAGAGGTACTTGTGCTCGAAAAAGATCACGGGGTCTTCGTCGCGGATCGCGGCCTTGAGCAATCCCTTCGCGTCGTGGGGCGTCGAGGGCTGGACGATCTTCAATCCCGGCGTGTGGGCGAAGTACGCCTCCGGGTTCTGCGAATGAAACGGGCCGCCGTGCACGCCGCCGCCCGAAGGGCCACGCACCACGAGCGGCACGCCCACGCCCGTGCGGTAGCGGGACTTCGCGGCGAAGTTGGTCAGGATGTCGAACGCGCAGGAGATGAAGTCCGCGAACTGCATCTCGGCGACCGGCCGCATTCCCATCATCGCGGCGCCGACCGCCGCGCCGACGATCGCCGTCTCCGACAGAGGCGTGTCGAGCACGCGCTCCTCGCCGAAGCGCGCCTGGAGACCGTCGGTCGCCTGGAAAGCGCCGCCATAGCCCCCGATGTCCTCGCCGAGGAGAAAGACGCGTTCGTCGCGCGCCATCTCTTCGCCGAGCGCCTCGCGAATCGCCTCGAGATAAGTTCTCTCCCGGGCGGGCTCGGTCGCCGTCGGCATCTCGGGGATGGGATCGCTCACTCGCTCCTCACCAGTTCCGGCGAATGATGGCAGGCTCGAACTCCGGCAGACCGCCGGCGTAAACGCCCGTCAGGGCATTCTCGGGAATCGGCGCCGGCGAAGCCAGCGCGTGCGCAACATCCTGATCCATCTGGTGCGAGATCCGTTCGTCGATTTCCGCGAGCGTCTCGGCCGTCGCAACCGCGGTCGAGAGGAGCGAGCGCGCGTAGAGATCGATCGGATCCCGGCGCGACCAGTCCTCCAGCTCGTCCTTCGGCACGTATCCCTGTCCGTCGTGCTCGGCGTGTCCTTTCATGCGATAGGTCTTCGCCTCGAGCAGCGTCGGCCCGCCTCCCGACCGCGCCCGCTCGACCGCGCGGCGCGAGGCCGCGTATACGGCCTCGACGTCGTTGCCGTCGATCGTCTCGGCGGGAATCCCGTAGCCGATCGCCCGATCCGCGAGCGAGCGAGCCGCCGTCTGCTTGCGGAACGGGGTCGAGTAGGCCCAGCCGTTGTTCTCCGCGACGACGACGAGCGGAAGCCGCTGCACGGCCGCGAAGTTCAGTCCCTCGTGAAAGGGTCCGGTCGAGGTGCCGCCGTCTCCGATGAACGTCATCGCGACGATGTTCTTGCCCTGCATCCGGCCGGCGAGCGCGATTCCGGCCATCACGGGAATGAGCGTGCCGAGCATCGAGATCGGCGAAACGAGCCCTTCCTCGGGCCGGCCGAAGTGGAGGATCCCTTCCTTGCCGCCGGTCGGAGAGTTTCCGCGCGCCAGGAACTGCGTGAAGATCTCGCGCGGGGCGATTCCCATGGCGAGAACGGAGCCCAGGTTGCGGATCAAGGGCCCCAGGATGTCGCCCCGTTCGAGGGCGAACGCGCTGCCGACCGAAGTCGCCTCCTGGCCGAGCGAGCGGTAGAGCCCTCCGACGATCTTTCCCTGCCGGTAAAGGTGCACGAGCCGCTCCTCGACCGAGCGATTGAGTCGGAGCAGCCGGTAGATGTCGATTTTTCGCTCGGGAGTGAGGGCGGACGACATCGAGCAGGATTATACGGACGGGAGGCGTGAGGCGGGAGGTGTAAGGCGTGCGCGGACTACAATCTCCCCGTGCCCGAGCCCCTGGTTTCCGTAGTGATCGCTTCCGACCGTGTCCAGGACGCCCTCCCAGCCTGCCTCGCTTCGCTCGCGGCCCAACAGAACGCCCCGGACTTCGAGGTTCTCGTCGCGTCGGCGCAGCCTCCGAGTCCCGTCTCGGGCGAGCCGTTTCCGGTGCGGTGGATCGAGGTCGCCGACCGCAACCCCTCCCGCCGGCGCAACCGCGCCGCCCGGGAAGCGCGCGGCTTCTGGTTCGCTTTCCTGGATGACGATGCCGCGGCCGAGCCCGCGTGGCTCGCGACAGGGGCGGGCGCGCTCGAGAGGTGCGGAATCGTCGGAGGTCCGGATCTTCCACCGGCGGGAGCGCCGTACGCCGAACGGATCGCCGATCTCCTGCTCGCGACGCGGTGGATCGGCAGCGGCGTGCCGGCTCACGAGCGGCGCCCCCGCGCCGGCCCGATTCGCTCGTCTCACGACGTAGCCCTCTGCAACCTCTTCGTGACCCGCGAGGCCTTCGAAGCTCTCGGAGGCTTCGACGAAGCCTTCGGCTACATCGGCGAGGACACCGACTTCGTGCGGCGCGCGCGAGAGCGCGGCATCGCTGTCCTGCTCGAACCGGCACTGCGCGTGCGCCACCGGCGCCGTTCTTTTCCCGGGCCGTATCTGGCTCAGCGCTGGCGCTACCGCGTCAAGACCGGGCGGCTCCTCGTCGAGCGTCCCGGCCTGCACGCCCGCGGGCGCATCGCGGCGTTTCTTGCGGTGGGTTTCGCCGTGAGTGCCGGCGCCGCGCTCTTCGGCAAGTCGTTTCTCGTCCCGGCTCTCGCGGCCTATGCTGTGATGACCTGGGCGCTTTCGTTTCCGATCTGGCGCCGCGATCCGGCCCTCTTTCCCGCGATCCCGTTCGCGTTCGCTCTGCACCACGCGACGTATTTCGGCGGCCTGCTCGTTGGCATCACGCGCGGCGTTTTCGGGCGGATTCGCCCGCGTTCCCGGGCGGCTGCGGCAGCGCGATGAACAACCTTTCTCTGGCGGCCCACTGGCTGCGCGGGCGCGAGACGCTGCCTCGCTACCTGATTCTCGGGATGACGAATCTCTGCAACTCCAAGTGCGTGACCTGTTTCTACTGGGACCACCTGAACGTGAACCGGCACCTGGAGATGGCTCTGGAGGAGTACGACCGCGCGCTGGCGGACCTGGGGTCCCTCTTTTCCGTCGTCCTGACGGGCGGCGAGCCGACGTTGAACCGGGAGCTTCCGGACGTGACGCGCCTCCTGTACCGGCGGCACGAAGCCTCCAATGTGACGATGCCGACCAACTCCCTGATCCCCGAGCAGGTGGAGGCGATCGTGTCGCGCGTGCTCGAGTCCCGCGCCGACGAACGGCAGACC
>JBKPDV010000077.1:0-11439 GCA_046728075.1 Acidobacteriota bacterium | reverse complement strand
CTCTTCGACGGAGGCTCTGCCCCCGGGTTCCCGGTGGCGCTTTTGGATGAGCTCCTCACGTGGGCGAAGGATCGCCCGCGGCTGCGCCATGTCTGTCTGGACATCAAGCTCGTGTCCCGCGAGCGGGAATCGGCGCGGCGGCTCTTCCAGCGCCTGCGTCAGTTCTGGGAGGAGGGCGGCCGGGAGGGGTTGACCCTTCATCTGCTGTCTCCTCGGCGCGCGATCGTCGAAGCTTTCCTTGCCGAGGAGCGCTCGGGCGCGCTTCCCGGACGCGTGGAGATCTTTGCCGACTTCGAGCTTCCGGGCGCTCTCGACGTCGCGCGGCGGCTCGGGATTCCTCGCGTGAGCATGGGACTTGGGGCGCGGCTGTGGCCCGGCTTCCTGCGGGAAGCGGCCGACGTCGCCGCGGCGCGGGCGAGGGGCGACCTCGAGGCGCTCGTGGTGTGGACGATCAGCAACGAGGAGCGCCTGCGGCGCCTCGTGGGGCTCGGCGTAGACGGCATTCTGACCGATGATCCGGCTCTGTTGCGGCACCTCCTCGAGCAAAGACAGGCTTAAGGGGCCCGGCCCGTCATGTCAAGACTGACATAGGGCTGTCCGGGTTCGGCCGGGAACGAGTTCGTGTATCCTTGTGCCTCCGAGACGTCAAAAAATGCTGCAGTTTGTTCGGCGGTCTTCTCCGAGGGGGCTTACTCGCGTCGAGGGCGTCGTTCTGCTTACCTTGCTCGGCATCGTCGCGCTGTTCGGAGTGACCTATTTGCGCGCGATTCCCCGCCGCGAACGGCTCCTGCACGCCAGCCGGGATGTTCAGACACTGCTCCTGTCCGCCCGGGCGAGCGCGCGGCAGAGACATAAGCAGGTCGTGGTCTGGATCGACGGCAGGTCCCGGCGAATCATCTGTTGGACCGATGACAACTCCAACTTCGTGCAGGATGCAGGCGAACCGACCCTGGCGGCGCAAAGTATCCCTTCCTTCCTCGCGCTGCGCGCCGTTGCCTCGGGGGAGCCCGCGGACGGGCCGAGCGCTGTCTGCTTCGACGGTTATGGCGGAAATGCCTCGTTGTCGGACCGAGTCGTCTTTCAGGCGGACGGAACCGTCGCCGATCCGCAACGGCACGAATGCGGGTCCCCTCGCGCCCCGCGTCACTTTTCTGCCGCGATCGGACCGGGATCCATCGACTGCGATCCGAACGGCCGCTGCCGCGGCATCTTCCTGACGGACACCGGCGCGGGCGATTCTCCCGCGCCCGATGCATTTCGTGTCGGGGTGGATGACCCCGGACAGCCCGGCACGGTCACGATCCTGAAGTGGCTTCCCGCGTCACAGGGCGGCAACCCCGGAGAGAACAACTTCGTGCCGCCTCCGTGGAGATGGTCGGACTGATGGAACCCGGCAAACGTCGAGGAGCGTCGCGGAGATCCGGGGCCGTCTTCCTAGCCCTGGTCAGCGCCACCAACGTTGTCGTCTGGTTGGAGCCGATCGCGCGGTCTCGAGTCGCCGGAGACCTGGCATCCTCTTCAGAGATCCGGGTCGGTCTTTTGTCCTGTCTTCTTGCCGTCGGCCTCGACATGACGGCCTGGGTCTTTGGACGGCGGCCGCGAGCGGACGGGCGCGAGTATCCCAAGGCCCGGCGTTACGGGCTCCAGCTCTCTGTCCTCTCCGCTGCTTTGAACCTCGGGCTGGCCGCCGCGATTCTTTTCCGGGCGCCATATTTCACCGGACCGAGCGCGCTTCTGACGCTGGTCGCGGCCGCGTGGTACCTGATCCTGCTTCCCCTCCAGATCGCCGCCGCCTACTGGACGGGGCGCGGAACCCTCCTCGAAAGACGAAGGACTCCCGCAGCGGCGGCGCCCGCAGCTCGGTGAAGTTTTCAGTTCTCAGTTCTCAGTTATCAGTTTCATGCGAGCTTCCCATTGCTCTGAACTGAAAACTGACAACTCACAACTGAGAACTCCTCCACCTGATTAAACCGACAGCCAGCTTAGAATCTCCCCGTGCTCTATCGTTTCGAGAACGTCCGCAAGTCCTATGGACCGAAGGAGGTGCTGCGGGAGGTTACCTGGCAGCACAATCCCGGCGAGAAGGTGGGGCTCATCGGCCGCAACGGCGCCGGCAAAACGACGCTGCTCCGGATCGCGCTCGGCCGCGAAGAGCCGGATGGCGGTTCCTTCGTGAAAGCCAATGCCGTTCGGATCGCGACGGTCGACCAGGCGCTCCCGGCCGACCTGGATGAGACCCTTCACGACTACACCGCCGGAGCTTTCGAGCACCTGCACGCGATGGAATCGGAGATGCGCCGTCTCGAGCATGCGATGGCCGACGGGGACGACTCGGCACCGGTCCACGATCGATACGACGCGCTGTCTCACCGCTTCGAGAACGAGGGAGGCTACGACATGGTAGCCGAGGTCGAGAAGACCCTCTCCGGTCTCGGCTTCGAGAAGGACCGCTTCGCGAGCCGTCTTTCGGAGCTGTCCGGCGGTCAGAAGAACCGGGCGATGCTCGCGCGCGCCATTCTCTCCAACCCGGATGTTCTCCTTCTCGACGAGCCGACCAACCACCTCGACTTTTCCGCCGTCGAGTTTCTCGAGGAGTATCTGGCGCGGTCCCGGCGCGCCTACCTGGTCGTCACGCACGACCGTCGGTTTCTGGACCGGGTCGCCCAGGAGATCCTGGACCTGGAGAACGGGCGGCTCACGGCCTATTCGGGAGGCTACACGGCCTACCGACGGCAGAAGGCCGAGCGCGTCCTCACGGCGACGCGCGCCTTCGAGAAGCAGCAGGAGTTCATCGACAAGGAGAAGGAATACATCCGGAGGAACATTGCCGGCGTGAACTCCCGCCAGGCGAAGGGGAGGCGGACCAAGCTCGCGCGCGTCGAAGTTCTGGAAAAACCGACCGAGGACGTCACCTCGGTCGGGTTCCGTTTCGAGGCCGCCCGCATCGGGGGACGCAGCTTTCTGCGAGCGCGCGACCTGTCGGTCGGTTACGCTGCCGGGACGCCGATCGTGGCCGGCGTCTCCTTCGAGCTTCTCCGAGGCGAACGCCTGGCGATCCTCGGAGAGAACGGCAGCGGCAAAACCACATTGCTCAAGACCCTCGCGGGAAGGTTGCCGGCGCTCGCGGGGAGCTCTTCGACCGGGCACGACGTCTCGATCGGCTACTACGATCAGGAGCTTTCGGATCTGGATCCGCGCCGCCGCGCCATCGACGCGGTCTGGGACGAACACCCCGAGGAAACCGAAGAGGCGATGCGGTTCTATCTGGCGCGGTTCGCCTTCCGCGGGGACGAGGTCTTCGCGCCCATCTCGGGGCTCTCCGGCGGCGAGAAGGGACGGCTGACGCTCGCCGTGGTGATGCGCCAGCAGCACAATCTCCTGCTTCTGGACGAGCCGACCAACCATCTGGATCTGGACTCTCGCGAAGCTCTGGAAGAGTCGCTCGAGGCGTTTCCCGGCTCGATTGTCCTCGTCTCGCACGACCGCGCCTTCATCGACCGGCTGGCCACGAGGGTCCTGGACCTGCGAGCGGGTCGGGCGCTTCTCCTGCCCGGCAACTACACCGACACGGCGCAAGCTCGGGCGGAACGGCGGCGGCGCCCGGAGACTGTCCCACCGTTGGCAGGGGATTCCGTTGCCCTGCCCATCGCCCCCGCAGGCAAGCCGGTCCGAGCGCTCGAAAACCGGGAGGACCGCGAGGCTTCCCGCCGCCGCAGGCGCATCCGAACGCTGGAGGAAAGGGTCGCTGCGCTCGAAGGCGAGATCGACCTGATCGAGACCCGCCTCTGGGAAGAGGGACTCACGCTCGGTCCGGTTGCCTCGCGCGATCTCTCGCGGGAGAAAACCGAGAAGAAGCAGCAGCTCGATCGATTGGTAGAGGAGTGGGCGGAGCTGTCCGAGCTGGAGAGCCGGGAAGCTCCGTCGGTGAAGAAGTGAAACAGGGCGACCTTCCCCCCGTCTCCCCGTCCCCCCGTCCCCCCGTCCCGGCCCAGGCGGCGATCCTCGCGATCGGCAGCGAGATGCTGGGGCCAATGCGGCTGGACACGAACTCCCAGTGGCTGTCCGCGCGCCTCGAGGAAGTAGGAATCTCGGTCGTGCGCAAGGCGATCGTGGGCGACAATGTGGAGGCCATCGGAGACGAGCTCTCCCATGCGTCGCGAAGAGCGAGCTTCCTCGTCACCACCGGCGGTCTCGGGCCGACCGCCGACGACGTGACGGTTGCGGCCGTTGCCCGCTGGTCGGGAGCCGCGGTCGTCCGCAACGAGGAGTTTCTCGTGCGGATGCGCGCGCGCTTCGAGCGGCGGGGATTTCGGATGCCACTGACCAACGAGAAGCAGGCGGACTTTCTCGTCGGAGCACAGGTGCTGGAAAACCCGCGCGGGACGGCTCCCGGCTTCTGGATGCGGACGGACGAATTCGAGCTCGTTCTTCTGCCCGGAGTGCCCTCCGAGATGCGAGAGATCATGGAGTCGAGCGTGTTGCCTCGCCTGCGGGAACGCTCGGGCGGGGTCGTCTCGCGCCGGCGGGTGCTTCGCATCGCCGGCATGGGGGAGTCGGCAGTCGAGGAACGCATCGCCGCCGTCTACGAGAAATGGAAAGAGCATCCGGTGACCATCCTCTCCTCTGCCGGGGAGGTCCAGCTTCACCTCTGTGTTCGCGCGGAGCCGGGCCACGCGGAGGAGACGGTCGCCCGGATGGAGCAGGACTTCGGAGAGGTTCTGGCCGGCCGCGTGTTCGGCCGCGACGATGAGGACCTTCCCGCGACGGTCGGCCGCCTTTTGCGCGATTCCGGGCAGACAGTGTCGCTGGCGGAGTCCTGCACGGGCGGCATGGTCTCATCTCTCCTGACCGACACTCCGGGGTCCAGCGCGTACTTTCGCGGAGGCGTGGTCGCCTACGCCGATTCCGTCAAAGAGGGGATGCTGGCCGTCTCTGCCGAGACACTGAAGAAGCACGGCGCGGTTTCGGGGGAGACGGCCCTCGAAATGGCCGAAGGCGTGCGGGCGCGCTTCGACACGGACCTGGCCGCCGCGGTCACCGGGATCGCGGGCCCGGACGGCGGGACGCCCGAGAAACCCGTAGGGACCGTCTGGTACGCGGTGGCGCAGCGCAACCGAGAGGGAGCGGCGAAACGCCGGGCTTTCGGAGGAGATCGGTCGATCGTCCGGCGGGCGGCGTCTCTCTATGCGCTCGAGCTCTTGCGCCGGCGTCTTGTCGGAGACCCGCGTGCCTGAGTCAGATCGCGTGCGCGCCTTCCTCGCGCTGCCCCGCGACCGGATGTGGGTCGAGAGCGCGAGAAGCCTCGTCGATCGGCTCCGATCGACTCTTCCCAAGGCCACCTGGACGAAACCCGAGAGCTGGCACCTGACCTTGAAGTTCCTGGGAGATGTCCCTCGTTCCGGACTGGAGACATTTGGAGAGCGGCTCGCGAGCGCCTGCGCCGAGGCGGTCGCGGGCGAAATCGTCTCGGATGGCCCGGTCGTCTTCCCGCCGCGGGGAGAGGCGCGGGTGCTCGGCGTCGGGTTCTCCTCCAACGAGGCTCTCGCATCGGTGGCGCTCGTTGCGCAGGCAGCCGACCGCGCCGCGCAAGCGCTCGGAGTCGAGTCGGAGAAGCGCGAGTTCCGGCCGCACGTGACGCTGGCGCGGCTGCGCGAGCGATGGCCTGCGGAGGCAATCGCTTCCTTCCGCGAAACGGCAGGCTCCTGGACATTTCCCCTCTGGCAGGCCCGATCCTGCGTGCTCTACGAGAGCCGGCTGGATCCGGCCGGCGCCGTGCACACGCCTCTGGCGCAGTGGTCCTTCACCGGCGGGCCGCGCGGGGTTCGGGCATGAGCCCGAGAGAAATCCTCCCGGTCGTCGCCGGCTACCTGATCGGTTCCCTCTCTTTCGCCGTCCTGCTCGTCCGATGGAAGACCGGCAAGGACATCCGGAGCGAAGGATCCGGCAATGCGGGAGCGACCAACGTCCTGCGTGGCCACGGAAAAGTTCTGGGCCTGACCGTCGCCCTTCTGGACATCGCCAAGGGAGCCGCGGCGGTCGGCCTCGCAAAACTCGTGACGGCCAACCCTCGTACGGCGGCGGCAGCCGGCGTCGCCGCCGTCCTCGGTCACATCTTTCCGCTCTTCACGGGCTTCCGGGGAGGCAAAGGGGTGGCCACGGCCGTGGGGGCCTTTCTCGTGCTGGCGCCCCTGGCCACCGTGGCCTGTCTCGGTGTCTTCGTCGCGACCGTCGCCGTGACTCGGTACGTGTCGGTTGGGTCCTGTCTCTCGATCGCCTTGCTCCCCTCCGCGGCGAAATGGATCAGTCATGCCCACTCATCCGTCATCGTGGCGGCCGCCGTCACCGCCGTCATCATCGTGTTGAAGCATCTGGACAACATCAAACGGCTGGCGCAGGGACAGGAGCGCCGCCTGGGGAGCGGAGACCGCAAGGCCTCTCCCTGAAGCGATGACACGCCAGTGAAGGTTTCCATTCTCGGCGCCGGATCCTGGGGCACCGCGCTCGCGATCCATCTGGCGCGAACGGGACACGACGTCTGTCTCTGGGGCCGGGACGCCGAAGTCTCGGCCTCGATCGAGGCGACCCGGCGGCACCCCCGGCGCTTCAGCGATCTGGAGATTCCGCCGACCGTGCAGGCGACCTCCAGTCTTTCCGACGCCGTCGCCCACTCGCAGACACTCGTGCTCTCCGTTCCGTGCGCCTCTCTCCGATCGGTTCTCGAGGCGGCGGCGCTTCCGCCGGGACCTCGACGTTTTCTTTCCACCGCGAAGGGGATCGAGCCGGACACGGGCAAGCGGATGTCCGAGATCCTCCGGGACTACGCGGCAGGCTCGATGGTGGCGGCGCTCTCCGGGCCGACCTTCGCGGAAGGAATCGCCCGGGGCGATCCGTCGGCGGCCGTGATCGCCGACTCCGGAGAGGGGTTGGCGCGCGAGCTTCAGCAGAGCTTCTCGAGCTCCCATTTCCGGCTCTACAGCTCCGACGATCTGGTCGGCGTCGAGCTCTCCGGGGCGCTGAAGAACGTCGTTGCTGTCGCCGCCGGCATCGTCTCGGGCCTGGGCTACGGCCACAACACTCTGGCCGCGCTCGTCACGAGGGGCCTGGCCGAGATCGGAAGAATCGTGCGCGGCAAGGGGGGTCAGCCGCGGACCGTCGCGGGGCTCGCGGGCATCGGCGATCTCCTGCTGACCTGTACGGGCAAGCAGTCGCGAAACCGCCGAGTCGGCGAGGAGATCGGAAGGGGACGCAAGCTCGCGGAGATCCTGATCGAAATGCCGGAGGTCGCGGAAGGCCCGCGCACCTGCCTGGCCGTGCCGAAAATGGCGGCCGAGGTCGGTGTCGAAGCCCCGATCGCGGAGGCCGTCGTCCAAGTCCTCTACGAAGGAGCCGATCCCAGGGAGGTCGTCGAGAACCTGATGACGCGCACGTTGAGGCCGGAATGATTGGAGCAGTCGGTAGTCGATAGTCGGTCGTCGGTAGTGAGAAGTCGGCTACGAACGAGAGCGACTCGCCCCTCACAACACCAAAGTCACGTCACTCTGCGCCACGGCGTTGCCGGGATTGATTCCTTGAGCCGTCATCTGCGCGACGATCGTCACCTTCTTCGTGCTTTCCGTCGGCGCGAGCATTCCCATGACGGTGATGTCGAGCTTCGACTCGCTATTGGAGTCGAGCGTCCCGAAATCCCAGTCCACGCTCGCTCCCGAAGTCCCGTTGCTGAACGTCGCGTTCGTGCCAGAAGGGGCACTCACGGAGAGCACCGTCAGAGGAGCCGGGATCGTGACGGTGACATGACTGTTGTGAATGCCCGCCAGGCCGACGTTCAAAGCTCGAACCTGGATGCCGAACGAGCTTCCGGCCTTGGCCGTGCCAGGGGTGTCGATGGACAGGCGGACGAGCGATTGATTCGCGGCGGTGATGTCGCTGTTGTCGTCATGACACGCGGCGACGGAGAGCGCGAGCGCGGCGCAGAAAACGAAGACCGAAAACCGGTGGTATCGCATGCGACTTCCTTTCCGGCTGCCCGCGGAGGGGCCTACCACCGCAGTTGAGCAATCGCAGTGCCAGGCCGGGAATCGTGCTCGTGGGCGACGGCGTCCGATTGCCGGGAGCCGTGGCATGAAGGCAAGTCGCGTTCCACCTGTCGGAGGACCGAAAAAAGTTCGAAAGATTTTCTAAAGATTCGCGCCGCAGCGAAGTCGGTCCCCGGCGGGAGACCTATCATCGCGCCGAAGCGATGGAGAACCCGGACCCGCCACAGGAGACGCCCGAGCGGGTCAAGAAACCCTCCCTCACCGGTACTCTCCGAAACATCGTCATCGGCAAGCCGCGAGATCCGACCGACCCGCGGATCTTTCATCACGTCTCATTGATCGCGTTCCTCGCCTGGGTCGGCCTGGGGGCCGACGGCCTGTCCTCCTCGGCCTACGGTCCGGCGGCGGCATTCGAAGCGCTCGGACAGCACACCTACCTCGCCGTCTTCCTCACGCTGATGGTTGCCGCTACCGTCTTCGTCATCTCCTTTGCCTACAGCCTTCTCATCGAGCACTTTCCGGGCGGAGGAGGGGGATACCTCGTCGCCACGAAACTCCTGGGCCCTCGCCTGGGTGTCGTCTCCGGATGCGCCTTGATCGTCGATTACGTGCTGACGATCACCGTGTCGGTCGCGACCGGCTGCGACGCCGTGTTCAGCTTCCTGCCCGCGAGCTGGGCCCACACGAAGTTGACCACGGAGGTCGTTGTCTTGATGTTCCTCATTCTTCTGAACCTGCGCGGCGTCAAAGAGTCCGTCACGTTTTTGCTTCCGATTTTCCTTGTTTTCGTGCTCACCCATGCCGTTCTGATTTCGTTCGGAATCTTCGCGCACCTTTCCGGACTTCCCACGGTCCTTCGGGGAGCGGTCACCGAGGCCCGCCAAACCTCTTCTTCCATCGGGTTGCTGCCGACGATCTTTATCCTTCTTCGGGCTTATTCGTTGGGGGGAGGTACTTATACGGGGATCGAGGCCGTCTCGAATGGCGTTCAGATTCTCCGAGAGCCGCGCATTCAGAACGCCAAGAAGACGATGCTCTACATGGCGCTCTCGCTCGCGTTCACCGCCGGCGGCATCCTGTTCTGCTACTTGTTGATCCATGCGCACTCGGTCCCGGGAAAGACTCTGAATGCCGTTCTGGCCGAACGCCTCTTTGGACCCTGGCGCCTGGGACAGTTTCCGATCGGTTCCTACCTCGTGATCGTCACGCTCGTCTCCGAAGGGGCGCTTCTTTTTGTCGCCGCGCAGACGGGGTTCATCGACGGCCCCCGGATTCTGGCCAATATGGCCGTCGATTCCTGGGTGCCTCACCGCTTCGCCCAGCTGTCGGAGAGGCTGGTCACGAAGAATGGGATTTTTCTGATGGGAGCAGGGGCGATCGCGGTGCTCCTCTACTCGAAGGGGCAGAGCGATCTCCTGATCCTCATGTATTCGATCAACGTCTTTCTCACCTTCACCCTGACGGAGTTGGGGATGTCTCGCTACTGGATCCGGACTCGCCGCGAGCCGGAGCACAAGAGGTGGCTCCGCAATCTCTCGATTCACGGCACGGGCCTGACGATGTGTTTGTCTATTCTGATCGTGAGCGTCGTCGAGAAGTTCACCGAGGGAGGGTGGCTCACGGTCGTCGTGACCTCCGCTTTCATCGCGCTCGCGTTTGCAATCAAGAAACACTATTCCCGAGTCCGGGAACAACTGAGACGTCTCGACGAGACACTGCTGAACCTCCCCGTCCGGCCGCACGATGCGCCCGAGGGTCCTCCTCAGCGGGATGAGTCGGTGGCTGTGCTTCTCGTCAACGGCTTCAGCGGATTGGGGGTGCACACGCTCCTGTCCGTCCAGAAGCTCTTTCCCAAGCAATTCAAGGCCTATCTCTTCGTGTCGGTCGGGGTCATCGACTCGGCGAGCTTCAAAGGCGCGGCCGAAATCGACGCTCTCAAACGGCATACCATCGAGGACCTCGAGAAATATGTGGCGTTCGCCCGGCGGCTCGGCTTCCGCGCCGATTCGCGTTACGAGACGGGCACCGAGGCGGTCGACAAGGTCGTGGAGCTCTGTCAGGAGATTCGCCGCGCGTATCCCCGGTCGATCTTCTTCCTGGGATCGCTAGTTTTCGAGAAGGACAGCCTCATCTACAAGATTCTTCACAACGAGACGGCGTTCGCGATCCAGCGGCGGCTCCAGTTCTCCGGGCTCGAGGCCGTCGTGCTTCCCATCCGGGTCATGAAGGCTCGGTTAGCGGCCGTGAAAGCCGCCTAGCCGAAAAGGGGAGAGGGCGGCTGCCCGTAAAATCCTTTCCCGTGGCTATTTCCATCCGGTCACAGCGGCTGGGGTATCCGGCGGCAATCCTGCTCGTGGGCTTCACGATCGCGGTCCTGAAGCTCTTTCCGCGCCTGGCGGATACCTCGGTCGCCCTGCTCCTGCTTCTCGCCGTCTTCGCTTGCGCCTGGATCTGGGAGAGTGGACCCGGAGTGGTGGCCGCGATTGTGGCGACCCTGGGCTTCAACTTCTTCTTTCTCCCGCCGCTCTACACCTTCACGATCGAGGATCCCCGCAATGTCGCTGCTCTGGTTGTGTTCCTGGTGACTGGGCTCCTGATCGGCCGCCTCTCCGCGACCAATCGTGAGCGCCTTCGTCTCGTGGAGGCGGAGCGGACGGACCTGGCCAATCTGACGCGCCTCTCCCAGGCATTCCTGTCCGACACCAATCGGGAGTCGCTTCTGGGCGTCGCGGCGAACCGACTGCAGAACGCGCTGGGTGCCGAGTCCGTTTCGATTTACCTTGCCGACGATAAAGGGGAGCTGCGGCGGGCCGCGGCCACGTCGGACGAGGCGGTGCGGCAGGATCTCGCGGACCTGGCCTACCGCCAGGGCAACTCGGCCGCCTTCCCCTCGGAGCTCGGCGGCACGGACATCTACCTTCCGGTGCCGGTCGGCGTTCAGCGAGCTGGTGCCCTCGTGGCGCGCGGCCTCCGCTCGAGCGAGCGGATGGCGGAAGGGTGCGCCGTGCTTCTTGGCCTGGCGCTCGAGCGCGAGCGATTTGTGCGTCTCGCGCGTGCGGCGGAGGAGACCAAGACAAGTGAGCAGATGAAATCGACGCTGCTTGCAGCGCTGGCTCACGACCTGAAGACTCCGGTGGCCACCGCGCGTGCGGCGATCGAGAACTGGGCGGCGGTTGCGGGCGCGTCGGACTCGGAGAGCTCGCGTCTCGCGGTCGAGCAATTGCAGGCTCTCACGCGCCGGATCGGTGAGCTGCTGGACGTCGTCCGGGACGACTCCGGAATCGCCCGGCCCCGGCGGGAGCTCGTCAGTTGCGCGGAGATCGTGGAGGCGGCGGTGTCCCGATTCGCCGACGCGCTTGCGGGTCATTCTCTCTTCGTCGACGCCGTGCCGCCGGAAGCCGTGGTC
>JBKPDV010000076.1:0-9164 GCA_046728075.1 Acidobacteriota bacterium | reverse complement strand
CCAGCACTGCCGCGCAATCGCCATCCGCAGCTCCCAGTCCGCGTCGGGGAAGTCGGCGAGGTTGCGCGCCGAGATCTCCAGGCCGTTGATCTCCTCGTTCATCTGGCGGTGAAGAAACTCCCCGATCGCGGCCGAATCCTCCGGCGGGAAGTTCGTCATCTCGGCCCACACATCTTTGACCGAGAAGCGAGAATCCCGCGCGGGATTCTCGGCAAAAAGCGCCGGGTCGAGGCGAGTCTCCGTCATGGTCCCGCCGCCGGTTGCTCGGCAACGAGCGACCGGAAGCCGGCCTGCTTCAGGATCTCGCCGATCTCCTCGTCGGAGAACTCCGCCAACCGCCGGTCCTCGACGTTGACGGCGGGAGCAGCCGAGCCGGTCAATTCGGTCTTCCCGGAGCCGAGCACGGCGACCGCGGCGTTGACCTGCGATACCCAGCGGATCGCCATGGCCAGCTTCAAGAGGACACGGCGGTCTTCCTGGGCCATCTTCTTTAGCCAGCGGTTCGCAAATCGCACATGCTGGATCTCATCGGCCAGGATTGCTTCGAGCAGGTCCGCGGTGTCGCGATCGCCGGCCTCCCGCAAGGCGGTGATATTGCCGCCGACCACGTCCATGGCCCCGGCCTCGAACGTGCGGTTCTGGGCGGCCAGCCTGCCTGCGAGATTGTCGATGGCGCACGTGATCGACCACTCGAAAACCGAAATGGGGAATTCCCCCTTGTGTCCGCCCATCTCGACGAGCCTGCGAGCGAGTCCGGCGACGTGCCGCGACTCGTCCCAGCTCTGCCGAGCCAGCTCCATCCGCAGTCCCCACGGCGCGTCGGGAAACTCCGCCAGGCATTGCGCTGCGATGTCCAGGCTGGTGATCTCGTTGGACATGTGGCGGTGAACAGATTCTTTCCGGGCGAGCTCCCCGGTCCCCTCGAGCGTCTCCATCTCGGAATCGGTCAGGACGAGGCGGAAACACTCATCGCGCGCTGGAGCCTCCCGTAGCTTCAACCCCCCTACCTCCAGGAAACCAATTTCCGTCATGCGGGCCCCGCCACGATTGTCGGGATCGAAGACCCGCGGCGCCGCAGCTCCTCGGCGACGGGCGCGGCCGGCAATCCGATCTCCCGCCGCAGGCGATCAGCGTCGCGGCGCTGACGAGCGTAGTCGTCAAGAATTCTCTCCAGGATCACGCACGAAGGGGCATCAACGAGAGCGTCCGTGCGCCGCAAGTAATCGCGGTAGCGCTCTTCCATCTCGGGCAGCAGAGCCTCGTAGAGGGCGGCCAGCCGATCGGCGGTCGATCGAACCTTCACGGCCTCGGCGAGTAGCTCGACAAACGGCTGGGCTGGGGATAAGGAAAACTGTTCGGGAGACCTCAGCTCGAAGGTGCGTCTTCCGTGGGCGTCCGCGTGCTGGGCGAACTCCCAGATGTGTCGGCCGAACAGGACTTTTGCTTCCATCTCCGGCGTCGTGGGAGTCCACGCTGCGGTTATCTCCATCAACCGGACCTCCACGAAGCGGAACGTGGCGATGGCTCGGGCGCGCTCCTGGACCGAAAGGCTCATCGGGATTCGACCCCCTTTTCGAGAAGTCTAGCAGTTTCGTCCGGGTCGCCCGCGAGCAACCGGTAGCATGCGAGAGAACCGACCATCCGAATCATCTCAAAGACTCTCTGCGTGGCCTGGCCGGAGGCGAGGGTGCTCGCGATTGGCTGGAGGCAAGAGAGCTCCTCTCGTCCGGCGCGGATCTGGCAAAGCTCGGGCCGAGGACCGAAACCCGAAAGGAAAAGGAGGTTCGCCAGCGGGACGGCTTGCGCGGGGGCGACCGGCAACAGCCGCTCGATCGGCACACGAACGAGCCCATCCTCGTCGGGGCTGGGGCGCAACCGAGCCAGCGCCTCCCGGACGGGCGCGCTCTGAGGGCCGGGCTTGATCCCGACCGGACGGCGGAACGGGAGAAGCTCTCCCGACGCGGGGAGATAGCAGGCGGTTTCATCTCCCAGGAATCCATGTCCGCGGGCCGCCAGCGCGAGAGCCGTCGTCGATTTTCCGGTTCCCTTGGGGCCGAAGAAAAGCCACCCGCGGCCGGCGATTGCGATCGAGGCTGCGTGAAAAAAGAGCGCATCCTGGCGCAAGCGGAGCATGCGAAGAAAGAGAAAGTGCGAAACGATCCTTCTCCAGCGGGGAACTCGCCGAAAGAAGCATTTCGTATTCGAGAAGAGAAAGATCGGGTCGGGGTCGTCGCCAAGACCCAGAGCCGTCCAGCCGGGTTCCGAATGGTCCAGCAAACGCAGCGGGACTGTCGGGGAAGAGAATCCAACCAGGAAACGAGCGGGCTCCGAAAGACCGTCCCCGAAGACCTGGAGCTCTCCGTAGCCGTTCTTCTCGCTCTCGGTTTCCAGCTGGACGGAAAAAGAGGCTCGCTCCTGCTCGCGGAGGGCTTGCCGGCCTCCGAAGAGCATCGCGAACTCGTCCAGAAATCCGGCATCGTCGGAGTGAACTTCCATTCTCACCCCGAGCAATGCGAGGGTTTCCCGACCCATCATCAGACGGAGGCGCTGCCTAAATCCGAACCCCGGCCGCTAGGCTTGGCGGCCGCAGGTCACGTGAACCTGGGCCGAATCCTAGCAGCCCGTAACCCACCAGGTCTGCATCGCCTGCGTGATCTGGAAGGTATTCAGTATCTCCGCTTCCGTCAGCACTTGGATTCGGGGAGGCTCGTAACGGGGACGCTCGTCTTGGCGGGTCGGTTCCGTGGTCATTTTCACCGTGGCTTCCGGCTTCATCCTTCCTCCTTCTACTCGAACCAGGCTTCCTTAATGGGTGGAGCTTAAACGGATTCTCGTCCCGAATCAACCAAAAGTCCCTTCAATATCAAATCTTCCAGTGCCTGGCGGACGTCCGCCTCGGCCGCCGCCGGGTCGACCCCATCGAACTCCCGCGTCAGGCGTTCCACGATTCCGGCTGGGGTGAGGGTTCCGTCGCAGCCATGCCAGATCGATGCCATCGTTCGATTGAGGACGAAAAAGCGGGAGGTGTCCGGGTCGAACAGCATCAGCTCCTTTTCGAGCGGCGCTTCTTCGATCTTGGGATTCCGCCGCAAAACACGCGATTCCACTGCGGACAATTCCTCCTCCTTCCTTGTTGCCGCGGATTCTAGCAGCTGCCGCAGGGCCGGACGCCACCTATTTCGTCACTTTTTGGGAGGCTGGGCTTCCTCCAGTGAGGCTAGGTCTTCCCCGTCGTCTCGGGGGCCCGGCGCTGGACTGCGCCGGCGGCCGAGTGGCCCGCGAGCACCGAGGACATCTGCGCCAACAGCGTGGGAAAGGGGAAAGGCTCGGAAACTTCCGCCAGTCCTTCGCGCGTTGCGACCTCGATATTGGGAAGCGGGGCAAGCACCGCGTAACCGTCCTGTTGGAGCCTCTCGACGTTTCGTTGCACGGCGGGATGCCACCACATGGCCGGGTTCGTGACGGGGAGGAAGAAGACCGGAGCTGGGCTGGCAAGCACGAGCGCTGAAATCAGCTCGTCGGCGATCCCCTGGGCGACTTTTCCGAGGATGTTGATCGTCGCGGGATAGACCAGGATCAGCTCGCAGGACCGTGACAGCTCGATGTGGGGAACGTAGATCTCCTCTCCCGTGTCCTCCATCTCCACAAACACCGGATGCCGGCTCGCGACTTCGACGGCATAGCGAGAGACAAGCCGGCTCGCCGCCCGCGACAGGACGACTCGCACGTCATCGGCGCAGTGGCGCAGGAGCGAGAGGATGAAGCCGGGCAGCGCATAGGACTGGTAACCCCCGCTGGCGCAGAGAAGGATTCGCCGGGCTCGTCGCGGAGTCGATTCCGTCATTGCCTCCCCTTCTTCTGGAGTCACCGGCATTATGTCGTCAAACGCGAAATTCTTCACGCCAGACGGCCAGCGCGAACAGCCGCCAGATCGAGCGCGCGTCGTCGTGAGACCCCCGCTCGAAGTCCTCGACGAACCGGCGGGCCGCGGCCGGCTCGACCCATCCGTTCCCGAGGCACCGGCGATCGAGCACCGCGTCCTTGACCGAAGGCCACATCTCTCCCCGCAGAAGCCAGCCGTCCGGGGTGCCGAATCCCATCCGGTCAGCGCGTTCTGTGATCTCACTCGGAATGCGCTCGCGCGCGACGTCTCGCAGGATTCTCTTGCGGTCTCCGTTTCCGACCTTGAACTCGTCGGGAAGGGAAAACGCGAACTCGACCAGACGCCGATCGAAATAGGGCACGCGCGCCTCGATTGAGTGGGCCATTGAGGTTTTGTCGGTGTAGGAGAGCACCAGTTTCGCGTTGCCCCAGCGCAGATCGAAAAAGAGCCGGCGGTTGACGAGCGAGGGATCGGGGCTCGAATCGACCTGCGCCATCGGATCGCGCCGAGGGGCCGAGCGGGGGGGGAGCCAGCCATCGCGCCGGCCTCTCCGGCGAGCGATCGGCGCGAGGAAGTAATCGGCCAACACCGCGGCCGCGCCGCGTGCCTCCCGGTGAGCGATCGCCATGAGCTCTCGAGAGAAGTCGGCCAGACGCCCTCTTCGCAGGCGGTCGGCCAAGAGCATTCTCTGGTGATAGGGATATCCTGCCAGAACCTCGTCCGCCCCTTCCCCGTCGAGGACGACGGTGCAATCCTTCTTCCGGCAAAGCTCGAAGATGCGGTATTGCGCGAGCGCCGGCATTCCGAGCGGCGGCTCTTCGAGAGACCGGATCACCGATGCGGTGTGAGTGGATACCCAGCGGCTGTCGAAGGTCGTCTCGAAGTTGAGTAATTTCTTCTCCCGGACCATCGCATCGACGTACGAGAGCTCGCAAAATCGCGGCGCGGCCTCGCGAAATCCGAAGGAGAAGCTGGGCGATTCGCGTCCTTCCGGTCGGGTCGAGTCCGAAAGGAGGCTCGTGAGCACCGCGGAATCGAGCCCTCCCGAGAGCAGGCTTCCCACGGTGACATCCGCCACTCGATGAGACTCCACGGCGGAAGAAAGAATCGAGTGAAACTCCTCGAGCGCACCTCCATAGGTCAATGGCGAGCGGGCTCGGCACGCGGCGGCAAGATCCCAGTACTTTTGAAACCGCGGAGGTGACGGCGCCCCGTCGAGGGGGATCTCGAACCAGGTGGCCGGCGGAACGCCCTGGACCTCCTCGAAGAACGTGTCCTCGAGAACGGGGGCCCGCCGCCCCCGAAGATAGTTCTCCACCATCGCAACATTCGCGCGCGGCGGCTCGCCGACGGCCGCCAGGATCTGCTTGATCTCCGAGGAGAGCAGCAGAGACGACTTGCGAAGGCTCCAGTAGAGCGGCTTGATCCCGAACCGGTCCCGCGAGCCCACGAGCCGCCGGCGCTTGAGATCCAGAAGCACCACGGACCACATTCCGTCGAGCCGGGCGAAACAGTCGGTTCCCCATTCTTCGTACGCGGCCAGAAGCACCTCGGTGTCGCCGGAGGTCCGAAACCGGCGTCCTTTTCCGGACAGCTCCTCCCGTAATTGCCTGAAGTTGTAGATCTCGCCGTTGAAGACGATCCAACAAGACCCGTCGGGCGAGCTCATGGGCTGAGATGCCGCTTCGGAGAGATCCAAAATCTTCAGGCGTCGAAACGCCAGGCCAATGAGAGGATGGAACGCCGTCGGGAGGAGGGCCGCATCGCCGCTTCGATGAAGGACGCCGTCCGGCGAGACAAAGAGGAAGCCCTCGCCGTCCGGGCCGCGGTGGCGAATCGGGCCGTGCATCGAGAGAAGCCGTCTGACCCCTTCCGGCGACGCGTCCGAATCGAAGAGAACGCTAATCCCGCACATCGGAAGCTGCCGCCGGCTGTCTGCGCCCGCGGGAAAGCCGGTCGGTGATGGCGAGCGCGAGCAAAGTCCAGAGGAAGGCGTCCACCTGAAAACGGTAGAGCGGCCCCTCGCTCTTCTCGACGAGGCAGGCCACGAGCGCGACGTAGATCACGTTGCCGGTGAGAAACACGATCGTCGCCAGCCGAGGATCTCTGGTGGCGTCGCCTCGTCTCCAGCGGTGGATGCCGTACCAGACCCCCCAGGCGATCAGCGGAAAACCGAGAAACGGAGCGGCGATTTCGTACCATTTCCATCGCGCAAAGAATTGCTCGGGATGATCGAAGTAGATCCCGATCTGATACCCGCAGAAGATGTAGGCGGAATTCACAACGTTTGCAAGATAGAGATGAGGGTATCGGGAGATGAGGTAAAGAGTGTCCTTCAAGTACTGCCGGCCGACCGGCAAGTAGACGGCGTTGTTGAAATTCGGCTCGCCGCCGGACTTGCGCGGTTCGTCCAGCGCAGCGACCTTCGTCAGGGCGACGGGAAAGTAAGGGCGATAGACCTCCACGGAAGAGTTGCGGTAGACGTTGACGAGTGGAGAGACACGACCCCGCTCGAGCTCTCTTTGCTTGGCCTCCCGCATTCCGGCGGTCATTGCCGCGAGGTTGCAGCCGAGCCAGCTCGAACCCGCGAATTGCCGAAAGAGCAGAAACTGCTTGAGCTGAAAACCGAGGACGAGAAGAACCGGAGCGGCGGCGAGCAGAAGGATTCTCCGGCGCCGCACGGGCGCGGGAGCGGCGCGCGGACCGGCGCGCAGCAGGACGAGGACCGAAAAGCCGGCGGCCAGAACGCACCATCCGAGCGTGAAGAACGCGCGCGTCAGCGGAAGAATCGCAAGAACGAGACAAAGGCCGGCGAACCAGACGAGCGATCCACTCGAGGCTGCTCGTTCGAAGCACACGGCCGCCAGAACGAGCAGGAGCGCGATTGGCACTCCGTAGTAGATGGCGCTCTCCATCCAGAGCGCGTTGGGCGTCAGGAGAAAAGCGATCGTCAGCAGCAGGGCCGGCGCGGTCGCGGCGCCGAGCCTTCGCATGAGCGCGTAAGTGCCCACGTACAGCGCCGCCCCGAAGGTCCAGTTGGCGTACTGGTAGACGCGGGGGAAGTCGGGCGAGCGCAACATCCCTGCCACGAAGAGATTGAAAAGGGGTGGCTGCGAATGGAGGTAATAGAGACTCCGCCAGAGGTCCTCCCGGAGGAGTCGCTCGTCGAGCAGAGGCATGCCGCGCTCGAGCGTTCCGACCTCGAGCTTGGCCCCCGACAGCGCCGCCCGGGCCTGCCCCGCGATCCCGCCCGAGGCCGACAGGCCGCCGACGCCGGCGCTTTGGGTCGTGTAGAGCAGGCGCGAGAGCGCAAACACGCCGAGCAGGATCGCGATGGGCGGCAGGGCGCCGGCCTTTTTCATAAAGGAAAAAGATACCAGTAGAACTCCCGCGTCGCCCATCCGGCGGGCCGCGACTGTACGATAGGAGCATTCTGGATTCTGCGCTGCCCGGTTCCCTCTGGCCTTCGCTCTCCCGCTTCTGCGCCGGAGACCGCTGGCCTGTGAAAAACGAGGCGGGCGCGGACCACCTCGTGCGTATCGCGGCGGAGGAACGTCTGCTGCCGCTGCTTGTCGAGGACGCCTCGTTGCCGGCGCTTGTTCGCGATGCGATTGGCCGGGCCCGCGCATGGCAGCGCGTCTTCTCGCGCCGGGCGGCCGCTCTCGACCTCGCCGTTGCCCGCGTCGGAGAACTGCTGCGCGGCGAACCGTTCCTCTTCTTGAAGGGAGCAGATTACCGTTACCGCCTCTACACGCGGACGTGGCTGCGCCCCATGCAGGACATCGACGTACTGGTGCCAGTTGCACGCGCCGACGCGATCACGCGGCGGCTGGAGGACCAAGGGCTTCCCCGGCGTTTCCCCGGAGGCCCGGTCGCGCGGCTCGCCTCCTATCACGAGCGAGTGTTCGATTTGGGCGACGTGACTTTGGAGGTCCACCACAGCTTCATCCAGCGAATCCGATATCACGTCGACTACGATGCCGTCTGGAGCCGCCGCGCTCCGCTGGATGCGGGAGGTCTCGCCGCGCAGCGCCTGGGAGACACCGACGCGATCCTGTATCACGCGATTTCGCTCGCCAACGACCAGTTCGCCGTGCCCCTGGTCCGATATCTCGATTTCTGGCTCCTTTGCCGCAACGGAGCGCGGGAGCTCGCCGAGGCCGTCTCGGAGGCGCCACGCTGGCGCGCCGAGCGCGCCCTCTATGGCGCGCTGCGGCAGACCGGTCGGGTGTTCCCCGAGTTCGAGACGGATTCCGTCCGGAGAGCGCGCGCAGTCCTGCTCGCCCGTCCTTCGCGCTGGTTTCTCGATCGAGCGGTCCTTCCCGGGGAGTCGGAGCGGCCCTCTTCGAAGATCACGCGTTCGCGCGAGCTCTGGCGCAAGTTCTGGCTGATCTCGGGTTTTCCGCGCCGCGCCGCGTTCGCCGTTTACCACGTTTACGCCGTGCTGAAGGGAGCGTGGCTCGCCAGCAGAGCGCGCCAGGCCTGAAAGGCCGCGGACTATCGCAGAATTCCGGGCTCGTCCCGTGGCTCGTATCCCGGGAAGAGCGAGGAACCGTCCGAGACCCCCAGATGCTTACGTGCCACAGTCGCAAACACGTCTCGAAAATCCGTCGTGACGGGCAGGTCCCGCTCTTCGTAAAGTTCCTTCTTGGCCAGACCCCGCCAGCGGCCCGAGACGCGCCCTCCATGAACCGGGTTCCCGAGCACGAGCATGGCGCCCGCCGAACCGTGATCGGTGCCTGCCGAGCCGCTCTCGGCGACCGTGCGTCCGAATTCCGTGACGACGAGCACGACCACGCGGTCCATCTGGCGGCCGAGATCCCGGTCGAACGCGGCGAGCGCCCCGGCGAGTTCGGCGTAGTCCTTCCGGTTGTGATCGAGCTGGTTTGAGTGCGTGTCGAATTCTCCGGGCACGTCCACAAACAGGCAGCGAACTCCCAGGTCCGCGCGGATCAGCTGCGCGGCCTGACGGAAGGCCTCGCCCAGGGCGCTTTTCGGATAGACCGCACCGTTGGCGGGCGGCGCCGCGAGTTCCGGGGCGCTCCGGACCTCGCGAACGGCATCGAGCGCACGCACTCCGAGCCGGCCGACCGGTCCTCGATCCGCGCCGTAGAGCTCGCGAAGCGCCTGCTCGGCCTGATCGCGCCAGCCGGGCGCCTCGAAATCGAACCCCTTGAGCTCTCGCGTGACCAGGACGGGCTGCGAGCCTTGGAAGCTGCGCGGCTGCAGAGCCGAGAAGGCTGTCTCTTATACACATCTCCGAGCCCACGAGACGAGCTTG
>JBKPDV010000075.1:0-12004 GCA_046728075.1 Acidobacteriota bacterium | reverse complement strand
GTACGGGATCGGCGATTTCGCTTCCACCATGCGCGAGAAGCTTGCCAGGCTCACGCGCGAGGACGTCAACGCCGCCATTCGCAAGCATCTTTCGGCCAAGGATCTGACGGTGGTCATCGTGACGAAGGACGCGGAGGACTTGAAGAAACGCCTCGTCTCCGACGAGTTCTCTCCCATCAAGTACGACGGTGAGAAGCCCAAAGAGCTGCTCGACGAGGACAAGGTCATAGGGGCCCTCAAGCTGAGCATTCCGGCGGACAAAGTGAAGATCACGCCGGTGGACGAGGTGTTCGCGAAGTGACCGATCACGCGATGTCGCGCGATCGGTCATCCCGAGCGCAGCGAGGGATCTGCCCTCGTCTGAGCCGAGCCACGTTGCCGCATTTGAGCCGAACGGAGTAGATTCCTCGTCGCTTCGCTCCTCGGAATGACAGCGGGAGGATTCCGGCTGGCTCAGTCTCCCCACGTCGTCATCGTCGGCGCCGGCTTCGGCGGCCTCACGGCTGCGCGGGCTCTGGCTCGGGCGCCCGTGCGCGTCACCGTAGTCGACCGGCGCAACTACCACCTCTTCCAGCCTCTGCTCTATCAGGTCGCGACGGCCGCCCTGTCCCCGGGCGACATCGCGTATCCGATCCGGTCCATCCTCCGGCATCAAGCCAATGCGGAGGTCCTCCTGGCGGACGTGCTCCAGGTCGAGCCCGAGGCGCGCCGCGTCATCCTGGATGAAGGCTCGCTCGACTACGACTACCTGATCGTCGCGACCGGAGCTCGCCACTCCTACTTCGGGCACGATGAATGGGAAGCCTTCGCGCCCGGGTTGAAGAGCCTGGAGGACGCGATCGAGATTCGCCGGCGGATCCTCCTCGCGTTCGAGAGGGCCGAGAGGGAGACGGATGTGGAGAGGCGGCGCGCCCTCCTGACATTTGTTCTGGTTGGAGGCGGACCGACTGGAGCGGAGCTGGCCGGAGCGATAGCGGAAATCTCGCGCCACGTTCTGGTCTCGGACTTTCGGTCGATCGACCCTCGAGAGGCGCGCATTCTGCTGCTCGAGGCCGGCCCGCGCATCCTGCCGACCTTCCCCGAGGAGCTCTCCAGCCGCGCCGCGGAATCCCTCCGGCGCCTCGGCGTCGAGATTCGTGAGAGCTCTCCCGTGACGGCCATCGCGCCGGATTCCGTCGAGATCGCCGGGGCCCCTCTGATGGCGGCAACAATTCTCTGGTGCGCCGGGGTCGCCGCGTCTCCCCTGACCCGTTCTCTCGCCGCTCCACTCGATCGCGCGGGCCGCGTCCTCGCGGAGCCGGATCTCACGATCCCGGGCCATCCCGAGATCTTCGTGATCGGAGACCAGGCCGCCTTCCTGCACCAATCGGGAAAGCCGCTGCCCGGTGTGGCCCAGGTCGCGATCCAGGCCGGCCGACACGCCGCTGAGAACATCCGTCGCGCAATCCACGGCGAACCGATGCTTCCCTTTCACTACCGCGATCCCGGCAACCTCGCGGTCCTCGGGCGCGCAGCCGCGATTGCCGATCTGGGACGCGTTCGTTTGAGCGGATTTCCGGCGTGGCTCTTCTGGTGCTTCGTCCACATCCTCTTTCTCATCGGCTTTCGAAACCGCGTCCTCGTGATGTTCGAATGGGCCTGGTCGTACTTGACCTGGCAGCGCGGAGCCAGGCTGATCACGGGGCCGATCGAGACGAGGTCCAAGGGCTAAAAGGCCTTAGGACGTAGGACGTCGGACGTAGGCCCCCCCTACCACCTACGTCCTCCCACCCAAGTCCTGCCCGCGGAACCTCCCGGCGGCTGCGGTGTCCCTTCCTGCAGGAGGGATCATCATGCGCCGTATCGCGACGGTCACTCTCTGGGCTCTCCTCGCAGTCTTTCCGGCCCTTCCGGCATTCGCGGCGGAGTCGCGCGGATTCGAAATTTCCGTGCTCGTGGACGGATATCGAGTCTCCGAATATCCCTGGCAGGGCCGCACTTACGTCGAAGCCCTGCGCGGCCGCCCCTTCACCTTGAGCGTCTCCAATCCGACGGCCGAGCGGGTCGCCGTTGCGATCTCGGTCGACGGCCGCAACGTCGTCGATGCCAAGCGCACCGGGGAACGGTCCGCGACCAAGTGGGTCCTGGATCCCTGGCAGACGCTGGACATTCCCGGCTGGCAAGTCTCCGGTGACACCGCACGCCGATTCTTCTTCACGGAGACGGCCCGCTCCTACGCGAAGTGGCTCGGCGATACGTCCAACGTCGGCACGATCGAGGCCGTCTTTTTTCGCGGCCGCCACCGAGCACCTCCCATCGCTCTCGAGTCGCCCCGCGACAAAGAGTGGGATGGACAGGTTAAGGGACGGGCGGGCGCCGCAGAAGGCGGCACGCCGCAGAACGCGCCGGCCACCCGCGATGAGGCGGCACGGGGACGCTCCCAGTCGAGCCCCGAGCCCACGAGCGATGCTCGAAGCGCGCAGACACCGGCGCCGCCTGCCGACGGGGGTATCCGCCCCGATCGGTACGAGGAAAAGGACGGCTACGCCGCCACCGGAATCGGCGAGCGCACGAGCAACCCGGTCCAGTGGGTGCGTTTCGAGGAAGACCCCACGCCAGCGGCTCGGATCGCTCTGCGCTACGAATTCCGGCGCGAGCTGGTTCGCCTGGGTGTGCTGTCTCGAGGTGGCGACGACCTTTCGAGCCGCGAGCACGCGACCGGCTTTTCCCGGGAATATGCACCTGATCCCGACCGCCATCGCTGAGAATAGATCCGTCGTGTCGCTCGACGATCCGCAGCGGTCCCCCGCCAGTCTCGCGGACGCCTCCGACGAGCAGCTCATGGCGCTCGCGAAGGAGGGAGAGGAGACCGCGTTCTCGGAGTTCGTTCGCCGGCACGCCGAGACAGTGCACCGGTGGATGGCGCGAGCCGTCGGGGAACAGGACGCGGACGATCTGACCCAGGATGTCTTCCTGAAAGCGTATCGAGGCCTGGGCGCGTTTCGGCAAGAGGCTCCTCCGCGCGCCTGGCTCGCCTCGATCGCGGACAACGCCGTGAAGAACCGATACCGGTCCCTTTCCCGCTTCCGGCGGATTTTTGCGGGAAGCCGGGACGAGGAGAGCTCCCCCGAGCCCCGGGGCAGCGCGGCGAGTCCGGAAGAGGACGCTCGAGCGGGAGAGTCTCGCCGGTTCGTGGCCGAGGCGCTGAAGCTCCTGCCCGCGGAATTCCGCATGCCGGTCGTCCTGAGAGATCTGGAAGAATGGAGCTACGAGGAGATCGCGCTGTCGCTCGAGATCCCCGTCGGCACGGTGAAATCGAGAATCGCGCGGGGGCGGGGACAGCTCAAGGCAATCCTTCTCCCGTGGATGCGTTCCGGAAAGATGACCTCATGAGCTCTCTCGCACCACACCCTGGCCGTTCGTCGGAGTTTCTGTCGCGCCTCCTCGACGGGGAGCTGACCGCGGCCGAACGGGCCCAGTTCGAATCGCATCGCGCGCATTGCGCCGAATGCCGCCGCGCCGCCTCCGAGTTCGAGTCCGCTCTCGCGCTCTTTCGCTCGAGCCGTCCGCGGCCCGCGGCGCCCGACCTTTCCGCGAGGATCCTGCGCAAGCTGCAGGCCGGGAACCGCCGGCGCAGCTCCTTCGGAGTGTCCTTTGGTATCGACCTGCGCTGGGCCGGCGCGTTCGCCGCGGCGCTTCTCGCGGTTCTTATCGGGTCGACCGTTGTCGTCCGCCGCGAGGCGGCGCAACGGCGGCTCGCGAGCGAGAGCGCGCCGATCCCCGTCACGATGGAGCGCGATCGCTCGGTCGCCGGAAACGCGAAGGAGCCGGCGTCCGCTCCGGCTCCTCCGGCCGCGCCTCCACAGTCTTCCGCGAGGGCGCCTGAGCCGGCCAGAGAAGGGGCGCTGGAAAACAAACCGGCCTCCCGCGGGTCCACGAGCTCCGAGACGCTGAAATCCTCTTCCGCCGACGAGAAGCTCGCCGGCGGAAACGCGCGCGCCAAGGACAAGCTGCAGGACAACGAGGCGTCGCGCCAGGACGCCGACAATCGAATGAACGCGGCCAAGCCGAGCGAGTCGAAATTCGAGGCGCAGAGCGGGGCGGCGAGACAGCAATCCGCGCCGAGGGCTCCCGCGGCAGCGGCAGCGCAAGGACGCGTCGGGGAGAAGGCCGGCGGCGAAGGAGCGTACGCTCTCGACGGCGTCGCCGACTCTGCGGCCGCCCGGCCAAGTCTGAAGATCCTCGCGGGTGACGACTGGGGCTCGGTTCCGACCCTCTTGAACGCGGCGCAGATCGACCTTCCGGTGGATCTGCGCGGGCGGGAGTTCGTGCTCGTGGTCGAGGCGAGCGGTCGCGTGAGAGAGGTTCAACCGATCCAGAAGGGCCTGCAAAAAAAGACGGCCGCCCGGGAGGAGGAGCGCGCTCAGGTCCAGGCCTGGCAGGAAAAGGCCGACAAGGACTCCGAGGCACTGCGGAGTCTTCGCTTCGTTCCGGGCGACCGGCCCCGGCGTCTTCGAGTCTCGGTCGAGTAAGCGGGGTCGAGTCAGATTCGGAGGACCGCCGCGCCGCGGATCTGGCCGCGTTTGACGGCGATCAGCGCCTCGTTGGCCTCGGGCAGCGGGTAGATCCGTGTTTCGGCTCGGATAGGGATACGCCCGGCGAGCTCCAGAAACTCCGCCGCGTCGCGCCGCGTGTAGTTCATGACGCTGCGCAGCCGCCGTTCTCCGTAAAGCTTCTCGTACTGGAAAGTCGGGATATCGCTCATGTGGATGGCGTTGATCGCGACGGCTCCTCCGCGGTCGAGCCGGGACAGGGCCGCGATCACGATCTCTCCCGCCGGCGCGAACGTCACGGCAGCGTCCAGAGGCAGCCCGGGGTCGTCGTGCGTATCGCCTGCCCAGGCCGCCCCCATCTCCCGGGCGAGTCGCCGGTGGTGTTCCTCGCGGGTGAAGACGTAGACGCGGCACTTCCAGTGCACGGCGACCTGGATGGCCAGATGCGCGGACGCACCGAAGCCGAACAGACCGAGCGCTTCGCCGGACCGAATTCCCGAGAGGTGCAGCGAACGGTAGCCGATGATGCCCGCGCACAGCAGCGGCGCGGCTTCAACCGCCGAGAAATCCTCCGGAAGGCGATAGACCCATTTCGCGTCGGCCACGATCCGCTCCGCGTAGCCGCCGTCGCGGTCTCGCCCCGTGAACGTCGCCTTCTCGCAGAGGTTCTCGCGCTCCGAGCGGCAGAAACGGCAGACGCCGCACGTGGAGGCGATCCAGCCCACGCCGACCCGGTCTCCCGCCTGGAATTGCTCGACTCCGGAGCCCGCCGCCACAACCTTTCCCGCCGCCTGGTGTCCCGGCACGATGGGGAGCTTCGCCGCAACTTCTCCTTCCAGGATGTGAAGATCCGTCCGGCAGACACCGCAAGCTTCGACGGCGATCGCGACTTCCCCTTCTCCGGGCGACGGCTCTTTCCCCTCCCGCAAGCCGAGAGGGCGCTCCTCGGCCTTCGCCGGGTGATCGAGGACCATGCTCTTCATCGCCTGATTCTCCTCCACGCGAAGAGAAGATTGGGCGCTTCCGGACGCACCTATAATTCCGGCGCGAGAGGGGCACAGCCTGACCCGCATCGACGCGCTGCTGACCGACTACGGCTCTTATCACCGGACGCGCGGCAACCTGGTGTGCCACGCCTTCGGAATCACGCTCATCGTGTACGGTCTCCTGGCTCTGCTGCAACTGGCGGCGCTGCCGGGCGGGCGCTGGACTCTCGCCGAGGTCTTCGTCGCCGTGGCATCTCTCTACTATCTGACCCTCTCCGTGCCTCTCGGCCTGACGATGCTGGCGGAAGCGGTCGCGCTCGACCTGATCGCCCGGTTCGTCGCAGACTGGCGCATCGGGCTGGCGGCTTTCGTGGCGGGCTGGATCTTCCAGGGCATCGGCCACGCTCGCTACGAGAAGAAGTCGCCGGCGTTCTTCAAAAATCTGCTGCACCTCCTGGTGGGCCCGATCTTCCTCTGGAACGAACTGCTGCACGTCAGGAGGATTGAACCAGTGAATCATTGATTCATTGTCTGATTGGGGCTCGTCGATTCGCGGGTCTCTCAATGGATCAATGAACAATGAGTCAATGAATCAATCTCCATGTTCCCGATTCGCGACACGGTTCCACGTCAGCACTTCCCTTTCGCAACCTGGATTCTGATTCTCCTCAACGTCCTCGTGTTCATCCAGGAGATCGCGCTTCCTCCGAGTGCGGCGGAGAATCTGATGTACCTCTACGGCCTCGTTCCCGCGCGGTTCCTGCACCCCGAGTGGGCGGCCGAGGTCGGCTATCCGCGAACGCTCCTGCCCTTCGTCACGACGATGTTCCTGCACGGCGGCTGGCTCCACATCATCGGCAACATGTGGGTGCTCGCGATCTTCGGAGACAACGTGGAAGACCGGATGGGCCCTCTTCGGTTCGTTCTCTTCTATCTGATCTGCGGACTGGCCGCAGGCCTCCTTCACGTCTTCTTGAACCCCAACTCGACCGTTCCCGCCGTTGGAGCCTCCGGCGCGATCGCGGGAGTGATGGCGGCTTACTTCGTCCTCTTCCCGCATGCGCGCATCGTCGCGATGTTCCCGATCCTGATTTTCCCCATCTTTTTCGAGGTGCCGGCGTTTCTGTACCTCGGCCTCTGGTTTCTCACGCAATTTTTCGGTGGAGCGCTCGCCGTCGCGAGCCCGCGTGCGGCGGGCGGAATCGCTTTCTGGGCGCACGTTGGGGGATTCGTCACCGGCCTGCTGACCTTCTGGATCTTCCTGCGCCGAAACCGGCCGCGCCCGGTGACGGACACCGGCCTGCTGTGAACCACTCCGCCGCCCTTCTTACCGCTTTTCTCCTTGCTTTCCCCGCGTCCGCGCGTCCCCGCGTCCCCGCGTCGCTCTCTCCACACGCCCCGTCCCCCCGTCCCCCCGTCCCCCCGTCCTCTCCCCGCGTTCTCCTCTGGGGCGGCGACGCGGGGGGCGGCGCTCCTTACGTCGAAGCCGATCCAGCGGACCCGTCGCGCCTGCGGGGTTTCGACGTCGAGGTCGCGGAGGTTCTGGCTCGCGGCCTCGACCGTCGCCCGCGGTTCCTGCAGGTCGCATTTCAATCGATCGACGCGTCGGTCGAGCGCGGCGACTTCGACATCGGCCTCTCCGGCGTCGAGGACACGCCGACGCGGCGGGAGCGGCACGCCGTCACGATCCCCTACTTCGAGTTTCGCGAAGTGCTGGCCGTGCGCGCCGAGGAGCGCGGCCGATACCCGACTCTGAGCCGCCTCTCGGGTCGGCGCGTGGGCACGCTGGCCGGCACGATCGCCTACGACATCCTGCTCGCCGCCCGCGATCGGATCGAAATCGTCTCCTACGACGACGACGTGCACCCTTACACGGACCTCGCTCAGGGACGCCTCGACGCGGTTCTGCTGGACAACATCATCGCCGCCCGCTCCTTGAAACGCGTGTCAGGACTCGCGATCGAGCCGGAACCGATCGCGACGGGCCACTACGTCGGCGTGCTTGCGCGGCGCAACACGGCGCTACGGGACCGAATCGACGGAATCCTGCGCCAGGCAATGCGCAACGGAACTCTCGAGCGAATCTTCCGACGGTGGGATGTGTGGGACGAATCGCAGCGCCCCTTCTTCCAGCGAGTACTCGCCCAGGAAGCGGCAGCTCTCCCCGCCCCGTCTCCGGACCGCGGATCCGCCCCGTCGGCCGCGATCCGCTATTTGCCGGCTCTTCTCCGAGCCGCCGGAGTCACGCTCGTCCTGACCTGCCTTGCGATGGCGCTCGCCGTCCTCACCGGCTGCGCGATCGCGCTGGGCCGGATCTATGGGGCGAGGCCCGTCGCAACGCTGCTTACAGGCTATGTGGAGCTCGTTCGCGGGACTCCGGTGCTGCTTCAACTCTTCGTCCTATATTACGGTCTCACCTCGGTCGTGAGACTTCCCGCCTTCGTCGCGGCGTTGCTCGGGCTGGGATTGAACTATGCGGCCTATGAGAGCGAGATCTACCGGGGCGCGCTCCTCGCCGTGCCGCGCGTGCAGTTGGAGGCGGCCCGCACGCTCGGCTTCTCGGAGTGGCTGATCTTCCGGCTCGTGCGCGGGCCGCAGGCCTTGCGCCTGGCTCTGGCGCCCATGACCAATGACTTCGTGGCGCTTCTCAAGGACTCCTCGCTCGTTTCGGTGATCACTGTCGTCGAGCTGACCAAGGAGACGGCGATCTTCGCCGCCAATATCGGGAGCTGGGCGCTACCGGGCGCGCTCTGCGCGGCCATCTACCTCGCGTTGTCGCTGCCCCTTTCGCGGCTCGCGCGCCGCCTGGAGCGACGCTGGAGCGCCGCGTGACCAGGCTGCTCGTCGTCGACGCGTTGCGGCTCACGCGCGGGTCGCGTGAGGTCTTGAAGGGGGTCTCGATCGAAGTCGCGCGGGGAGAGTTCGTTGCGCTGATGGGACTCTCCGGATGCGGCAAGACCACCGCGCTCCGGTCGGTGTGCGCGCTCGAGCCTTTTGGCTCCGGATCGATTCAGGTGGACGGGTTCTCTCTCTCCCCCGGTCCGGTGCCTCCGGAATCCCGCCTTCGCGAGCTTCGGCGTCGAGTCGGCATGGTCTTTCAGACGAATGCTCTCTTCGAGCACCTGACCGCTCTGGAAAACGTGGTGCTTTCCCCCGTCCATGTGCACGATCAGTCCGCGGCTCTGGCCTGCGAAAACGGGATCGCTCTTCTGGAATCCTTGGGCGTGGGCTCCCGCGCTTCCGCTTACCCGAGGGAGCTCTCGGGCGGCGAGGCGCAGCGGGTGGCCATCGCTCGAGCGCTCGCGGTCGATCCTCCCCTCCTTCTGATGGACGAACCCACGGCCGCGCTCGACCCCGCGCGCCGGGGTTCTCTCGGCGCGACACTGCGCAAGCTGGGACAGGACGGGCGGGGACTCCTCATCGCGACGCACGACGTGGACTTTGCGCGGGACTTCGCCGACAGGGTCCTGATCCTCGCGGAAGGAGTCGTCGTCGAGGAAGGTCCCGCGGGCAGTGTGCTGGCTCACCCGAGGCATCCCGCAACGCGCGACCTTCTCCAACAGCACCAGGCTCCCGCTCCGGTTCCCTAGACAACAATATATAGATTGTTACGGCTGCAGCCTGCCGCTTTAGCGCCGTGGCGCCAGAACGTGCGTCCGGACGAGAGGATTGTCCCGGAGAAAACCGAGGATCTCCGGCTCGTGGTCGATCCCGCTCCCATCCTCGACGCCGTCGGGCCAGTGGATGTGGTTGACGGTCGCCGTGGCGTACGGACAAAGAAGAGGCGGCGTGCAGGCCGACACCGTGGGGCCGTCGCCACGGACGATCATCCACCGAACGTTGGGATCCCCGACTCGATTGATCAGCGTCGAGATCCAGGGCCCGACGATGTAGCCCGGCGGGACGATCTGACCCTGATCCACGAGGTGCGCGCTCTGCGCCTCGTCGCACGCGATGTAGTCGCAGGACCGGCTAGTCAGGAAGATCGGAACGGTCGAGAGGGGGTAGGGGTTGAGCTGGCAGGAAGGAGACTCCCCCTTCTGGACGCCATTGAACGGGTCGGCGGAAGAGTAGATCGCCGCGGCGGCGACCCGGTTGCCACCAGGAGTCGGCGTCGCGTGGCGCGCGATCGCGTACATCTGCGCGAAGAAGCCTCCGTTGGACCAACCCATGACGTAGATGCGCGATCGGTCGACGGCGCCCGTCGTGACGAACTCGTCGATCAGGCGATCGGCGTTCGCGACGTCGGGATTCGACGAAGGAGACTTCAGATCTCTATAGAAGAAGTCGTGCAGAGGTCCCTGAGGATCGGCCTCCGTCGGAAAGTTCAAATTGCGGCCCTGAACCGAGACCAGAAAGAATCCAGGTCGAAGCGGGTCTCCCGTCAGGTCGAAGCCGATCGCCTTGGACCGCAGCGACATTCCGTTGTAGATCGTCGCGGCGTTGGAGAGACCGCCGTGGAAGAACAGGACCAGGGGGCGAGGCGCGAGGCGCGAAGCGCCGGACGGACGAAAGACACAGGCATACCGATCGACGCCGTCCGCCGCTACGCCGCGGTCCGGAGGATCGTCAGAGAACGATGGACGGCCGCTCTGCGTCGTATGGCAGACGGGAATCTGCGTGGGAGTACTCAGAATGGAAACATTGAGGCTCGGGTCCGGCTTTGTGCACGGATTGGCAGCGGTGCAGGCGGCAACCGGCGAAGAAAGGCCGGTCGTCGGACTACAGGCATAACTCTCCAACGCCGAGACTCTGCCGGCAAACGCCAGAAGTGCCGCCAACCAAGCGATCCTTGGCATGCTCGTCTTCCCTCGCATACGACGACGTTTGACGCTGTTGGGATTACGGCCGAAAGGATGGCCTCGGATTCGTTCGAACAAAGGCGACCCTGCGGGCGCCGGCGGTTATCGCTTCCGGTCGCCGAGAATCGCCCGAAGCTTTTCGATCGGAATCGCTTCGAGAGTCTTCCCGTTTCCCGTGACGGTCGTGGCTCGGGTTAAGGAATTGTAAACGGCCTCCTCGACCGATTCGACGGCCGCCAGGAAGAGCGGGCTGACGAAGTCGTTCTGGACCTCCTCGACGATTCGCGTACGGGCGGCCGGAGAGTAGTCCTCCAGATTCTTCGTCGAGAAGGCGATCACGAAGTCGCCGGAGCCGTTGGACATGTACGAGCCGGCGCGCGCGAGGCCGAGCACAGCGCGGCGGGCCAGTCGCTCGAGGTTGCGAGAAGAAATTGGCGCGTCCGTCGCGATCACGATCATGCACGAGCCTTTTTCCGGAGAAGCGCCGGTTTCGATCGAATCCCGGAAATCGTAGCGACCGAGCTTCTCGCCCACGCGGACACCATCGATCGTCAGGATTCCGCCGAAGTTGGATTGGACAAGCGTGCCGACGGTGTAACCGCCGAGCCTGGGGGGAAGAACTCGCGACGAGGTCCCGATCCCTCCTTTCCATCCGAGGGCCGCCGTACCGGTCCCCGCCCCGACGCTGCCCTCGAGAACCGGTCCGTCCTTCGCCGCTTCGATTGCGGCCACGACGTCCCTGGCCGTCACCCGCCGCGCCCGAATGTCGTTCAGACCGCCGTCGTTCGTCTCTCCCACGACAGCATTGACGGACAGGACCCCTTCATTTCCCGGCTGCGCGAGTGTCCAACCGGCAACCGCGTCCACGGCGATTCCCACGGCCAGAGTGTTCGTCAGAACGATCGGCGTCTCGATGTTGCCGAGCTCGCGAACCTGCAGGAAGCCCGCGGCCTTTCCGAAGCCGTTGCCGACGTACACGGCGGCCGGGACTTTTTTTTGAAAGATGTTGCCGCCGTGCGGCAGGATGGCCGTCACCCCCGTGCGGATCGAGTCCCCTTCGGCGAGCGTCTTGTGTCCGACTCGAACTCCTGCTACGTCCGTGATCGCGTTCCATTTTCCCGGCGAAAGAACCCCCGGCGAGACGCCGAGTTCGCGGATGCGGGGACGCTCGTCGCCGGACGACGCTGCCGCTATCGCCAGTACGGAGAGGGGGAACGCGACGGCGCTAAGAACCCGGCTTGCGGTATTCCTCATCGATCTCATAGCCCGGCGGCTCGCCTCCCGGGCCTTTCAGGTAGTGCTCGAACCACTGGAGCATGCGGAGGTTGTAGTCGAGACGATGAGCGGAGGTTCGATTGCCGTGCCCTTCGCCGGGATACAGGACGAGGCGGACCGGCGCCCTTCCCTGAAGCTTCAGGTACCGATAGAACGCGAGCGACTGGCTCGGATGCACGCGCGGGTCCTCCTTGCCGTCGAGGATCAGGAGCGGCGTGTGCGACTCTCGGGCGTGCGTGATCGGGCTCCTTTCGAGTGCCTTGTTCCAGTCGTCCCACGGCCAACGCCGGTTGTGCACCAGGAACTCCTCTTGCGAGATGTCCGTCGTGCCCGCCTTGGAGACCAGATCGGTGATACCGACGAACATCACTCCCGCCGCGAAGCGGTCCGAGTATTTCGTCGTGCACCA
>JBKPDV010000074.1:0-10716 GCA_046728075.1 Acidobacteriota bacterium | reverse complement strand
TTGTTCTCCTCATGTGGACGGTTTCAGTGCGGAAACGGCCAGAGGCGCAGCTTCTCCTTTCCGGTCTGCCAGAGGCGCGCCAGACCGAGCGGCTCGACCGCCAGAAAGAAAATGATCAGCGCTCCGAAAACCATCAGCTCCAGGTTGGATGTGAGGCTCTGACTCACGCCGGCCGAGAAGAACGAATGGGCCGCCACGTTCAGGAAGATGGGCAGCAGGACGATGAAGGCGGCGCCGAGAAACGAGCCGAGCACGCTTCCGAGGCCGCCGATGATGATCATGAACAGAATCTGAAAGGAGCGGGTCAGGTCGAAGGCCTGCGGCTCGACGGTTCCCAGGTACGCGAACGCCCAGAGAGCGCCGGCCACGCCGCAATAAAAGGAGCTGACGGCGAATGCCAGGAGCTTGGTTTCGAGCATCGGAATCCCGATGACTTCCGCGGCGACGTCCATGTCTCGAATGGCCATCCAGGACCTTCCGATCCGGCTGCGCACGAGGTTCTTCGCCGCCAGGGCGAGCAGCGAGACCAGGGCCAGCGTCAGAAGATAACGCCGGACGGGGCTCTCGAAGCGGTAGCCCAGGATCACCATCTTCTGTGCGCTGATGACGCCGGAAGAATTGTAGTTGGAAAACCATCCGAACTTCGTGAGCACCCACTCGATGATGAACTGCGCGGCGAGCGTCGTGACGGCCAGATAGAACCCCTTGATCCGCAGGCTGGGCAGGCCGAAGACGAGCCCGACGGCCGCGGTGACGAGACCCGCCACGAAGAAGCTCGCAAGCAGGGGCATGTGCGGCACGCGCAGCATCAGGTTGTAGGCCGCGAACGCGCCCACTGCCATGAAGGCGGCGGAGCCGAGCGAGAGCTGCCCGGCATAGCCGGTCAGGATATTCAGGCCCAAGGCGGCGAGCGAAAGGATGAGAAAGGGAATCAGGATCGCGCTGAACCAATAGTCGTTGCCGATCAGCGGAACGAGCACGAAGGCGATGAGAAGGATTCCCACGAAGGCGATGCGATCCTGACGGATCGGAAAGATCCTCTGGTCTTCCGCGTAGGTCGCGTGGAACTGTCCGGCTTCGCGGTAGATCATGCTTCCGCCGGCGCCGGGCGAACGGCGAAGGGCGAAGGAAAATCGTCTGGCCACCCCGCCATTCGCCATTCGCCTTTCGCCTTTCGCCCTCCGTGCTTCATCTAGACACGCTCGATCCTTTTCTCTCCAAACAGTCCCTCGGGACGGACGAGCAGGAAGAGCGTCGCCAGCGCGTAAGGGAACCAGTTCTCCAGACCGCTGCCGATGTGGGGACCGAGGTAGACCTCGGCGAGCTTCTCGGAAGCGCCCACGAGGAGGCCGCCCACGATCGCGCCCGGGATCGAAGTGAAGCCTCCCAGGATCAAGACGGGGAGGGCCTTCAGGGCGGTGAACGTCAACGAGAACTGAACACCCGTACGGGATCCCCAGAGAATGCCTGCTACGAGCGCCACGAAACCGGAGGCGGTCCAGACGACGACCCAGATCTGCTCGAGCGGAATCCCGACCGCGAGCGCGGCCTGGTGGTCGTCGGCCACCGCGCGCAGCGCCCGTCCGATCCGAGTCTTGCTGAAGAAAAACGCCAGCATCGCCACCAGCAGGCCCGCGACGGCGGCGGCGAAAAGGTCGAACTTGCTGATGTTGATCCCACCGATCTGGACGGGAACGTCGGCGATGCCGATGTCCAGGCCGTGAACCTGGGCGCCCAGAATTCCCTGCGCGAACCCTTCGATCAGGAACGCCAGACCGATCGTCGCCATGAAGAGAGCGATCGGAGGCTGGTTGACGAGCGGGCGCAGCACGACGCGCTCGACGAAGAACGCGAGCACGACCATGACGCCGAGCGTCGCCGCGGCCGCGCCCGCGAGCCCCCAGCCCTTCTCGAAGAGCGAGACGAAGATCAGGGCGGCGAAGAAGACCATCGCGCCCTGCGCGAAGTTGAAGACCCCGGAGGCCTTGTAGATCAGGACGAAGCCAAGCGCGACGAGGGAATACATGATGCCGGCGAGCAGGCCGCCGATCAGGACCTCGAAGAAGAAGGACCAGTCCATCAGAAGCGAACGAGCGCCTTATCCATGCGCCACTCCCAGGTACGCGTCGATGACCGCGGAATCGTCTCGGACCTGGTCCGGGGTGCCATCGGCGATCTTGAGGCCGTAGTCGAGCACAACCACGTGGTCGGAGAGGTCCATGACGACCCCCATGTCATGTTCGATCAGGACGATCGTCGTCCCCAGCTCGTCGTTGACGTCGAGTATGAACCGGCACATGTCCTGCTTCTCCTCGACGTTCATCCCCGCCATCGGCTCGTCTAAGAGCAGCAGCACCGGCTCCGCCGCCAGAGCGCGGGCGAGCTCGACTCGCTTCTGCAGTCCATAGGGGAGGCGGCCGGCGGGAGTCTTGCGAACCGCCTGAATCTGGAGAAAATCGATGATCTCCTCGACTCTCCGGCGGTGGGCGATTTCTTCCTTCTGACTCGGACCCCAGTAGAGCGCCTGGGCGAACAGATTCGATCGCATCTTCAGCGCCCGCCCCGTCAGGATGTTCTCGAGCACGCTCATCCCCTTGAACAGGGCGATGTTCTGAAAGGTCCGGGCGATCCCTTTCCTGGCCGTCTCGTGCGGGTTCATGCGCCGCCGCCGGATCCCCTGGAAGGTGATCGAACCGCGATGGGGATGGTAAACGCCGTTCAAGACGTTCAAGAGCGAGCTCTTGCCTGCCCCGTTGGGACCGATGATCGCGCAGATCTCGCCGCGCCGCACCTCGAGGCTGACTCCGGAAAGGGCCGTGACGCCACCGAATGAGAGCGACACGTCCTCGACCGTCAGCAGGACCTCACCGATTCGATTCGGGGCGTTCATCTCAAGAGCCGCGTTCGTAACGGAGGGCAAGGCCTGCGGCTCATCCGGTCTCGTGGACATAGCCGGGGATCGGAAAGGCCCCGGTCGGCTCCGACGTACGCCGGACGCGGGCGCCCAGTGCGCGGAGTTTTTCCTCCATCCGGACGTATCCCCGATCCAGATGGTAGACGCGGTCCACGATCGTCTCGCCTTGCGCGGCGAGAGCGGCCAGGACGAGCGCCGCAGAGGCCCGGAGATCGCTCGCCATGACCGACGCTCCCGTCAGGCGGGCGGGCCCCTCCACGATCGCCCAGCGTCCTTCCAGGCGAATGCGCGCCCCCATGCGCACGAGCTCGGGCACGTGCTGGAATCGATTCTCGAAGACCGTCTCCGTGATCGTGGAGATCCCATCCATGCGAGTGGCCAGCGCCATCCACTGCGCCTGCAGGTCCGTCGGGAAGCCCGGGTACGGCGCGGTGGCGAGGTCCTGGGGGGAAAGGGAGGCGTCGCCGTGCACACGAATCCAGTCCTCGCCTGTTTGGATCCCGACGCCGCTCGCCTGGAGCCTCGCGGTCAAGGCCCGCAGGTGCCCGGGCCGGCAGTTGCGGACGGAGACGTCTCCCCGAGTCAGCGCGGCTCCGATCGCATAGGTTCCCGCCTCGATGCGATCCGGGACGACCTCGTGCTCGGCCGCGTGAAGCGACTCGACGCCCTCGATCTCGATCGTCTCGGTCCCCTCCCCGGCGATGCGCGCCCCCATGGCCCGGAGCAGCCGCGCCAGATCCACGACCTCCGGCTCCCGGGCGGCATTGCCAAGGCGCGTCGTGCCTCTGGCGAGGACCGCGGCGAGCATCGCGTTTTCGGTCCCGGTAACGGTGACTCCTTCGAACAGGATTTCCGCGCCGAGCAACCGGGAGGCGCGCGCTTCCACGTACCCGTGTTCGAGAGCGACTTGCGCGCCCAGTCTTTCAAACGCGGCCAGATGCAGGTTGATCGGCCGCACGCCGATCGCGCAGCCGCCCGGCAGCGAGACGCGTACCCGGCCCGTGCGAGCGAGCAGCGGTCCGAGAACGAGCACCGAGGCGCGCATCGTCTTGACCAGATCGTAGGGCGCGTCCGAGGAACCGATCTCTCGAGCCTCCACCGTGGCTTGCGTGCCGGAGACCGACAGAAAGACGCCGATGTGGCGCAGGAGCTTTTCCATCGTGCGGATGTCTCGCACGTCGGGCAGGTTCGTCAGGCGGATCGGCTCGGCCGTCAGGAGACTCGCCGCCAGGCAAGGCAGCGCGGCGTTCTTCGCGCCCGCAATCGCGACCTCGCCCTGCAGGCGGACAGGCCCTTCGATGAGGAAGCGGTCCACTTTGTGTGTCTCAGGTCTAAGGTCTAAAGTCTAAGGTGGCGGAGTCGGGCCAACTTTAGACCTTAGACCCTGGACTTTAAACTTTTTTTGCGCTCGCGACGCGGGGGATCCCCGCCAGGTCCGGACGGAGCCCGCCGAAGCGCCAATCGCGGCGGCAAAGGATCTCGACTTCTACGGCGCGGGCCTGGCCAAACCCCAGCTCGAAGAGGAAGAGACCGCCGGGGGCCAGATGGCTGCCCACCATTTCCAGGAGATGCCGAATCGCCGAGAGCCCATCCTCTCCCGCAAAGAGCGCGCGATCGGGATCGTGCTCGGCAACCGTGGGAGACAGTGTCGCTGCCTCGGAGAGCGCGAGATAGGGGGGATTGGCGACGATCAGGTCGAAGGGAGGATCCGACACCGCCGATAGCCAATCACTCGCCAGGAGAGAGACGCGCGAAAGAACTCCGTGTCGGGCGACGTTCGCTCTGGCCAGAGCCAGCGCCGGCAGAGAGATGTCGGAGGCGACGACTCGGGCCGCGGGCAGCTCGAGCGCCAGTGTCACGGCGATGATGCCGCCGCCGGTTCCCAGGTCGAGGATCCGGCGCGCCGCGGGCGCCTCGAGAAGGACAGCTCCGACGAGGATCTCCGTCTCCTGGCGCGGCACCAGCGCCCGGTCGTCGACGAAGAAGGGGCGACCGTAGAAGTCCCATTCTCCGACCAGGTGCTGCACCGGTGTGCCGACCAGGCGGTGTGCCCACAGCTCTCCGAAGCGGGACGCGACCGCGGTCTCGACTTCGCCCCGCGGATCGATCGCCAGAGGGTTGGAGTGGCCAAGCGCGTGGGCGAGCAGGACGCGAGCGTCCCACGATGTGGCGTCGGAGCCCGTTTTCTGCGCGAGCGAGAGAGCCGAGTCGAGGAGTTCTTTGGCGGTCATGGGACGAGCTATCAGCTTTCAGCTATCAGCTTTCAGCCAGAAAGGGTTCAATGCTGAGAGCTGAAAGCTAAGAGCTGAGAGCTGAACCCTCAGGCCTTCGCCAGCTCTTCCTTCAGGCGCTGCGACTGGAAATGCGCGCTCAAAGGCTCGATCAACTCGTCGAGGTTGCCGTCCAGGACGTCGGTCATACGGTGAGTCGTGAAACCGATGCGGTGATCCGTGATCCGGCTCTGGGGAAAATTGTAAGTCCGGATTTTCTCGGATCGGTCGCCGGAGCCGACCATCTTCTTGCGCTCCGCGGCGATGGCGTCGTCGTGCTTGCCGCGCTCGATCTCGAGCAGCCGCGCCTTGAGAACGCGCATGGCCTTCGCCTTGTTCTTGATCTGGCTTCGCTCGTCCTGGCACTGGACGACAAGGCCCGTGGGCAGGTGGGTGAGCCGGACGGCCGAATAAGTCGTGTTCACCCCTTGTCCCCCCGGTCCGGAGGCGCAGAAGCGATCGACCCGAATGTCTTTTTCCTCGACCTTGACGTCCACGTCTTCGGCCTCCGGCAGGACCGCGACGGTTGCGGCGGACGTGTGGATTCGCCCGGAGGCCTCGGTTTCGGGTACCCGTTGGACGCGGTGGACGCCCCCCTCGTACTTCAGGCGCGAATAGGCGCCCACTCCCTCGATCAGGGCGGTGATCGCCTTCAATCCTCCGATGCCGGTGTCGTCGCGGTCCACGATCTCGACCTTCCACCGGCGGCGCTCGGCGTAGCGCTCGTACATGCGGAACAGGGTGGCGGCGAAAAGAGCGGCTTCCTCTCCTCCCGTGCCCGCGCGGATCTCGAGAAAGACGTTGCGCGAGTCGTTGGGATCGCGCGGCAGCAAGAGCACCTTCAACTCCTGCTCGGCGCGCGCGAGCTTCTCGGTCAGCTCCGCCCGCTCGACAGAGGCCATCTGGTAGAGCTCGTCGCCGGGCGACAGGTTCTCGGTGAGCTCCCGGGCTCCGGCGAGCTCCCTTCCGAAGCGGCGGAACTCCTCGAGCTTGGCGACGATCGGCTCGAATTCCGCGAGGGTCTTCTGCGCGTCGCGCACGGCGCGGTGGTCCTGGACGAAGTCCGGGTCGGCCAGTCGGGCCTTGAGGTCTTCGTACTTGTGGCGAATGTCTTCGAGTCTTTCGAGCATCACGACGCTTTCAGCTGTCAGCTCTCAGCTGTCAGCCGGAACGGACTCCCGGGAACGGCTAGAGAGCGGCGAAGAAAAAGGAGAGAGAGCGGCGCGGGCGGGACATTCGCTGCTAAGCCGGGGCGCCGGTCGCCTTCTTCTCGTAGCGCTTGCGGAAGCGTTCGACGCGGCCGGCCGAGTCGACCAGCTTCTGTTTGCCCGTGAAGAAGGGGTGACACTGGCTGCAGATTTCCAGCCGGAGCTCTTTCTTGGTGGAGTGGGTCGTCCAGGTCACGCCGCAGGCGCAGTGGACCAGAACTTCGTGATACTCGGGGTGCAGGTTCTTTTTCATGGAACCGCGCATTCTAAGGCGGGCAAACGCCTCGCGCAACCCCCCCGGCCGGCGGGAAAGGCCGCGCCGGAGGCAAAGTCTTGTCCGGCAAGAACCTGAGAGTCGACGGCCGGCGGGAGAGAGTTAGAATCCGCGCAGGTTTGCTGTGTTCTATCTTTATCTGACAGCCCCGGGTATGCCCGCCCAGAAGTTTCTCCTGGACCGGCCGGTGACCACTATCGGCCGCTCCTCGATGAACGACCTGCCGATCGCCGACAAGATGCTCTCCCGCCAGCACGCGCGGATTCTGAAGGATGGGGACGGCGGGCTGATGATCGAGGACCTGGGCTCGCGCAACGGCTCTTTCGTCAACGGCGAGCGCCTCGTTTCTTCGCGGCCCCTCAAGTCCGGAGACCGGATCACGGTAGGCGGCGTCACACTCAAGGTCGAGTCGGAGTCGACGACACGCGTGCGCATCGATGAGCTGGCCGGCGACGACCACGCCCTCGATAACACGATCCTGAAGGCATCGGCCGAGCTGCTGCGTAAGCCCGCGGAGACAGATCCTCGGCTGCCGGCGGAGCAGCTCTCGAAGTTGATCGATTCGCTTCGGGTGGTCAACGAGCTGACGATCGAGCTCTTGAAGGACGTCTCGGTCGACGAGCTGCTGAAGTTTTTGATGGACAAGGTCTTCGAAACCCTCCACCCGGACCGGGCCGTCGTTCTGCTGCGCTCGGCCGCCACCGGAGAGCTCGTTCCGGCCGTCGTGCGGGTCTCGGAGGGAATCTCCGCCGAGGACATCCGGCTCTCCAAGACGCTGGTCAAGACTGTCATCGAGAAGAGAAACGGCCTTCTCCTGATGGACACGGCCAATAGCTCGGCGGTGTCGCTGTCCGAATCGATCCGACTCTCGGGAATCAAGTCGGTGCTGGCTGCTCCCCTGGAGAACGCGGGGGAGGTCGTCGGTTTGATCTACGTCGATTGCCGGATGGGTCACCGTTCCTTCGAGGAGGCCGACCTGCGGCTGCTGACCTCGCTCGCAAACGTGGCCGCGGCCAAGATCCAGAACGCCCGGCTCATGGCGGAAAACGTGGAGAAGCGCCAGATGGATCGCGAGTTCGCGCTTGCCCACGAGATCCAGCAGAGACTCCTCCCCGAGAGCCCTCCCGACGTGCCGGGTTACGAGCTCTACGGCTCGAACGTCCCTTCACGCCAGGTCTCCGGCGACTACTTCGACTTTCGAGCGCGCTCCGACGGCAAGATCTACGCGGCGATCGCGGACGTATGCGGCAAGGGAGTGGGGCCAGCTCTCCTGATGGCCTCGCTTCAGGCCTCGTTTCACGCGTGGGCGGACGAGCTGGTGCCGGTGGCGGAGATGACGGGCCGTCTTTCCGAGGCGATCTCCCGGCGGACGGGGCCCGACCGGTTCATAACGTTTTTCCTCCTTCTGCTCGATCCGGCGAATGGGGAGATCGACTTCACCAACGCCGGTCACAATCAGGGGTTGCTCATCCGAAAAAATGGCGCGGTGGAGGAGCTGGCCTCACACGGGTTGCCTCTGGCGCTCTTTCCCGGCCGGCCCTATGGCTCGGGGCACCTGACGATCGAGGCGGAAGATCTGCTCTGCCTCTATACCGACGGCGTCACGGAGGCCACCAACGCCGAAGGTGAAGAATTCGGCCTCGAGCGGCTCAAGAAATTTCTGCTCACTCAGATCGGGCAGGACCTGTCAGAAGTGGATACGGCTCTCGCTGTCGTCCTGGAGGCGCACGCGGCCGGGGAGCATTTCGCGGACGACCGGACGCTCCTGATGCTGCGTCGTCTGCCCGCGTGAAGAGGCCGGGACTCGGGACTGGGGACTCGGGACTTGGGCAGATTTCGAGTCCCGAGTTCCGAGTTCCGAGTTCCGTCGCGTCATGAGCCGTCTGCTCGTTGAAGGAGGCACCCTCCTCGGGCTGACCAGGCCGGAAGATGTGCATCCTGGAACGGATCTCTATGCCGAAGGCGGCACGATCCTGGTTGTCGGGGCGGAGGCAGCCGAGCGGGCGTCGGTTCCGGGGGAGCCAGTCGAGAGGCTCGACGCGAAGGGCAAGTGGGTCCTGCCGGGGTTCGTTCAGGCGCACCTCCATCTCTGCCAGACGCTCTTGCGCAACGGACCCGAGGAGCTGGAGCTCCTGCCCTGGCTCGAGCGCCACGTCTGGCCCGGCGAGGCGGCCCACGATGTCGAGACGATGAGTGTCTCGGGCAGGCTCGGTCTGGCCGAGTGTCTCTCCTCGGGAATCACAGCGGTGCTCGACATGGGCACGGTGCGTCACACCGACGCGCTTTTCCGGGTGGCCGCCCGTGCGGGCATTCGCTACACGGGCGGCAATGTCCTGATGGACGACCCGGAAACGACGCCGGTCAATCTGCGGGCCCGGGCCGCAGAAGGTCTGGCCGAGACCGAGCGGTTGCGTTCCTACTGGCAGGGGCGAGATCGCGGGCGGCTGCGGGTCGCCGTACAGCCGCGGTTCGTCGTGGCGTGCACGGAGAAGCTGCTTCGGACGGCTGCGGAATACGCCGGGGAGAAAAACCTGATCGTGCACACTCATGCGAGCGAGAACCGAACGGAAATCGACCTGGTGCGAGCGCGGACGGGCTCGGGCAACATGACCTACCTCGAGAGGGTCGGCCTGCTGACGGATCGCACCTGTCTCGCCCATGCCGTCCATCTGGAGGACGGGGATTTCCAGCGCCTGGCCGAACACCGGACGAGCGTCGTGCACTGCCCCTCTTCGAACCTCAAGCTCTCTTCCGGGATCTGCAGCGTGACGGAGCTGCAGGCGGCGGGCGTCCGTGTCGCTCTCGGATCGGACGGGGCGGCGTGTAACGATCACCTCGACCCCTTTCGCGAGATGCGGCTCGCCGCCTTCCTGCCGCGGAGCCGGACGCCGCCGCGCTTCCTGAGCGCGTTCGCGGTGCTGCGGATGGCGACCTGGGAAGGGGCGCACGCGCTCGGTCTTCCCGGCGAGGAAGGACTCGTGCCGGGCGCGCGAGCCGATCTCGCGCTGCTCGATCCCGATGGGGGTTGGTCGTTGCCCCACGACTGGACGCCGGAGCCCTACGGATCGATCGTCTATTCGATGGGGCGTGAGAACGTCTTCGCCACGGTCGTCGACGGGGTCGTGCGGTACCGGGCGAGCGACCCGACCGTGACGGGATTGAAGCCGTCCCCGGCAGAAGTGAAGGAAGCGGTGAGCAAGTTGAAGAGCCGGATGTGAACGAGCCCGCCCTTTCGAGCGACCTCTACCGAACCTTTCTCTTTCCCTTAAACGTCCTCACGCACATTCTGCTGACGGAAGAGGGAGATGTCCCTTATCTCCACTACGGCTTGTTCGAGCGCGAGGACGAGTCGATCGGCGTGGCTCAACAGAGGTCGACGGATCTGCTGCTCGCGCGGCTTCCTCCTCCGCCGGGCCGGCTTCTGGAGGTGGGAGTGGGTCTGGGCACGACCTTCGCGCGGCTCCGCCGCCTGGGCTATGACGCCGAGGGAATCACTCCCGATCCAACCCAGATCGCCATCGCGCAGTCCCGCTTCGCCGGCGAGCTTCCCCTTCATGCGGTCGGCCTGGAGTCCTTCGAGACCTCCCGGCCCTACGGCATCGTCCTGTTCCAGGAGTCGGCGCAGTACGTGGACAGCGCCGTTCTCTTCGGCAAGGTTGCCGCCTTGTCGGCGCCCGGCGCGGCGCTCATCGTGGTCGACGAGTTCGCGCTCCGGCCCGTCGACAGACCGGACGCGCTCCACCGGCTGGACCGCTTCCTCTCGGCGGCACAGAGCCAGGGATTTCGCCTCGAAGAGGAGATCGACCTCTCGCGTAAGGCCGCTCCGACAATCGACTACTTCCTGCGACGGTTGTCCCGTCATCGCGATTCCATCCTGGCGGAGGTCGGCGTTTCCGCCGAGCAGCTCGAGGGGCTGATCAAAAGCGGACAGGAGTATCGCGAGCTCTATCGCAGCGGCGCCTACGGTTACCGGCTCCTCTCCTTCTGCAAAGGAGCGGCGGCTTCGGGTTGAAGTCTTCGAGGGTCGGCTAGCGCACCGTAAGCGACAAG
>JBKPDV010000073.1:0-5447 GCA_046728075.1 Acidobacteriota bacterium | reverse complement strand
CAAGAGCATCGATCTCGAAAAAGACCGCGTGATCGACGTCACACTGGAGCCCGCGGCCGAGGCGGAAGTAGCCGACACGGTCGCGGTGATGGGGGGGGACGACCTGGGGAGATGGGTTCGCGCCCTCGAGGAGGCGAAGCTTCTCGCCCCCGCCGCGCGGGTGATCGCCTATTCGTATATCGGGCCGAAGCTGACATGGCCGATCTATCGGACGGGCACCATCGGCCTCGCGAAAGCGGACCTCGAAAAGACGACCCGCGACATCGACAGGCGCCTGGCAGAGTCGATCGGCGCCCGCGCCTGGGTTTCCGTCAATGCCGCCGTCGTGACGCAGGCCTCCTCGGCGATCCCCGGAGTCCCGCTCTATCTGGCGTTGCTCGGCAAGATTCACGGCGAGAAGGGACTGACCGAGAAGCCGATCGATCAGATCCTCCGCCTCTTTGCGGAGCACGTGGGACCGGGAAAGACGCCGACTCTGGACAACGAGGGCCGAATCCGAATGGACGACCGCGAGATGACAGCCGACGTTCAGGAACTCATCGCGCGGAACTGGCACGCCGCGACGACCGAAACGCTGCCGCAGCTGGCCGACCTCGACGGTTTCAAACGCGACTTTCGCCGCCTCTTCGGCTTCGAGGTCGGAGGCGTCGATTATGCCCGCCCCGTCGAGATCGACGCGGCGCTTCCTCCTTAGGCCTCTCCGCGCCGTCTGGTTAGGTTACTGGCGACACCACCATCTGCGGTCAGTCTGTCGGTCGAAGGCGACAGATCTCGCGATGAGCGTGTCGGGTCGTCGCCGCAAGCAATCCGTTCCGGAGCCTTCACAGAGGCCGCGCGGATGCGAGGGGTCCCGCCGGGGAACGGTATCGTGAGAGACTTTCCGAAGTTCATGCCGGCCTGGAAGAGCTCGAAGGTTTGTGCGCGCTGGAAGGCGGGGACACATCTCCTGCCGCCCGTTGGAGCGCTGCTGGTGGTCCTGGCGGTCGGGGCCTGCCAGACGGGGAGCTTTCAGCCAATCGAGATCGATATGAGCAAAAAGACGCCGGCCGCGGCCCCCGAGCCGGCGACGCCAACACCGGTCCCCCCAAAGCCCACCGCGACGAGGCCGGCGCCCGTATCGACACCGACTCCCGGAAGCGAACCTGCCGCCGTTCCGTCGGTGACACCGGTCCCTCCGGCTTCCGGTTCCGTCTCCGGCAGCTCCGGCCGCGCGCCCGAGGCGGCTGTGGACGGACAGAACGCGGCGTTCAACCGACACGATCTCGACACGCTCGTCTCCTTCTACTCGTCGGACGCGATCTTCTACGGGTTCCCCGATCGCGTCCGCCACTCGGGCATCGACGAGATCCGCCGTTCCTACGCGAAGGGCTTTGCCGACAGTCCTTCGATGGAAGTGAAGGTCTCTCGCCGTCTCCTGCAGGGAGCGTACGTGATCGATCAGGAAACGATCTCCGGGCTCCCCGGGGGCCAGCCGATTCCCGTCGTTGCGATCTACGAGATCCGCGACGGACGGATTCGCCGCCTCTGGTACGTCCAGTAGCGGGATGCTCGCCTCGCTTCTGCTGGCCGCCTCCTTGCTCGCGCCCGAGGGGCCGGGCACGCCCGTGTCCGCCGTCTATCTCTACCGCGCGGCGCTCGTGCAGGCCGCGCCGGGAAAGCTGCTCGAACTGATCGACACCTACAAGGCGTTCTTCCCGGCTCTGGCGGGGAGCGGCGACGAGCTCCCGATCTGGATGCGTCATAGCCAGGGGGACCGCTGGGATTTGCTGCTGCTCTTTCCCATGGAGAGCTCCGCGGAGTATTTCCGACCGGAACGGATCGCGCGGCGCGAGAAGAATCCTTCGGTTACGCAGGCGCTCGCAAGATTGCGGGACCTGACCGCCTGGCAGGAAGACATCTTCGTCGAGGGGCCGCCGATCAAAGAGCTCCGCGCGCGGGCGGAGAAGGCCGGCTTCTTCCACGTGGAGATGTTCGAGGTGCTCGCGGGCCGGCGCGGCGACCTGCGCCGCGAACGCGAGATGGAGAACGCCTACTTGAAGCGCCTCGGGCGGCCGGAGAATGCGATCTTCCTGCGGGAGAGCGGAGCGGCCTGGGACCTCTTCACCGTCGGGTTCTACCGAGACCTCAAGCACTACGCGGAGAGCGCCGACATTTCCGAGAGCCTCCAGGACGAGGCCGCGCGGGCGGCCGGCTTCGAATCGACCCGCGCCATCGGGCCTTACCTGCGATCCTTGATTCGCCTGCACCACGACACTCTTGCGGTGGCCGTGAAGTAAGTCGGCAGGAAAAGGGATGTTCGTCGGCCACTTCGGCGTCGGGCTCGCCGCCAAGCGAGCGGCTCCGCGGGTTTCGATCGGGACGTTCTTCCTCGCCGTGCAGTGGGCGGATCTGCTCTGGCCCATGCTGCTTTTCGCGGATGTGGAGCACGTGCGGGTCGTTCCGGGCCTGATGAAGCTCTGCGCCCTGGACTTCTACGACTATCCGTGGAGCCACAGCCTGGCGGCGCTGGTCGTGTGGGGCATTCTCTTCGGCGCGATTCATTGGATCGTCCGGCGCGACCTGCGCAACGCCTTCATTCTCTTTCTCTGCGTCGTCAGCCACTGGGTTCTCGATGTCCTGATGCACCGGCCGGACATGCCGGTGTTCCCTCGGGGGCCCTCTGTGGGCCTCGGACTGTGGAACTCGGTGCCCGGGACGGTCATCGTCGAAGGACTGATCTACGCAACCGGAATTGCTCTCTACGTTCGAACGACGCGCCCGAAGGATCGACTCGGTCTCTGGGCGTTCTGGCTTCTGATCGGGCTCCTCTTCGCCTTGTGGATGGGCGCGCTCTTCGGGCCGCCGCCTCCCAATGCGCGTGTCCTCGCGATATCGGGTTTGTTTGGCTGGATTCTGTTGCCATGGGCCTATTGGATCGACAGGCATCGGGAAGTGACGAGTGACAAGTGACGAACAGGCGAGACACCGGCTGACCCTTGACCCTTGCCACTTGCCACTTGTCACTTGTGACTCCATCGCTGAGACGCCATCGGAAGTCGAGTTTGTAACCGGCTCGACTCTTGCTGCGCTTAAGAAGGTGGGGAGAGTTCACTGTGAAAAAACTGCCTCGGTGGGTCGGGCTCCTGGCAGCCCTGCTGATCGTCGCCGGCTGCTGGGCATGTCAGAAGGATTCGAACAACGTCACCAATCCGGTTCCCACCGGCACGTCCGTGCCTGTCTTGTCGCCGACGTCGCCGCTCGTGACTCCGACATTTTTTCCGATTCCACCGACGCCGACATCCGGAACGCCTCCTCCGACTCTGCCTCCTCCCGGAGTCGGTACACCGACTCCGATTGTGATGTCGCCGACTCCTGGGATGACGACGACCGCGCCGCCGACACCGACCCCGGGGCTCACGGCGCCACCGACGCCCACAGCCATTGCCACCGTCATCCCGAGCCCGACCTCGAACTTCCCGAGCCCGTCGCCGATCTTCCAGACGCCGACGTTTCCTCCGAGCCCGACGTCCATCTTCCAAACTCCGACCCCGATCTTTCAGACACCGACGTTTCCTCCCAGCCCCACTTCGATTTTCCAGACTCCGACGCCCTGAGGATTAGAATCCGGACCATGAAACTTCCGAGGCCTCGGCTGGCCGCGTCCTTCGTGCTTCTGCTGCTGTCGGTCGCGCCGGAGGCGCGCGCGAAGCTCCCGTTCGTCGAGGACGACTACGCGCGCGCTCTCGAGGAGGCGCGCGCGCGCAACGTCCCGATCTTTCTCGAAGCCTGGGCGCCCTGGTGACACACGTGCCGCTCGATGAGGGCCTTCGTCTTCACCGACAAGGCCCTCGGAAGGCGCGCCGGACAGTTCGTCTGGCTCTCGATCAACACCGAAAGGGCGGGCAACAGCGCAGTTCTCTCCCGTTTTCCCGTGGAGGCCTGGCCTTCCTTCTTTGTGATTGACCCTCGGACGGAAAAGGTCGCGCTGCGATGGGTCGGGGGCGCGACACTCCCGCAGGTTGAAAGGCTCTTAGACGACGGCCGCCGAGCGGTTACGGGAGGCGGGAAGGGTCTGGACGAGATCCTGGCTCGCGCCGATCGACTCTACGGAGAGAAGCGGAACGCGCAAGCGGCCGCGGCCTACCGCGAAGCGCTGGCGAAGGCTCCGCCGCGGTGGAAGCATCGCGCAAGGGCGACGGAGTCCCTTCTCTTTGCGCTGCAGTCCACCCGAGACTTCGGCGCCTGTGCCGGCACGGCTCGGGCCGCATTTGCCAGGCTTGCGCAAACGCCCTCGGCCGCGAACGTCGCCGCGACCGGCCTCGATTGCGCGCTCGCGCTCGACGCCGGCGATCCGCGGCGCCCGAGCCTCGTCGCGGCGCTTGCTGCGGATGCCCGGCGGGTCATCGACCATCCGCGCCCGGGTTGGGCCGCCGACGACGTGTCGTCCGTCTACGACCAGCTGGCGCAAGAACGCTCCGACGCCAAGGACGAGAGCGGACGGCGCGAGGTGCTGAACGGCTGGGCGCGCTTTCTCGAAGGGGAGGCTTCCCGCGCCAAGACTCCCGAAGCCCGCGCCGTCTTCGACTCGCATCGCGTCTCGGTCTACCTGGCGCTCGGAGAGCCCGAGCGCGCCGTGCCGATGCTCGAAGCCTCGCAGCGGGACCTGCCCGACGACTACAACCCGCCCGCGCGCCTGGCCGCCGCGTACAAGGCCATGAAGCGGTGGGACGACGCGCTCGCCGCGATCGACCAGGCGCTCGCGAAGGCGTATGGGCCCCGCAAGGTCGGTTTCTTCGGAACGCGCGCGGACATCCTCGCGGCCAAAGGGGACGCCGCCGGTGCGCGCCAGACGCTCGAAGAGGGGATCCGGTTTGCCGAAGCCCTCCCGGCCGAGCAACGCTCCGACAGAACGATCGCGGCGTTGAAGAAAAAGCTCGCCGAGGTCAGTTAGCGGCCGTCGCGGCCTCTCGCAGAGCTGCGCGCGCGAGGCTCTGGTGCGATCGGCCTCGCGCAATGATCGATCGCACTTGCGTGATCTCGGCCGAGCCGGCCTCTCCCGCAAGGAACGCCTGAAATCCGGGCACGATGTGGTTCAGGTAGGTCAGCTCTTCGCGCCGTGCGGCGACGAGGCCTTCCGGCGCGGCATATTTTTCGATCTGATCGCGGGCCGTCCGCGCCGCCTCGAGGGCTCGCCGGGCCGAGGCGAGGCAGGCCGGTGTTTCTTGGCGAGCGGAGGCGGCGTCGAACTCGGCCAGCGCGTTTTCCAGAGGAGCTTCGACCTGCTGTCGCAAACGCGAGAAAGTCCCGCGCGCCCGTATCGGTCGGCGGCGGAGGATTTTCCTGGCAGGCGGAGGCCGCGAGGATCAGCGACAGAGCGAAGGCCGGAGGCTTTCTCTTCTTCAAGCGACGTACAGAAGCACGACGAGAAAGTGCAGGACGCTTCCGCCGAGCACGAACAGGTGGAAGAC
>JBKPDV010000072.1:0-22739 GCA_046728075.1 Acidobacteriota bacterium | reverse complement strand
CCGTCGGATCTGACCCTCATTGGCGGCCTCCCCTAGACAGGGAATCACCCCTTCCCTGTCAGTCTTTCATAGAGCCCGATGAGCTCCTCCTCGGAGCCGAACGTGATCTCGATCTTTCCCCCCCGCCGGCGCCGCACGATGCGGACTCGGGTCGAAAGACGCCGCGACAGCTTCTCTTCGGCGTCGCGGGTAAATGGATCCCGCCGCTTCTCGTGGCGCAGCTGCGGACCCTTCAGCACAGCCGCCACGCGCTTTTCAGTCTGGCGTACCGAGAGCGCCCGGCGCACCACTTCCTCGGCAAGCCTCTCGCAGTCGTCCGCCGAACCGAGGGCCGCCAAGGCCCGCGCGTGGCCTCCCGAAAGGTCACCCCGAAGGATTTTTTCGCGTACGCTCGCTGGCAACTTCAGCAGCCTCAGACTGTTGGCAACGGTTGCCCGGTCCTTGCCGACCCGCCGGGCAACCTCCTCCTGCGTCAAATGGAACTCTTCCTTCAGGCGGGCATAGGCCCCCGCCGCCTCCAGCGGGTTTAAGTCTTCCCGTTGAAGGTTTTCCACCAGGGCGATTTCCAGAAGCTCCTTGTCGGACTGCTTTTCCCGCACGACGACCGGCACGCGTGTCAGACCTGCGGCAGCCGCGGCCCGCCAGCGGCGCTCTCCCGCGACGATCTCGAATCTCTCCCCTCGGGGCACGACCACGATCGGCTGGACGACCCCCTGCTCCCGGATCGAGGCGGCAAGCTCGGCGAGCCTCTCTTCCCCGAAGTGGCGTCGGGGCTGGAAACGCGAAGGAAGAAGGCGGTCGATCTCCACCTCGCGGGCGGATGTTCCCCGTGGAACATCGTCTTTGCCTGGGAGCAGCGCGGAGAGTCCCCGCCCCAGCGCCTGTTTGCGTGTCACCGTCGCGCTCCGTCGCGTTTCAGGAACTCCCGGGCCAGGGCCAGATAGGCCTCCGCCCCCCTGGATTTGACGTCGTAGGCGAGCACGGGCTTGCCGAAGGAGGGAGCCTCCCCCAGTCGGACGTTGCGCGGAATCACTGTTTTGAAAACGCTGTCTCCGAAGTGCTGCCGAATGTCGTCGGTGACCTGTCGCGCGAGGTTAGTTCGCTCGTCGAACATCGTCAAGACGATCCCCTCTATCTCGAGGGACGGGTTGAAGCTCCCGCGCACGCGCTCGACGGTCTCCAAGAGCTCGGTGACGCCTTCCAGGGCAAAGTACTCGGTCTGGATGGGGACGAGAACGGCGTCGGCCGCGGTCAAAGCATTGATGGTCAAGAGAGAAAGCGAGGGAGGGGAGTCGATGAAGAGGAACTCAAAGTCTTCGCGCAACGGCTCGATCGCCTGCCTCAGCCGCGCCTCGCGACCCGTCTTGTCGACGAGCTCGATCTCCGCGCCGACCAGGTCGCGCCCGGAGGGAAGCAGCGAAAGGTTTGGAAAGGCTGTCTCCCGGACCGCGCCATCGGCGCTCCCGGCGAGGAGAACGTCGTAGGAGCGCGGGCCCTGGTCTTCGCGGGGAAAGCCGAGCCCCGACGTCGCGTTGGCCTGTGCGTCCAGATCGATCAACAGGATGCGCCGATCCAGCGCAGCCAGAGAAGCGGCGAGGTTGATCGCGGTCGTGGTCTTTCCCACGCCCCCTTTCTGGTTGGCGATGGCGATGACGCGGCCCATGAAGACTTGATGATTGACGATGGAAGAGTATCGATCGGGCGACGGCAGCAGATTCTAAGCGGAGCCGTCCTCCAATCTTCAACCTTCCTTCCTCAATCCTCCTCCTCTGTTCCACGTGGAACGTTCTTGCGAAATGCGACGATGACCTTGTGCCGGCTCTCCGGAACCGCCAGGTGACTGTCGGGCGTGAAATGGCGCGCCAGGCGGCGCGCGAGCCCGCCGGAAGTCCCCCGTGTCGTCCAAACCAGAAACAGACCTCCCTGTTTCAAGAAGGGGGCTTCGCCCAGAACTTCATCGATCCGCCCGACGGCCCGTGCCGTTGCGACGTCGGCCGCGCCTCTGACGAGGTTCGTGACGCTCGTCTCATGGGCGAAGACATTGTCGATTCCGACCTGCTTGGAAACAGCCTTCAAGAACTCGAGTCTCCGGCGCCGAGGTTCGACAGGAGTCACGGAGATGTCCGGCCGAACGATCGCGATCGGAATCGCGGGGAATCCGGCTCCCGAACCGATATCGATCAATTCCGCTCGTTGAGGAACGAGTTTCTCCCCCAGCGCCGATTCCAGAGCGTGATCGACCAGCTCCTGCGTCGAGAGCGGACCGGTCAGGTTCGTCCGGCGTCGGGCGACATCGAGCTCCGCCAGGAACCGGGAAAGCTTCTCCGCCGCGGGTTCGACAAGGGCGAGATCGAAGACGGGGGCGCGCGTCTTCAGGATCTCGCGAAACTCTTCAGGCTGGGAGGCTTCCCCCTCGGGCAACATGGGCAGAGATTATCGCCACGGCCGCCGGGGTCACGCCGGGGATCCGGCTGGCTTCGCCCAGTGTCCGGGGCCGCCGCCGGCTGCACTTCTCGACGACCTCGTGCGACAGGCCCGAGAGCGCGGCGTAATCGAATCCTTCCGGGATGCGTCGCGTCTCCAGCGGCTTCCACCGTTCGAGCCGCTCCCGCTCGCGGCGGATGTACCCCTCGTACCGAACACGGTTCTCGAGCACGCTCTTTTCCTCGCGCGTGAGGCAAGAGAGCACGTCGGGAGCGAGCGACTCCAGGCGGAAGACGTCCAGATCCTGGCGCTGTAACAATTTATATATTGTAGTCGGATTTTCCAGCAGAATGCCGAGCCGGTCCAGCAAATCTTCGCGGGTCTCTCGATTGGGCAGGAGGGTCCGCTTCGAAAGCTCCGCCTCCGCGCGGAGCAGCCGCTCTTCGCTTCGCATCGCTTGCGCGTACTCCGCCTCCGTGATGAGCCCGAGGCGCCGTCCGTGGGGAAGCAGCCGCGGCAGCACCGTGTCGACGCCTAAGAGCAAGCGGTACTCGGCCCGGGACGTGAAGAGACGGTAGGGCTCTTCGAGGCCGAGCCGTGTCAGGTCGTCGATCATCACGGCCGCGTAGGCTTGCGAGCGATCGAGGAGGAAGGGCTCCTCGCCGCGCGCTGCCAGCCCGGCGTTGATTCCCGCCCACAGCCCCTGCGCCGCCGCCTCCTCGTAGCCCGAGGTTCCGTTGATCTGCCCGGCGAGAAAGAGCCGGGGAACCGTCAGCGTCTCGAGGGTCATCGAGAGCTGGTCGGGAAAAGAGAAGTCGTACTCGACCGCGTAGCCGGGGCGAATCATGCGGGCATGCGAGAGCCCCGGGATCTCGGCCAGGATCGCGCGCTGGACGTCTTCGGGCAGGGAAGTCGACAACCCGTTGATGTAGATCTCCTCGCTCTTCCACCCCTCGGGCTCCAGGAACAGGGTGTGTTTTTCCTTGTCGGCGAACTTCACGACCTTGTCCTCGACCGAAGGGCAGTACCGCGGGCCGATCCCGCGAATCTGCCCGGAGTACATCGGGCTTCGATCGAGGTTTTCGCGGATGAGCCGGTGCACGCGCTCGTTGGTCGCCGTCAGCCAGCAGAGGGCCTGCTCGAGGACGAGCGGGCCGGTGCGGAAGGAGAAGGGGACGGGAGGCTCGTCGCCGGTCTGGGGCTGGCAGGCCTCGTAGTCGACGCTATCGCGGGCGACCCGGGGAGGCGTTCCCGTCTTGAAGCGTCCCAGAGTGAGCCCCAGGCGGGCGAGCCCGGCGGAGAGGCCTCGCGCGGGCGCTTCGCCCACACGCCCGCCTTCGGTCTGGCGCTCTCCCGTATGCATCAGGCCGCGCAGAAAAGTGCCCGTCGTGACGACGACGGCTTGCGCCTCCACGCGGCGGCCGTCTCCCGTCACGATTCCGGTCACGCGACGGCCGTCGTCTGTAAAATCCTCCGCCATTCCCTCCAGGATCGTCAGGTTTTCCGTCTCCTCGAGCGCTTCCCGCGCAAGCTGCGAGTAGAGACTCTTGTCGCACTGCGCCCGCGGGCCCCAGACCGCCGGTCCGCGCGAGCGGTTCAGGACCTTGAACTGGATGCCGGCGCGATCGGCGAGCGCTCCCATCAGGCCGCCGAGGGCGTCGATCTCGCGTACGAGCTGGCCCTTGGCGAGTCCTCCGATTGCGGGATTGCAGGACATGCGGCCGATGGACCCGCGGTCCGCCGTCAGAAGCGCGGTCGAACGGCCCATGCGGGCCGCGGCATGGGCGGCCTCGATGCCGGCATGGCCGCCGCCGATGACCAGTACTTCGAACTTCATGGCAGTCGGTAGTCGGTAGTCAGTAGTCGGTAGTCCAGGACCCAAGACATTCTTACCTATCGACTATCGACTACCGACTACCGACTTCACTTACCTATACAGAAGGTCGCAAAGATCCGCTGCAGAACCTCCTCACTCGTCGTCTCGCCGACCAAGTCCGCCAGCGCGTCGATGGCGGCGTGGACGTGGGTCGCGGTGTACTCGGGAGAGTCCCTGCGCGCGATCGATTCGAGGGCGGACGCGGCGGCGCCGCCTGCGCGGTCGACCAGATCCTTCTGTCGAAGCGACCCCAGGATTTCCGAGGATTCTTCCGTTGCGACTCGGGAGGCCACCGTCTGCTCGAGCGCGCGCCGCAGCTCGACGGCCGCCTGCGGTTTCAGCCCGCAGAGGGGGAGCCCGCGTTCGGGCTTGCCTCCCGGCGCAAGCCGGTCGATCTTGTTCGCGACGACGAGGACCGGTCTTTCCGTAAGCGCGCCAACGGCCGCCTCGTCCTCGGCTGTCCATCCGGCGGCGGCGTCGAACACGTAGACGACGGCGTCGGCAGACTCCCCCGCCTCGCGTGCTCTCTCCACACCGATCTTCTCGACCCGGTCCACCGTCTCGCGCAGACCGGCCGTGTCCACGACCGTGACGGGGACCCCGCCGAGATCGATCGCGGCCTCGAGCGTGTCGCGCGTCGTGCCGGGGACCTCGGTGACGATCGCGCGGGCGCTGCCCACGATCGCGTTGAAGAGCGTGGACTTTCCGACGTTGGGACTGCCCAGAAGGGCCACCCGGCAGCCGGACGAAAGGAGCCGGCCGGTTTCGTAGGTTCGCGCCAGTCGGGCGAGGTCGTTCTGCGCTCGCGCGAGGCTGGAAAGGGCCTGCGCGGGGACCTCGGTTCCCACATCTTCGGAAAAGTCGATCGTCGCGGCCAGCTGCGCGGCCGCGCAGAGCAGATCCTCCCGAACCTGGGCGAGGCGCAGCGACAGGCGCCCCTCGAGCCGGCGGGCCGACGCCCGGGCGGCTGCGGACGTGCGCGCCTCGATCAGATCTCGCGTGGCCTCCGCCTCGACGAGATCGATCTTGCCGGAGAGGTAGGCGCGCTGCGTGAATTCTCCTGGCTGCGCGAGGCGCGCGCCCGCGGCGCAGAGGAGCGAGAGGAGCCGCTGGACGACCACCGGGCTGCCGTGGACCGAGAGCTCGCCGACATCTTCACCCGTGGAGGAAGCGGGCCCGGGGAAGAACGTCGCAAGCCCCCGATCGATGACCTCGCCTGTGTTGTCGACAAAAGACACGAGCCGCGGACACCGCGCCGTCAGCTCTCGGGCCAGCTCGGGCGCCACCGACTCGAGGATCCGCCGCGTCTCCGGTCCCGACATCCGCAGGAGAGCGAGCGCCGAGCGGCCGACCGGAGTGGCGAGCGCCGCGATGGTGTCGAGGAAAGAGTCCGTGCGGGGGCGCATGGAAAACAGTCAGTGGTCAGTAGTCGGTAGTCGATAGGGAAGAAAGGCTTCCCCTCACTACCGACTACCGACTATCGACTATCGACTCTTAACTCGCTTTTGGCCTCACCGCGACTCGCTTCAAGAACCCCTCCCCCTCGCTCTCGGTTTCGACGTCCGGGTCCTGCGCAAGCGCCAGGTGCACGAGCCGCCTTTCACCGGGAGGCAGCGGCGGCAGCAGCTGTGGCCGCCGCGTCCGTTTGGCCTCGTCGGCGCTGCGACGGGCGAGTTCTTCCAAAGATTCGCGCTGGTGGGCGCGGAAGCCTTCGGCATCCAGCCTCGGGTAAACGGGCCGGGCGAGCCGCTTTCCCGCGATGCGCCCGGTCAGCACTTCCAGGCCGCTCAACCCTTCTCCCTTGTTAGCGAGCAGGGGCTCGACGTCGTCTCCGATGAGCTCGAAGAGCATCTCCGCTCCCTCTCGGCGCTTGAGCTCGACTAAAAAACCCGCCGCCGACAGCAGCTCCGTCAGGGTCGCTTCGACCATGCTCCAGGCTTCCTCGTCCGTCGCGCCCTCCGGGGCTTTCGGCTGCGGCGGGCGCTCGGCGCCCGGCACCCGAGAGAGTTCAAACCGAGAGCCTTGGTCCTCGGCTCCAGTCTCTCCACTTTCGCCTCTCGACGCGGGACTGCTGATCGGCCGCGAGGTTCGCTCAGCGATGGGCGGCCGATACGGCTCAAACTCCGAGCCTTCGTTTTCGGGCCTGTCGACTGTCGACTGTCGACTGTCGACTTCTCGCCCCGACTGTCGACCGGCGACCTCTTCTTCCACCTCGATTTCCACAACGCGCCCGCCCCAGAAAGAGCGCTCGTCCCTCACAATCCGATAATGAATCGCCGAGACCGGCTGGCCGAGTGCCCGCGCGGCCGCGTCCGCGGCGTCGGATTCTGATTTTCCTTCGTACCTCATTAGACCTTCCTTGCTCCCGTCAACCGTTAAGCATCCCGCATCAAGCCCTCGCGCTGCGCGCTCGAACCGGCTTACCCGCCGTCGGCTCTTCCTTGTCCCCCATGCGGTTGATGATCACCTGTTGAAGGATCGTGAGCATGTTGGAGAAGAGCCAGTAGAGCACGAGCCCCGAGGGCATGTCTTTGAAAAAGATGCCCCACACCAGGGGCATCGCCATGAAGATCTTCTTCTGAGTCGGGTCCGCTGTGGTTGGAGTCATCGCCTGCTGCACGTACATGGACACGATCATCAGGATGAGCAGCACGTACGTGTGGTCGACCGCGGAAAGATCGCGAATCCAGAGCGCAAAGGGGGCATGGCGCAGCTCGACCGCGAAGCGGAGAACGTTGTAGAAGGCGACTAAGATCGGCAGCTGCAGGACGACCGGAAGGCAGCCGCTCATCGGGTTGTACCCCTCGGTCTGGTAGAGGCGCATCAGCTCTTCGTTCATCTTTTGCCGGGAGGCCGGATCGGTCCGCGCCTTCTTGTATTTGTCCCGAATCGCGTTCATCTTCGGCGCGAGCTTCTGCATCTTCTTCATCGAGGCGTAGCTTTTGTAGGTCAATGGGAAGAGAAGCGCGCGGATGAGAAGCGTCACGACGAGGATGGCGACGCCGTAATTGCCAAACCAGGTATAGGCGCGCTTGACGAGCCAGAGCAGTGGCCGCGCGAGAATGCCGTACCAGCCGAAATCGACGGTCTTTTCCAGACCCAGGTTCAGGCTCTCCAAGATCTCGACGTCCTTGGGCCCGAAATACGCGCGCGCGAGGAGCTGTCCCGACCCGGAGATCGCGACCGCCGGTGCTATGGCCGGCTTGCCCGTCGGGTCTTTTGTCGGCACCGGCGCCACCTCGGCAGTGGAAGGACCCTGCGGGATCAGGGCGGCGAGGAAGTAATTGTCTTCGATCCCGGCAAAGCCCCGATCCGCGAGCGGCCAGGTCTTGGGCTTGTCGAGCTTCGCGGAGGGCGGACGCTCGAACCCCCCGGGCGTTCGAACGATTGCGATCGCAGGCATGACGTAACGGTTGGCGAGCTCCTGATCGGTCGGGTTGCGCAGCCCGGCGCCCGCCGAGAGCCTGTAGGCAGGGCCGACGACGGAAACCTGGAGATCGCAGAGATACCCGTCTCCGACCCGGAACTCCTTGGTGACGGCGAGACGGTCGTCGGCGTAACGCATCCGCACCGCCCGAGAGGACACAATTTCTATATTGTATAGGGCCGAAGCCGCGAGGCTCGTGGCCGCCGGATCCGAGGGAAATTCCAGAGAAAGAGGCCGGGGAGCAGGCGGGGGCAGCTGGCGGACCATCTCCAGCGGTTTGCCTTCATCGTCGGTGTGCTTCAGGAGCACGAGAGACTCGATCACGCCTCCGCGATTGCTCAATCGGACGCGGATGGACGAGTTCGCAAGCGTTGTCGTTTCCGGCGCTCGCGCGGAGACCGCCGGTGGAAGAGCCCGCGCCGTGGCGGCCGGCGCCGTGGCCGCCGGCGTTGCGGACAGGGCCGTCGAGGTGAGAGGGGAAACAGCGGTCGCCGGGCTCGGCGTTAGGCGGGGACGCTGCGCCGTGCGCGGCACCACCAGCCATTCCCAGAGCAGCAGCACCCCCAAAGAGAGCGCGGCCGCAAGAATTAACCTCTTTTCCATCAGTTATTTAAGGGACTGGATCGACTCCGCCTGGACGGAAGGGGTGGCAGCGCAGCAGCCGGGCGCAAGCGAGCCTGGCTCCTCGGGCGAAGCCGTAGCGCTCGACCGCTTCCCGGGCATAGACGGAGCAGGTTGGCTCGTAGCGACAGGCCCGCGGCAAGAGCGGCGAGATCCAGCGCTTGTAGATATCCAGCAACCGCACGACCGCTCGGGCGGCCGGGCTCACGGCCTGGCTCGCCGTTTGCGGGCTCGGGCGACGCTGTCGGAGTAGTCCTCCAGCAATTGGGGGAACGAGGCGCTCGCCGCCTGAGGCCGGCACTGAATCACCAGATCCAACGCCGCCGCCCCGAGAAGGGCCCGGTTGCGGCGAAAGATCTCTCGGATACGTCTTCGTAACCGGTTGCGGATCACGGCCTTGCCCGCGCGCCGGGGAATCGAAATGCCCAGCCGCGCGCCGCCCGGCGCGCTCTTCCAATTGACGAAAAGCTGGAGAAAGCGTCCCGACACGCGGACGCCCGAGGCGTAGCACTCTTCGAATTCCCTTCGCTTTCGAAGGCGGTCGTCGCGGGAAAAACTCTCCCCAGCGACCCGGCCCGAGGTCACACCGTCAGTCTTTTACGCCCCTTGCGGCGACGCGCGGAAATCACGGCGCGCCCCGATCGCGTCCGCATGCGCACGAGAAAGCCATGGGTGCGTTTGCGGCGGCGGTTGTTGGGCTGATAGGTCCGCTTCATAAGGAACGGGCATGCTAGGTGGCTCTCCCCCAGAAGTCAAGGCGATCTGACTGAGCGAACGGCGAAGGGCGTAGGGCGAATGGCATCTTCAGCTTCCTTCGCCTTTCGCCTTTCGCCTTTCCCCTGCCGTGGCGTTATACTCCCCGCCCCCAAGCCGCAAGAGCTTTCCACAGGTGTGGAAAAGGCTGTGGAAAAGCGGGTGTTTCGATGACAGACCTCTGGGCCTCGATCGTCAAAAGCCTCGAGGGGAAGCTCGACTCCAGGGAGCTGAAGACCTGGTTCGCTCCGACGCGGCAGCTCTCCTTGGAGCAGGTGGCCGGAGCCGCTCCGATGCTGCGCGTGACTGTTCCCAATCGGGTCTTCGCCGACTGGATCGAGCGCCGGCACGCGGAGGCGCTCTCGCGAGAAGCTGCCGCGGCGGGGCTGCCGGATCTGGTGTTTTCCTTCGAAACGGCGGATGAGACCGCCCCGGAAACCCCGGCGCCGGCTCCCCCGGCCTCCCACGGCCTGGTATTGAACCCCCGCTTCACATTCGACACGTTCGTCGTGGGCTCTTCCAACCAGTTCGCGCACGCCGCCGCCCGCGCCGTAGCCGAGACTCCCTCCCGCTCCTATAACCCGCTTTTCCTGTACGGGGGCGTTGGTCTGGGAAAGACACACCTGATGCACGCGATTGCCCAGGAGGTGCTGCGGCGGTCGCCTCAGATGCGGGTGCTCTACCTGTCCGCCGAGCGGTTCTTAAACGATCTGATCAACGCCCTGCGCTTCGAGCGGATGCATGAGTTCAAGCGGCGCTACCGCGAGCTCGACGTCCTCCTGATGGACGACGTGCAGTTCATCGCCGGCAAGGACTCGACGCAGGAGGAGTTCTTTTACACGTTCAACGCTCTTCACGACGCGCAGAAGCAGATTGTTGTGACCTCCGACGCGCTGCCCAAGGAGATCCCGACGTTGGAAGAGCGGCTGCGCTCCCGCTTCGAGTGGGGCTTGATCGCCGACATCCAGCCTCCCGACCTGGAAATGAAAGTGGCGATCATCCGCAAGAAGGCGGGCGCCGAGAAGATGGACATTCCCAACGACGTGGCCCTCTACATCGCCGGCACTGTGAAGTCCAACGTTCGAGAGCTCGAAGGCCGCTTGAATCGCGTGCTCGCCTTCTCGAGCCTCACGGGACGGGATGTCTCCGTCGAGCTCGCCCGCGAGACACTCAGGGACATCGTCGGCACGGAGGAATCGCGCCCGGTCGCTTCGGAGCTCCTGAAGACCGTGGCCGCGCACTATGGTCTGAGGGTTTCGGACATGAAGGCCAAATCCAACGCTAAACCGATCGCTTTCCCCCGCCAAGTCGCGATGTATCTCTGCCGGCGGCTGACGGGGATGTCGTACCCGGAAATCGGAAGACTCTTCAACGACAAGCACCATTCGACCGTGATGCACTCCGTCGAGAAGATCGAGCGGTTGGTCGACGACGACCCGAATTTCCGCAAGGTCATCGAGTCTTTCGTGCAGCCCTATCGCTAGCTTTCGCGGCAAGGCCTCCTTTTTCCTTCACGTCTCTTTCCGCAGCCCGACAGACGAGCCGTGAAGCGGTTCGCCGTCGCCGATATTCTTCTTTCACGCGAAGACGAGGACCCTCATTTCGATCAGATTTTCCGGGCCTTTTCTCGCTCTTCCGCGTTTCTCCACAAGCCTACGAATATCGCTAAATGTGATAGACTTTTTTCTCTTTCCGGAGGTGCCTCGCTCCCATGGAATTAACGCTTCGCAGGGGGGATTTCTTGAATGAACTCACGCTCTTGCAGGGCGTGGTCGAGCGCAAGAACACGATTCCAATCCTCTCGAACATCCTGCTCAAAGCCTCGGACGGGAGCCTGAATTTCACCTCGACCGACCTGGATTTGACCCTGCTGACACAGGCTCAGGCTCGCGTTTCGCGCCCGGGAAGCGTCACGGTGCCGGCGCGCAAGCTCTTCGATCTGATCCGGAACCTACCCGAAGCGGACGTGGCCTTGAAGCTGATGGACAACCATTACCTCGGGGTGACGTGCGAGCGTTCGAGCTTCCGCCTCGTGGCTCAGCCCGCCGAAGACTTTCCGACGGTTCCCAAGGTTGAAGGCAAGGGTGAGGTCACCTTTCCCCTGGACCTCTGGAAACGAGTGACGCGCAAAGTTCTCTATGCCGTTTCCGCAGAGGAGACCCGCTTCCAGTTGATGGGAGCGCTCTTGAAAGAGAAGGGGAAAGAGTGCGAGATCGTCGCGACGGATGGTCATCGCCTCGCGTTGATGAACTTCGCCAACAAGAACGGAAAGGGAAGCCTCCCCAACGTTCTGATTCCCAAGAAAGCGCTGGCGGAGATTCTGAAGATGGACGGATCCGAGGGAGCGACCCTCTCGATCCGCCACTCAGAGAATCACCTGCTTTTTTCCGTCGGCAGCCGGCAGCTGATCGCGCGGCTGCTGGACGTCAACTTTCCCGATTACGAAAAGATCCTCTCCAAAGGCAATGATCGGGTGGCTCTGGTGTCGCGAACGGCCTGCCAGGCGGCCATCCGGCGCGTCGCGCTTTTCTCCTCCGAGCGCTCCCGCGGAGTCAAGTTGACCTTCGAAAAGAATCTCCTCACCATCGCCTCGGCCAGCCCGGAGCTGGGAGAGGGGACGGAGACCCTCGACGTCGAATACGACGCGGAGCCTCTCTCGATCGGCCTGAACTCTCAGTATCTGCTCGACTTTCTCGAAGAGGCGGAAACCGAAAAGATTCGCCTGGAGCTCAAGGACGAGAACACACAGTGTCTTTGTCAACCCGAAGGGGGCCTGGAAGGGGCATCACGGTACCTGTACGTCGTGATGCCGATGCGCCTCTGATCAGGAGCGACTTGCGCCTAACCTCGCTGACCGCGCTCGGCTTTCGTAATCTCACCCCGGAACCCGTCTTCTTCGGCGCCGGGACTACGTTGATCGCCGGAGAGAATGCTCAGGGGAAGACCAACCTGATCGAGGCGATCGCCCTTGCTTGCGGCCAGCGGTCGTTTCGCCCGGCCCGGCTCTCCGAGATGGCCGCGGACGGAAACCGTTTCCGGGTCGAGGCGGTCTTCGGGAGCGAAGACGGCGGCTCAGTCGAGAGGCTCTCCGTTGCGTGGTCGGCTGCCGAAGGGCGGAGGTTCTCCCGGGGCGGAAAGACGATCTCGTTTCGCGAGGCCTCCGCGGCGGCGCCGGCCGTCTTTTTCGCGCCGGAACATCGGGAGCTTTTGGTCGGCTCGCCCGCCTTGCGCCGCCGCTTCCTGGATCGGCTGGCGCTGGCGGCGCGCCCGCTCTCCGGCCAGGACCTCGTGCGTTTCGAGCGGGCGCTGTCCGAGCGCAACGCGCTGCTGACTCGCTGCCGCGGCTCCGAACCGGCGGCGGGAGAACTCGAGGCCTGGACGGACGAGCTCATTTCGGCGGGCGGCGCCGTGCGCCGGCACCGGCTGCTCGCGCTCAACCAGTGGCGCGAGGTCTTCGCCCGGCTCGCGGCCGACTCCGGTCCCGAGTATGCGGACATCCGCGTCGATTACGTCGCGCGCGAGGAATCGGAGGACGCTTTGCGCTCGTCCCTGGTGCGGCTGGCGCGGTTGGAACGGCGGCGCGGCCACACCCTGGCCGGCCCCCATCGGGACGACCTCGCCTGGTCCCGCGGCGGCCGAAGCCTCTCCTCCCAGGCCTCGGCGGGAGAGATCCACCGCACGACGGCGCTCGTGAAGCTCGCGGAGTGGGCGACGGTCGCCCAGGCGACGGGCGCCCGTCCCCTCTTTGCCATCGATGAGTTCGACGCGGGCCTCGCGGCGGGATGGATCGAGGCGCTTTTTGTGTTGTTACCGGATGCCGAGACGGTCCTCCTGACGACCGCCTCGGAGCCGGCCCGGTATGCGCGGCGGGTCGATCACATTCTCGAAATCCGCGGCGGCCGGGCCTTCACCCGGCCGCAGGCCGTCAACGCCTAAAGATCGAAACCAGAGCTATGAGCACCGCCTACACAACCGACTCCATCAAGCTCTTGAAGGGCCTGGAGGCCGTCCGCAAGCGGCCCGGGATGTACATCGGCGATACCGACGACATCTCCGGGCTCCACCACATGGTCTTCGAGCTGGTCGACAACTCCATCGATGAGGCGCAGGGCGGCTACTGCGACCATGTCTCGGTCACGATTCACGCCGATAACTCCGTCACGGTCGAAGACAACGGCCGCGGCATCCCCGTGGGACTCCACAAGGAGCACAAGCGCGAGACGCTCGAGATCATCATGACGGACCTGCACTCGGGCGGGAAGTTCGACGACAACTCCTACAAGGTCTCGGGCGGCCTGCACGGGGTCGGCGTCTCGGTCGTCAACGCCCTGTCCAAGAGGCTGGATGTCGAGGTGCGGCGCGAGGGGAAGGTCTGGCAGCAGTCCTACGAGCGAGGGCGTCCCGTCGCGCCGATCAAGGTCGTGGGAACGGCCCGCAAGACCGGGACCAAGGTCACGTTCTGGCCCGACCCGGAGATCTTTACGGTTTCCGAGTTCCACTTCGACAGCCTCTCTCAACGGCTGCGCGAGCTCTCGTTCTTAAACCCCGGCGTCGCGATCTCGATTCGCGACGAACGCACGGAGAAGAAGCACGACTTCGCGTACGAAGGGGGCATCAAGTCCTTCGTCGAGCATTTGAACAAGACCAAGACGCCCATTCACGACAAGGTCATCTACTTCCAGGACGTTCGAGAGGGAACGGGAGACCCGCGGCGCGACGCCGACAAGGAGCGAGTCGAGGTGGCGCTCCAGTGGAACGACGGCTACGCGGAGACCGTCTTCGCCTTCACCAACACGATCAACAACCGGGACGGGGGGACGCATCTCGAGGGCTACCGGACGGCGCTGACGCGCGCGCTACAGAAATACGCGGACTCCAACAACCTGACCAAGTCGCTCAAGGAGACGAGCCTCTCCGGAGAGGATTGCCGCGAGGGTCTGACGGCCGTGGTCTCGGTCAAGATGCGGGACCCGAAGTTTTCCTCGCAGACCAAGGACAAGCTCGTCTCCTCGGAAATCAAGACCTGGGTTCAGCAGGTCGTCTACGAAAAGCTCGGCTCGTACCTGGAAGAAACCCCCAAAGTCGCGCGGCGAATCGTCGAAAAGATCGTCGAGTCCGCGCGCGCCCGCGAGGCGGCCCGCAAGGCGCGGGAGCTGGTGCGGCGCAAGGGGGCCCTGGATTCCGGGTCGCTGCCGGGCAAGCTCGCGGACTGCCAGGAAAAAAACCCGGCGTTCTCCGAGATCTTCATCGTCGAGGGAGATTCGGCCGGCGGCTCGGCCAAACAGGGGCGCGACCGGCGGGCACAGGCGATTCTGCCGCTGCGCGGCAAGATCTTGAACGTGGAAAAGGCGAGGCTGGACAAGATGCTCGGATTCGCCGAGATCCGCGCCCTCATCACGGCGCTCGGGACCGGCATCGGGGAAGATTTCGACTCCGAGAAGACCCGGTACCACAAGATCATCATCATGACCGACGCGGACGTGGACGGGTCCCACATCCGAACGCTGCTCCTGACCTTCTTTTTTCGGCACATGGCGGTTCTGATCGACAAGGGGTATCTCTACATCGCGCAGCCTCCCCTCTTCAAAGTCACCGAAGGAAAGAAAGAGACGTACCTGAAGGACGAGAAGGCCATGTCCAAATTCCTGCTCGCGCGCATCGGTGACGATCGCACGCTCTCCTCGGAGATGTCGGGCGCTTCCGCGTCGGGAGTCAAGCTCGTCGCTCTGCTCGAGAAAATGGAAGAGTACCGGGGGCACGTGGCCAAGCTCGCCCTCCGCGGCGTGCCCGAGGGATTGATCCGCGCCCTGCTCGACCGGGGGATGTTTTCCAAGGGGGACTTTTCCGACAAGAAGAAAGTCGAAGATCTCGCCAAGGCCACGCGAGCCTTCGATGTCGAGAAGGCGGAGGTCATGGCGGACGAAGAGCATTCGGCCTGGGCGCTCGAGCTCGTGCGCCGGGTCAATGGCGTGGCTCGCGAGGTGCGCATCGACGCCGACTTCGTCGGAAGCTACGAGTTCCGGCGCATCCGCGAGACGGCCAAGGTGATCGGCTCCTTTCTCGACGGGCCCTATGTTCTGACCCGCAACGGCGACAAGGAGTCGCAGGTGACGCTCGGCGCGGTCGTGGACGCCATCTACGATTCGGCCAAGAAAGGCCTGACCGTCAATCGCTACAAGGGGCTCGGTGAGATGAACCCCGAGCAGCTCTGGCAGACCACGATGAACCCGGAAACGCGTCGGCTGCTTCAAGTCAAGGTCGAGGATGCGGTCGAGGCCGACGAGATTTTCTCGATCCTGATGGGAGACGCCGTCGAGCCGCGGCGCGACTTCATCGACAAGAACGCTTTGAATGTTCGCAATCTCGACATCTAAATCTTCCCAAATTCGAATTTCGAAATTCGAATTTCGAAATGAAAGATGAGTAGCAACCTCCTCACTCCCGAAGAAAAAGTCCCCGTCACGATCGAGGACGAGGTCCGGAGGTCCTACCTCGACTACGCCATGTCCGTCATCATCGGGCGGGCGCTGCCCGATGTGCGGGACGGGCTCAAACCCGTTCACCGGCGCGGCCTCTACGGCATGTGGGCGCAGGGCAACCTGCACAACAAGCCGTACCGGAAGTCCGCGCGCATCGTCGGCGATGTGCTCGGCAAGTACCACCCGCACGGCGAGGGCTCGGTCTACGACTCGATCGTCCGGATGGCGCAGGAATTCTCGATGCGCTATCCGCTCGTCGATGGCCAGGGCAACTTCGGCTCGGTCGACGGAGACAACGCGGCCGCCATGCGTTACACCGAGGTGCGGCTGACGCGGCTGGCCGAGGAGTTGATCGGCGACGACATCGACAAGGAGACCGTGGACTGGGTTCCCAACTACGACGGCTCGCTCGTCGAACCGACCGTCCTGCCCGCCAAGTTCCCCAACCTGCTCGTCAACGGGTCCTCGGGCATCGCGGTCGGGATGGCCACCAACATCCCGCCCCACAACCTGACAGAGGTCATCGACGCGACCATCGAGCTGATCCGGCACCCCGACGCGACGATTCCCATGTTGATGAAGAAATTGCCGGGGCCCGACTTCCCCACCGCCGGCTTCATTCACGGCGCGGAAGGCATCCGGGACGCGTATCGGACCGGCCGCGGCACGGTCCAGGTTCGAGCCCGCGCGGTCATCGAAAAGGCCGCCCGGGGAGACAAGGAGACGATCGTCCTCACGGAGATCCCCTACCAGGTCAACAAGGCGAAGTTGATCGAGCGAATCGCGGAGCTCGTCAACGACAAGAAGATCGAGGGGATCGCCGATCTGCGGGATGAGTCCAGCCGCGAAGGAATGCGGGTCGTCGTGGAGTTGAAGCGCGGCGAAAACGCTCAGGTCATCCTGAACAAGCTCTACACGCTGACTCCCATGCAGACCTCCTTCGGGATCATCTTCCTCGCCATCGTCGACAACCAGCCGCGGGTTCTGCCGCTCAACGACCTGCTGCGCCACTTCATCGACCACCGCAAGTCTGTTGTCATCCGGCGCACGCGTTTCGATCTGAAGAAGGCACTCGAGCGCGCGCATCTCTTACGCGGTCTGGCGCTCGCGCTCGCGAACATCGATCAGGTCATCAAGATCATCCGCGCCTCGAAGGATCCCAAGGAGGCCAAGGAGCGGTTGATCGCCGAAGTCTCGATGGCGCGCGGGCCGCTGGAGAAGTTCATCGGCAGCTCGTTGTCCGCAGCCGGGGAGAAGGGCAAGTCCACCGAGGTGCTGCGGCTGGACGAGACGCAGGCCCAGGCGATTCTCGACATGCGGCTGCAGCGGTTGACGGGGCTGGAACGCGAAAAAATCGTCGCCGAGTTCCGGGAGGTCCTGGCCCTGATCGCCAGGCTCCAGGAGATCCTGGGCTCGGAAGAGCTCGTGCTCGAAATCATCGTCGAGGAGCTGCAGCAGATCAAGAAACAGTTCGGGGACGAACGCCGCACCCAGATCGTGGCCGAGGCGTCGGAAATCAATATTGAAGATCTGATCGTCGAAGAGGACATGGTGATTACCGTGTCCCGCGGCGGCTACATCAAGCGTTCTCCCCTGTCGCTCTACAGGGCCCAGCGCCGCGGTGGCAAGGGGCGCATCGGCGCGACGACGAAGGAAGAAGACGTGGTCGAGCAGCTCTTCGTGGCCTCGACCCACGCTTACATCCTCGCGTTCACGTCGATGGGCCGCATGCATTGGATCAAGGTGTACGACCTGCCTCAACTGGGCCCGGCGACGCGCGGAAAAGCCATCGTCAACCTGTTGAACCTGGGCCCCAACGAGCGACTGGTCGCCCTGGCGGCCACCAAGGACTTCCCGGAAGACCGCTATCTGATGTTTGCCACGCGCGCCGGCCAGGTCAAGAAGACCGCCCTCTCCGCCTATGCCAATGTCCGTTCGGGCGGGATCATCGCGATCAACGTCGAAGAGGGCGATGAGCTCCTCTCGGTTCGCATCACAGGAGGAGAAGACCAGATCTTCATCGGCACCCGGCAGGGAATGGGCATTCGATTCTCCGAGAAGGACGTGCGGCCCATGGGACGGGACACGACGGGCGTGATCGGCGTCGTGCTTCGGAAAGAGAACGATGAAGTCGTCGAAATGGACGTCGTCGGCGAACACAGCAATCTCCTGTCGGTCACCGAAAAGGGCTACGGCAAACGCTCGGAAGTCCTGGAGTACCGCCTCCAGGGGCGCGGCGGTTCGGGCGTGATCAACATTCGAGTCACGGAGAAGAACGGTCCGGTCGTCGGGATCAAGTCAGTCACCGATCTGGACCAGCTGCTTCTGATCACGCAGAGCGGCATGCTGATCCGCATCAAGGTCAAGGACATCCGGGAGACCGGACGCGCAGTGCAAGGTGTGCGCTTGATCCAACTCGATGAGGGAGACCGGGTCGTCGCTGTCGCCAAGCTGGCCGAGCCCGAGGAGATCGAGGAAGAGCCACAGGCCATGCTCCCCACTCCAGGCGCCGAGCCGCCGGCGTCCAAGCCTGGCGCCAAGGCCCCCAAGGCCCCATTTCTCGAAGAAGACGAGGAGGAGTAGCCTCCAGGTTCCCTTTCCCCGCCTCTCCCTCTCTCCAACTCCCGCGGCTCGGAACTGCAGAGGGGGAGAGTGGGTGAGTGGGCGAGGGGTAATAGCTCTACCTCCCGTCCCCGCCCCCATCTCCCGTCCCTTCTCCCCCTCCCCCTCTCTCTCCTCCCTCACTCTGACCCTTGGCAGACAGGGTGGTCCGAGCGACGCGAGCGATCAGACTGCGGGCGGCTCCCCAAGATAGAATCCCCCGCCTCATGCGGTTTTTTCTGGAAAGCTCGCGCCTGGAAGAGGCCAAGAAGGTTCGAGAATGGGGTCTGCTCGACGGAGTCTGGCTGTCGGCGGCCGACGCGCAGGCGGCCGGCCTCGAATATCGGCGGGCCATTCGTGACATCGCAGCCATTTGCGACGGGGCGGTTTGTGTGGAACCGTCTTCGGGCGATCCCAAGGGGATGTACAAGGACGCCCGCGAGCTGGCCAAGCTCGGAAAGGACGTGGTGATTCGCCTGCCGATCTCGCCCAATGGCATGCGGGTGGCGAGGCTCCTGGCGGAGGACCAGGTTGCCGTCTGTGCCGCCGGCTGCCATTCCGCCGCGCAAGCCTTGATCGCAGCCAAGGCGAACGTGTCCTATGTGGCGCCGGCTGTCGGGTCCCTCGACGACGTCGGCTCGATCGGGATGGACCTGGTCGAGCAGGTGATCCGGATTTATGACAACTACGGCTTCCAGACACAGATTCTGGTCTCCCATATGCGCAATCCGATCCACGTCCTCGATGCCGCCTTGATGGGCGCCGACGTGGCGACGATCCCGCCCGACGTCTTCGAGCAGCTCTTCCGGCATCCCTTGACCGACCAGGTGCTCGCGGAAAGGGAGCCGTGAAGATCTCGGCTGACCGCGCGCTTTACCTCTCCCGCATGATCCTGAGGAAGCTCAAAGAGAACATGAATCTCGTCCAGAAGGCAGACGACGAGACGGCGCGCCGAGCCATTGTGCGGGTTCTGACGGAGGCTCAGCGGGAGCTCGAGGGGCTGGAGCAGAAGGTGCAGGAATCTCTGGCTCGTCGGAAAGCAGTCAGTCCAAGAGACCAGGAATTCCAGTTCAGCAGAAGCCTCGAGGAAGAGCTCCGCAAACACGGCGCTTGAGAGACTTACAGTAGGTTTACGCTAAATCGCTTAATTTAGGCAGCTTAGTAGCCGGATAAGACATTTTAGTAGGGAAGGCAGCGCGCCGCCTCGCCAGCTATTGACCCTGCCACCATGGCCCGCTACAATTGGATAGACGATGGGCCAATTGGATTGGTCGGCCGTTTTTCTCGACCGATTGTCGCGGGAGCCGCTTGGCGATCAGCTGGCGGCGGCCATCGAAGCTCGCGTAGCCACGGGGCTTTTGGAGAAGGGCGCCAGACTGCCGACGACACGGGAGCTTGCGAGCGTTCTCGGGATCAACCGGGGGGCGGTTCAGAGCGCCTACAGCAAGCTCGCCAGGCAGGGTCTGCTGGCGAGCCGCGTGGGCAGTGGCACGATCGTTCGGGGTCCCGCTCCCGCTCCGCTGGGCTTCGATCCGACGGCCCTTCTCTCGCGCCGGGCCTTGCAAGTGGCCTTCGAGGTGACTCCCCCGCTTCCGATCAGTCTGGTCGCCGACTTCTCCAAGCTCACGCCCGATGAGCGGTTTTTTCCGATTGAGGACTTCACTCGGACACTCACGGAAACCTGGGCCCGGCGAAAAGATCTCTGGCAGTACGCCCCTCCCTTAGGCTTGCTCGAGTTACGGGAGGAAATCGCCCGCCGGCTGGCCGATCACGGAGTCTCCCGGTCAGCCGACGAGATCGTGGTGACCAGCGGGGCCCAGCAAGGCCTGGACCTGCTCTTCCGAACCTTCACCGATCCGGGCGATGTCGTGGCCACGGAAAGCCCGACCTATTCGGGTGCCCTGGCCCTGGCCCGTTTTTCGGGTGTCGAGATTCTTCCCTTACCGGTCGGTCCGGAAGGGCCCGACGTGTCTCCCCTTCTGGGCCGGAGGGCGAAGCTCGTCTACGTCATGCCGGAGCGCCAGAACCCGACAGGCCTCACCATGACAGAGGAGCTCCGCGAGGCTGTCCTGGAGGCGACGCGATCGGCCGGCGGGCTCGTCATCGAGGACGGTTACGAAGAGCCCGAATCGGGCCTGCCGCCTTTAGCCGCCCGGGACTCGCGGCGGGTGATCTGGCTGGGCACACTGTCGAAGGATTTGGTTCCTGGTTTCCGAATCGGATGGATCGCCGCCTCCGCTGCTGTGATCGAACGCCTCGCCCAGGTAAAAAAGACTTCCGATTTTCAAACGCCGCTGCCGCTCCAAGCTGCGGTGGCCGCGTTTCTGAGAGCGGGATCGGACCGCCGCGCGCGGGCGACCCGAGCCCTCGACGTCGAGGCGCGGCGCATCGCGGCGGCGCGGGCGCTGAAAATACATCTGCCGGAGATTTCCTGGTGGGGCGGAGAGGTTGGAAACGCGCTCTTCTGGCTCCACTTGCCGCGGGGCGTATCGGGTCGTCGAGTGGCCGAGGCGGCGGCTGCTCGTGGAGTGGGGATCGCGCCGGGGGCGGACTTCGACCCGCGTGGCGAGGATCCGCCCAATCTGAGGTTGTCGGTCTCCCGAGTGGACAAGAGGCAGGTCGACACGGGCATCCGGCTGCTGGCCGAGGCTGTTCGCGCGGTGATTGCGCAATCGGGCATTCGGGCGGTACCGGTCGTTTGAAAACAGGTGCTAGGTGATAGGTGGAAGGTGATAGGGCCGGAGCGGGATTTCGAATCCCTACCACCTATGACCTACGTCCTATCACCTCTTGAAAAGGAGAAAAGGCGATGAGCTCCAGTGACAGTTTCCGAGTCAAGGTCGGCCTCGCCGAGATGTTGAAGGGCGGCGTCATCATGGACGTCGTCAACGCGGAGCAGGCGAAGATCGCCGAGCAGGCGGGCGCCGCGGCCGTCATGGCGCTGGAACGGGTTCCGGCGGACATCCGGCGGGACGGGGGAGTCGCCCGCATGTCTCCCGTGGGCAAGATCCGCGAAATTCAGAGTGCCGTCTCGATCCCTGTAATGGCCAAGTGTCGGATCGGCCACATTGCGGAGGCGAGAATTCTCGAGGCGCTCAAGGTCGACTTCATCGACGAGTCGGAGGTCTTGACTCCCGCCGACGAGGCCAACCACGTCTACAAGCATGAGTTCACGGTTCCCTTCGTGTGTGGCTGCCGGAATCTCGGAGAAGCCCTCCGGCGCATCGGAGAGGGCGCGGCGATGATCCGCACGAAAGGGGAGGCGGGCACGGGCGACGTCGTGCACGCCGTCCGGCATCTGCGCCAGAACCAGCGCGATATCCGAAACCTGACATTGATGTCCAAGGACGAGTTGATGGCGGAGGCCAAGCGTCTTCAGGCCCCGTTCGAGTTGGTCGTCGAGGTCTCGGAGAAGGGGAAACTGCCGGTTCCCAACTTCGCCGCCGGCGGAATCGCCACACCCGCCGATGCGGCCCTGTGCATGCAGCTCGGGGCCGAAGCCGTCTTCGTCGGGTCGGGCATCTTCAAGTCCGACGATCCGGAGAAGCGCGCTCGGGCGATCGTTGCCGCCACGACTCATTGGCGGGACGCGCAGGCCCTCGTCGCCGCCGAGGAGTCGCTCGGCTCGGGCATGAAGGGAATCGAGGCCGCGAGCCTTTCAGAAGCGGATCAGCTTCAGACGCGAGGATGGTGAGGGGGAATTGGCGATTGGCGATTTTTGTGATTGGCGATGGAAGGATGAGGAGTTCCTTGATCCCAAATCACAAACCACAAATCACAAATCACAAATTGTTGATCGAGAGAAACCGTGACTGAGAGAGACAAGGAATCCGTTGCCGTATTGGCCCTTCAAGGCGACTTCGAGGCCCACCGCCGCATGCTGTCTTCCATGGGCATCGACTCCTTCGAGGCGAGATTGCCGGAGGACCTGGAGGGCGCGTCGGGCCTCGTCCTGCCGGGCGGCGAGTCGACGACGATCTGGAAATTCTTCGAGTCGGCGCCGTGGGAACCGGCTCTCCAGAAATTCGCCCAGTCCGGCAGACCGATCCTGGGGACTTGCGCGGGCGCGATCCTGCTGGCGCGCGAGGTCGCCAATCCCGCTCAGAAGGGGCTCGGTCTCTTAGACATCGGCGTCGAGCGCAACGCCTACGGCCGGCAGGTGGACTCGTTCGTCGGAGAGGTGGAGGCGCCCGCATTGGGCGGCGCGCTGCCAGCCGTCTTCATTCGCGCGCCGCGAATTCGCCGCGTGGGCGGGGGAGTCGAAGTGCTGGCGACACTTCGCGGCGAGCCGGTGCTCGTCGGCAAAGACCAGATCTTTGCCGCGACGTTCCACCCCGAGCTGACTGGGGACGACCGCGTGCACCGCCTTGCCTTTGGCGAGGCTCTCACGCGACGCCGGAGCGCGTGAGCCTCGTCCGGGTCGAGGCGCGCGAGGGGATCGCTCTGGTCGCGGTCGATCGCCCGCCTGCCATCGCGTTTGTCCCGGAGCTCATCGAAGAACTACGTCCGGTGTTCGTCGGCAGCTCCGAGGCGCGCGCTGTTCTGCTCTCCTCCGCGC
>JBKPDV010000071.1:0-11517 GCA_046728075.1 Acidobacteriota bacterium | reverse complement strand
GTCGTCTTCGAGGAGCCGTCGGCTTGTGAGGCGGCGGCGGGCGGCTCGGGCGCGGCGGGCGCCTCAGCCGGCTTCTCGGGCGCCGCGGCAGAGGCCGCCGCGGCCTGCGGGGCCGCCGGTTTCTCTCCCGCCTCGCCGATCGTGGCGACGACGGTATTGATCGGAACTGTCTGACCCTCCTGCACCTTGATCTCGGTCAGCGTCCCGGCCACGGGCGACGGGATCTCCGCGTCCACCTTGTCCGTCGAGATCTCGAAGATCGGCTCGTCGCGTTTGACCGTATCGCCGACCTTCTTCATCCATTTGGTGATCGTTCCCTCGGCGATCGACTCGCCCATCTGCGGCATGATGACTTCGGTGGCCATGGGTTCTCCCTTTCGATCCAGAGAATAACAAAGCGCCTTGCGAAGCGGCGCTGCCTGAGGGATGATGCGCCCCGGGCCAATCTCAACACACTAACGAATTGACCGGAGGATTGTATGAAGTGGGGATCCCTGTTTGGACGCGGGCCGGCTCTCGGCGCTACTCTGCTTCTTACGTGGGCGGCGACCGCCTTTGCTCAGGTCCCGGGCAATAACGTCAATATGGTCTCCGGGACGAGCCTGCCCGGCGGCGACCCCTTCCTGCAGCGCCAGGATGAACCTTCCGTGGCGATCTCAAGCCGCCACGCCCTCCGGCTCCTGGCGGGCGCCAATGACTACCGCACCGTGGACCTGCCGGGACTGCCCGACGGCGACGAGACGGGAGATGCGTGGCTGGGCGTCTTCAAGTCCAACAACGGCGGGCTGACCTGGACGAGCACGCTCATTCCGGGCTACCCGCAGGACCAGTCGGCTCAAGGCCAGGCCTCGCCGATTCATGGCTTTCAGGCGGCCGCGGACCCGACGGTGCGGGCCGGTACGAACGGACTCTTCTACTACAGCGGCATCGCCTTCAACCGCGGAGCCAACGCGCCGGGCGCGATCTTCGTGGCCCGCTATATCGACAACAACAACAAAGAGAATGGCGATCCGATCCAGTACCTCTCGACGGCGATGATCGATAGCGGCAACTCGGGCCAGTTCATCGACAAGCCGTGGCTCGCCGCGGACGTGCCGCTGGCGGGCGCTCCGATGTGCACCATCCCGACGACCCCGGTGCAGACGTTTCCCGCCGGGAACGTCTACATCGCGTACGCCGTCTTCCCGGGCTCGAACAACAACCAGATTCTTTTCGCCCGCTCGACGGACTGCGGAGCGACCTGGACCAAGCCGGCCAAGCTCTCCGAGGGCCAGCAGCTGAGCCAGGGAGTCACGATGGTCATCTCACCGGTCTCGGCAGGTCCCTCGACCCCGCACGCCATCTACGTTGCCTGGCGGCGGTTTGCGAACCCCAACAGCACCGACGCCATCCTGATCGCCCGGTCTCTCGATGGGGGGCAGACCTTCTCGAAGGCAAACGTCGTCGCCAACATCCTGCCGTTCGACCAGGGAACGAGCACCGGTTCTTTTCGGACAGACACCTTTCCCTCGATGGCGATCGACCAGACCGGCCGCGTGTACATCGTCTGGTCGCAGCGGAACCTTTTTGGCAACGCCCGAATCGTGATGTCGAGCTCCTCAGACGGCACTTCCTGGACGGCACCGGCCTCCGTCGACGATCCGAACCCGACGTTCCAGAATCAGCAGTTCATGCCGTCGATCACGTCGACCGCGGGCAAGCTGATGGTTCTGTACTACGACTCCCTCGAGGACCACACGGTTGGAATGCTCACGAAGAACTGCCCGGTCGGGCAGCCCTGCACGTACGTCGAATCCCGGCTGTCGATCCCCGACTCGGGGCTTCCAGGACCATTTCCCGGTTTCCTCTCCGACGCGGGACTTCACCGTCGCCGCACGCTCGATGTTCGCACGGCGCAGACGAACCCGGGAGCCTTGCCGGCCTTCGGCCCTTCGGTCCGGGTCTCGAAATATCTCTACGGGTCGAGTCCGGCATACGCGACCTCGCTCGGCCTCGCCTCCAACAGCATTCTGCAGCTCCAGTTCAATCCGGAGAACCTGCCGATGTTCAAGCTCGGTACGGTCCCGTTCATCGGGGACTACATCGACTTCGCCGGCCCGGTCCTGGGCCCCAGCGGAAACGGCTGGGCCTTCGTCCCGCCGTCGAGCACGCAGATCGCGCACGCCGTCTGGACGGACAACCGCGACGTCCACGCGCCGAAAACAGTGAACGCCCAGGGATTCCAAGACTGGACGCACTACACGCCGCCGACCGTCTCCGGCACCGGCATCATCTGCCTGGCCGGCGATGCGGGAATGCGCAACCAGAACATCTACACCGCGCGCGTCAGCCAGGGAGTCAACTTTCAGGCTCTGGAGAACGCCAAGCCCCTGAGCACGACGCTGCAGCGGGGCTTCGTCGTCGTGGTCCAAAACCTCTCCAAGGCGGCGAAGCGGTTCCAGCTCGTCATCTCGAACCAACCAGTCGGGGGCACGGCGTCCTTCTTACAGTCAACCCTCCTGACGACGCTCGATGTTCAGATCGCGCCGAGCTCGAGCGTCTCGCGCACGATCTATGTCACGTCCAGCAATCCCCACGCGTCAGTGACGTCGAACCTCCAGGAGCTGGACCTCGCCACAGGCACTCCGGTCATTGGCGGCCTCCAGGGCTCTGTGGCGTTGAATCCCGACGCGACGAACCCCGACGTCATCAATCCAGACGTGATCAATCCGGATGTCATCAATCCCGACGTCATCAACGCCGAGGTCTATAACCCCGACGTGATCAATCCGGCCGTCACGACCCCTGACGTGATCAATCCGGACGTTATCAATCCGGACGTGATCAACCCGGATGTCATCAACACGGTGGTCCTCAATCCGGATGTGATCAACCCGGACGTGATCAATCCCGACGTGATCAACCCGGATGTGATCAACCCGGACGTGATCAATCCCGATGTCATCAACTCGAGTCTGTCAGACTTCAACCTCTCGGAGGCGAGCTCCACGGTCACCAACATCGGAAACACCTCCGCCTCCTATAACGTCAATCTGCTCGGGACAGACCCGCTTCCTGCGAGCTTCGCCGCCGGCGGCGGAAGCTTCCTGCAGCTGATCGTGACCAAGAGCTACGTCACGCAAACGATCCAGGGATGTTCCGAGATCCCGCAGGTCACCAATCTTCTGGTTGCCAACGTCACCAAGCCGGTGATCAAGGACATTTCCAACACGCTGCCCGCCGACACCGATGCAGCTGTGGCGGCCGTCACGACTCCGGACAGCACGACGGGAGCCATTTCGAACGCAACCGTCGCGCTCCAGCCGGGTGAGTCTGCCCGGGTCCGCGTCCGCGTGTTCCAGAAGAAGTCGGACACGGTCCAGTTCCATCCGAACCAGAGTCTGTCGCCGGTCACCGTGGCGCACGGCGCCAACACGAACAACGCCGCGAAGAAGGCTCCCTTCGCGGTGCGGCTGACGATCGTCGGCAACAAGAACAATCTCCCCGCAGCCGTTGCGAACAAACCCTACAGCGCGACGCTCAAGGCGATCGGCGGCAAGGGAACGCTTACCTGGTCGATCTCGAGTGGATCACTGCCGACCGGTCTCACTTTGAACCCCTCCACGGGCGTGATCTCCGGCACGCCAAAAGTGTCGGGTCCTTACCCCGTTTCTTTCCCCTTTACCCTGCTCGTCTCGGACCCGGCCGGAGATCAGTTCACCAGGGACCTGGCAATCGTCGTCAACAACAAGTAGCGAACGTTCAGCGAGCGGCGAGCCGGCGGCGGGCGTCCGCGACCAGCGGATCCTCGCCGCCTTCTGATTTGATCGCCAGGAAGGCCTTGTAAGAGTCGGTGAAAGCGGGACTCTTCAGGCTCTCCTGCGCGCGGCCCAGGTAGTAGTAGACGGGAGGCAGGTAGCGAAAGCTCGGGATCTCGTCCAGGAAGAGGGCGACAGCCTCGCCGCGGCGCTTCGCGCACGCCTCCAGCTCCGCATCCGCCTCCGGGAAGGCCTTGGCCTCCAGGTAGGACCGGCCGAGGAGGAAACGTCCAAGCCAGGTGTCCGAGATCTGCCGCGCGGCCTCGAAGTCCGAGATCGCCTCGCGCCCTTGGCCTCGTTTGGTCTTCGCCTCGCCTTCGAGAAGCTTGGCGTAAGCGCGGGCGTCCGGTTCGAAGCGCTTGCTGAGCTCGCTGGCGAGGGACAGCGCGCGGCTTTCCTTGCCCGCCTCCAGGAACACGCGTCCGGCGGGAAGAAGGATGTTCTCGCCCTGGCTCTGCGCTACGGCCCGCTCGGCCGCGGCCTGGGCGGCTGCCGTCTGGCCACGCGCAAGATGGGCCTCGGCAAGGGCGAGGAGCTTGCGCGCGGCCGCGTCCGCCTTCTTCTCGATCAGATCCCTTTCGACGCCTTTCTCGAGGATGGAAATGGCATCGGCCGCCCGCCCTTGCGCCAGAGCGAGGTCCGCTGAGCCGATTGCCGCGAGAGACGCTCCCCAGCCTCCCGTTGTCTCGAGCCTCGCGTACGTCTTCGCGGCGTCGGCGATGCTGCCCTGCGCGGCCTGCGACAAGGCGAGGCAGACATAGGCCTTGGCGAAGGTGGGATTGAGTTGAAGCACCGCTTGGCTCTCGCGGATCGCGGCGTCGAAATCGCCGGCGTACATCGCGTAGAGAGCGACGTTGTTTTTCAGAGGGATGCTCTTGGGATAGATCTCGAGGGCCCGGCGCCCTTCGGCCAACGCCCGCGCCATGTCCCGCCTGTAGAAGTAGGCCAGCGCGAGGTTCGCCATTCCGGCGTTGTCCGCGGGATATTGCCGGAGAAGCTGCTCGAACTGCTCCTGCGCCTTTTGAGGTTCCCGCATGACGAGGTAATAAAGGCCGCGCGTTCGGAATTTCTCCCGCTCGCTCATCCGGTCGATGCGCGCCATCGCGAGCTGGAAGGCCTTCTGCGCCTCTTCCCGGCGCCCCTGGTTGGCGTACAGCCCGGCGATGCCGGCGTAAGCGCGTCCGAGATTGGGATCGAGCTCGACCGCCTTCTGGTAGCGCCGGATCGCTTCCTCCCAGTTGCCGGCGTTCTGCAGATCCTGGGCGATGGCATACTCGTGTGCGGCGTCGAGCGATCCCGCGGTGAAAGTTTCCGCGGCGGCGACCTGGACGGAAGAGGGAGTCCGGTCTCCCAGGGCATTGCGAATCGCGGCGGCGGCCTTCGCCGCGGCCGAGAGCACCCCATCCTTGCCGGAGGCATCCGCTCTCGCGTCGGTGATCGGCTTGCCCGTGGCCGCGTCCTCCGCGCGGACGGAGACTCGATAGCCGTCACCGCGCTTTTCGATTGAGCCGGCCGTCACGACCTGGATTCCTTCCCGGACGGCGACGAGCCGGGCGAGCGGCTCGGACAGCCCCGTCGCTGTCGGTTGGAGCTGAGCCGCGATTTTCTTCGCGGCGGGACGGCTGTAGGAAGTGACGAAGGAGGCGCCCTCGAGCGCGAGGCCGAAGGCGGGCTCCAGGGTCCCATCGAAGACCGGGTCGCCCGTCTTATTCTCGAAGTCGGCAATCAGCACGGATTCGGCCTTATGTCCGGCCGCCGGCACAGGAGCCCTGCGGCTCCGGAGAATCCACCACGCCGAAAGCGCGACGAGTACGGCGAGCGCGGCCGCGGCGGCCGGGAGCAGGCCGCGGCGGCGCTGCATCCGGTACCGCATCGTCGGGCGAAAGGTCGCATCGTTCAGGTCCTGGAGAATCTCTCCGACCGTGGCGTAGCGGACGGCCGGGTCGATCGCCATGCACCGGTCGAGGATCCGCGTGAGATAGAGCGGGATTTCCGGGTTCAACTCACGGGCCGGCCTGGGGGGCCGCTGGACACGCTGGATCATGACTTCGTAGGGAGTGCTGCCGGTGTAGGGGAGCTGACCGGTCGCCATCTGGTAGAGGATGACGCCCAGCGAGTAGATGTCGGAACGCTGGTCGATCGGCGCGCCCTTCACCTGTTCCGGCGACATGTAGAAGGGAGTTCCGATGACGGAGCCTGTCTGTGTGATGCCCGACTGCTCGGCGGTCTTGGCGAGCCCGAAGTCCGTGACGTAGACGCGGTCGCTGGAGTCGATCATGATGTTCTGGGGCTTCAAGTCCCGGTGAATGACTCCCGGCTCGTGCGCGGCGGCCACCCCTTCGCAGATCTGGCGGAAGATCGAGATCACGCGCGGCAAGGGAAGCTTCTTCTCGCGCTTGAAGATCGCGCCGAGATCTTCCCCCTCGACGTACTGCATCGTCAGAAACTTGACGCCGTCGCTTTCGCCGAGATCGAAGACGCGCAGGACGTTTCGGTGCGTCACGGAGCTCGAGAGGTGGATCTCCCGCTTGAAGCGCTCGAGAGTCGTCGCGTTGTCGGCGATCTCGGAACGGATGAGCTTGAGTGCTACGTCTCGCTCGAGCTCCTTGTCCCGCACCCGGTAAACGGCTCCCATGCCGCCGATTCCGAGCAGCCGTTGGACTCGGTATCGGTGTCCGATCTCGAGTCCTTCGGGCAGGACGAGGGAGAGCGAGGCGGAGACCCCATGGCCGCGGATGAGCTCCCCGAGCGAAGCCGGCGTCCCCATCGTCGCCATGACTTCGAGCTCCTCTTTGCTTTCCTGAGCGCCGCTCCTGGAGGGCACCGGCGTCGCATCGACGAGCGTGCCGTCACATTGGGCGCAGGTGTACGCACCTTCCGGGTTCGGGGTGTGGCATTGAGGGCAGATCATCGGTCGGGCCATTTCGAGAGAACCGGCCCGATTGTAGCCGCTCTCCCGCCAGTTCCGGACGGTCGCCGCCGGCTGGGGACCTTCCACCATTGGCCTGAAGTCCACGCGGCCGTCTGTCTCCCGTAACCTCTCGCCGAAAGCAGGGAAGGGCGCGGGCTGAGGATCGTCCGCAAAAGTCTCACCGCCCTATTACGGCGAGAGGCTTTTTCGCCGCCGATGGGGCGTCTCGGGTCCGGGGTCTAAAGTGCCGCTCGCGAGATCAACCTGAGACCTTAGACTCTTGACCTCGAGAGAGTCCATTGCGTTTATCTCTAACGATTCAAAAGTTCGGTGGAGCCTCCCTCGATGGCGCCCGCGCGCTCGAGGCGGCTCTTTCGATGGTACGGCGAGGTCCGCGCCCGACCGTCGTGGTCGTCTCGGCGATGGCCGGAGTCACGGATGGGCTTCTGGCGCTCGCCCGCGCGACGCCGGGCCGCGACGCGAAGTCTGACGCCGCTTCTCTGCGCCGCCGCCACGCCGCCGCGGCACGGGGGCTTTTCTCGAGCGGCGCGGCTCGCCGCCGGCTGATGGCCGAGATCGACCGATCCTTCCGCGAAGTCGACGCGCTCGCCAATGCCCCTCACTTCGCCCGCGAGCTGTCGCCGCGCGCTCTGGATCATCTGCTCGCCCGGGGCGAAGAGCTCGCCGCGCGGCTCTTCGCGTCCGGCCTCGCGGCCCGCGGCGTCGCGAGCGAGATGGTCAGCGCGGTCGAGCTCATCACAACCGACGGGCGGCCGGGCCAGGCGTCCCCCGATCTTGCGGAGACCGATCGCCGCGTGCGGGAGCGCCTGCGGCCGCTTCTGCGCCGGGGAATCGTCCCCGTGGTCCCGGGATTTCTCGGGGCCGGTCCCGACGGCGGCGTCGTCACGCTCGGACGCGGCGGTTCAGACCTGACGGCAACGCTTCTGGCGCGGGCGCTCGGAGCGGGAGCCATCTTTCTGTGGAAGGACGTGCCGGGCTTCCTGACGGCGGACCCGCGCGTCGTGCCGGACGCGCGCGTGATCCCGCAGCTTCACCCGCGGGAGGCAGCGGAGCTCGCGTACTACGGCGCGAAGGTTCTCCACCCGCGCGCACTCACCCCCCTCGCGCGGCGGCGCATCCCGATTTTCATCCGACCCTTCGCCGAGCCGAAGAATCCCGGAACGGAGATCTCTCCCCGGCAGACGCTCTCCCGCTATCCCGTCAAGGCGCTTTCGGCCATCGGGCAGCAGGCCCTGCTGACGGTCAGCGGCAACGGAATGCTCGGCGTGCCCGGCATCGCGGCGCGGACGTTTGCCGCTCTCCATCGGGAGGGGATCTCGGTGTCGCTCATCTCCCAGGCCTCTTCGGAGCATTCGATCTGCCTTTCCGTGCCGCAGACGGAGGCCGACTCCGCTGCGCGCAGCCTGCGGGAAGCGTTCGCGGGGGAGATCGCGCGGCGGGAGATCGACGGCGTGGAGGTGGAGCCGGGGCTCGCCACGATCTCGGTCGTCGGCCTCGGCATGGCCGGAACCCCGGGCATCGCGGCGCGGGTGTTCTCGGCGCTCGCGGGCGGCGGCATCAACGTCATTGCGATCGCCCAGGGCTCCTCGGAGCTCAACATCTCCTTCGTGGTTTCGCAGGAGGACGCGCCGCGGGCGCAGCGCCGGGTACACGAAGCCTTTCAGCTGTCCAAGATCGGCGGGGGAGCGGTCTCGCAGGCGGAGCGCGCCGACGTCGTCCTGCTCGGGTTCGGTCAGGTCGGCCGCACCCTCGCCAGGCTCATCGCCGAGCGCCCCGAGCGACTGCGCCTCTGTGCCGTCATCGATCGGCAAGGGTTTCTTTTTCAGCCCAGGGGGATCTCATCCCGCGCCGTGCAGCGTCTCGCCGCGGCCAAGAAGAAGAAAAAATCGGTCGGACGCGCGAGCGGAGGCGTCGTCTCTTCGCCCCCCGAGGCGGTCGCGGAGATCGCCCGGCACGCTCTCTCGCGTCCGATCTTCGTCGACGTGACGGCAGGGGCGACTTCTCCTCTCCTCCAGAGCGCTCTCGCGGCGGGCCTGGACGTCGTGCTCGCCAACAAGCGGCCTCTCTCGGGTCCGCGCCGCGAGCGGGAACGCCTGGAGTCCGCGGCCCGCGCCTCGGGCCGGCGAATCCGGTTCGAGGCCACGGTGGGCGCGGGTCTGCCGATCCTCGACACTTTCCGCAAGCTCGTCGGGTCGGGCGACCGGGTGCTCCGAATCGATGGGTGTCTCTCCGGGACGCTGGGATATCTCCTGTCACAGCTCGAGCGCGGGCGCCGCTTTTCCGAGACCCTCCGAGCCGCGGTCGATCGCGGGTACGCGGAGCCCGACCCTCGCGAGGACCTCTCCGGCGCGGACGTGGGCAGAAAGGCGCTGATCCTCGCCCGGCTCTTGGGCTTCCCGGGCGAGCCCGAAGACATTTCCGTCGAATCGCTGGTGCCGCATGCCGCCCGCCGTCTGTCTCTCGCGCGCTACCTCGAACGCCTGGAGGACTTCGACGGCTCCTGGAGCGCCCGCGTGGAAAGCGCCCGGGCCCGCAATCGCTTTCTGCGCTTTGTCGCCTCGGTCACGCAGAGGCGGGTTCGCGTGGGTCTCATCGAGGTCGCGCCGGGAAGCCCCTTCGCCGGTCTCTCGGGCAGCGACAATCAGATCGCGTTCACGACCGAGCGCTACCGCGCAAACCCGCTCGTGATCCAGGGGCCCGGCGCGGGGCTCGACGTGACTGCCGCCGGTCTCTTCAACGACATTTCCGAGTTGGCGGGATCGTGAAATCCGTTCACGCGTTCGCCCCCGGCACAGTGGCCAACCTGGGTCCGGGTCTGGACATTCTCGGCCTGGCGCTCGAGGGAGTCGGAGACGAGGTGCAGGTGTCTCGGGCGGCGGGCAGTGGCATCTCCGTCGATGTCGTCGGACCGGAAGAGATTCCGAGGGATCCTGCCCGCAATACGGCCGCAATCGCGGCCGCCGAGGTCCTGCGGCGCGCCGGAGCGGGGGAGACAAGCCTCCGCATCGAAGTGCGCAAGGGGCTACCCCTCTCCGGCGGGCAGGGAGGCAGCGCTGCTTCCGCGGCGGCTGCGGCCGTCGCGACGGACGCACTGCTCCGCGCGCGGCTCTCGCTCGAAGAGCTGCTCGAGGCCTGCCTCGCCGCCGAAGAGGTGGTCGCGGGCCGGCACGCGGACAACGCGGCGCCTGCCCTCTATGGCGGCGTGGTTCTGGTCCGATCCCTCGATCCGATCGACGTCGTGCGGCTGACCTATCCGCGCGGTCTTCGAATCGTTCTCGCCCGGCCGGAACAGAGGCTCGCCACGGAGCGTGCCCGCGCCGCGCTTCCCGCGACTCTGTCTCGGGAGACTGCGCTGGCTCAGGCCGCTCAGGTCGGAGCGCTCGTGGCAGCCCTCGCTGCGGGAGACCTCTCGTTGCTCGCCCGCGCCATCGAGGACCGTATCGCCGAGCCCGCGCGACAACCGCTGCTGCCGGGCTTCGCGGAGGCCAAGCGCGCCGCGCTCGAGGCTGGAGCGCACGGTTCCTCCATCTCGGGAGCGGGCCCTTCTGCTTTCGCGTTCGTGCACGACGACGAGTCCGGAATGCGGGTCGGGAAGGCGATGACCGCCGCATACCGGGCGGCAGGTGTCGCGGCAGAGGCGCGGGTCTTTACGATCGATGCCCGGGGAGCGCGCGTGATATCGATGGAAGACGACTGATGGCGCTGCCCGAAAGGCCTTCGAGCTGGCAGGTTTGCGCTCGCTGCGGGAAGGAGCGGTCCGCCCTCTCGGCGGAGACGAGCTGTCCCGATTGCCGAGCGCTGCTGGAGATCCATCACCGGGATCCGCTCGAGAAAGGGGAGACCCTGCGCCGGCTCTGGAGCTCGCGCCGCGGGTCGGACCTGCCCGCGGACGCCTCGGGCGTCTGGCGTTTCCGCGAGCTGGTGCTGCCCGGAGCCGAGGGCGAAGCCGTGACGCAGCACGAGGGGAACACGCCCCTGGCCGCCCGCGCATCGGTGGCGCAGTGGGCCGGTCTCGAGACGCTCTATCTGAAGCATGAGGGGATGAATCCGACCGGCTCCTTCAAGGACCGCGGGATGACGGTCGGCGTCACGCAGGCGCGACGGTTGAAGGCGCGCGCGGTCGCGTGCGCATCGACGGGAAACACCTCGGCGTCGCTCGCGTCGTACGCGGCGACGGCGGGGATTCCGGCGCTCGTGCTCGTCCCTGCCGGCCAGGTGGCCGCGGGCAAGCTCGCGCAGGCGCTCGCCTACGGCGCGAAGACCCTGCTCGTCGCCGGCGACTTCGATGCGTGTCTCGAGCTCGCGCAGGAAGCGGAGGCGAAGCTCGGCGTGTATCTCGTCAACTCGATCAATCCGTTTCGCATCGAAGGGCAGAAGACCATCGTCTTCGAAGCTCTCGAGCAGCTCGGCTGGGATCCTCCCGACTGGATCGTGGTGCCCGCCGGCAACCTCGGCAACACGGCTGCCTTCGGCAAGGCTCTCGCGGAAGCCGAGCGGCTCGGGCTGATCCGGCGCCTGCCGCGCCTGGCCGCCGTCCAGGCGGCCGGCGCGAACCCCTTCGCGCAGAGTTTCCGTGAAGGCTTCGCGCGTCCTCATCGCGTCGCGGCGGACACGCTCGCGACCGCGATCAAGATCGGGAACCCGGCCTCCTACGACCGAGCCGTGGCCTCGATCCGCCGGACCAACGGCGTCGTGACAGAGGTTTCCGACGGTGAGATCCTGGAGGCCAAGGCCGTCGTGGACGCGTCGGGGCTGGGCTGCGAGCCGGCGAGCGCGGCGGCCGTGGCC
>JBKPDV010000070.1:0-12552 GCA_046728075.1 Acidobacteriota bacterium | reverse complement strand
GATGAGATCCGTCGTCGGTGCGAGGAGTCATCAGCCTATCACACCCTAAGTCTGTTCCGGACTCCGCGCCAGAGCCCGGGCCGCTTCGCGCCACTCCTGGCGGGCAGCCGAGAGAGATGCTCGAGACTCTCGCAGTTTTTCTTTCCAGGACCGGGCGATCTCCGAGGAGGCGGTTCTTCCGCGTGCCATTACGTCCCGGCGTTTCGCGTCCACCTCGTGCCAGAGGTCGACCGCGCGATCGAGCGCCTGATGAGCCCGGACCAGACGCGGCCGGACCGTTTCCGCTATACCGGCCGGAACTTCGTGGAGGCGGGCTTCCGCTTTCTCGAGCTTCATGCGCAGTCGGGACTTCTCGATCACGGCTTTCGGCGTCTTCCTCAGGTCGCGAGCCAGGCCGGCGAATCTCAAAACCGCGATGAGCCACTTCGTGGGATCCCACTGATACCAGCGCACGCCGTTGCGGAAGTCCGAAGGGAACTTGTGGTGAAAGTTGTGGTATCCCTCCCCGTTGGTGATGAAGGCGAGCAACCCGTTATCCCGAGCGGAGTTCTCCTCCGTGTAGGGCCGGGTGCCCCACAGATGCGCCGCCGAATTGACCAGGAAAGTCGTGTGGTGGATCACGGCGACGCGCAGGAAGCCTCCCCACAACAATCCTCCCAGGGGCCGGCCGAATAGCGCTCCGATCAGCGTCGGAAGCCCGAGACCGACGACAATGCCGATCCAGTTGTTCAAACGAAACTGCCAGAGGACGAGACGGTTGGCCTTCAGGTCGGGAACGTTGTCGTAGGAGAGCACGACGGGTTCCTTGTAGAAGAGCCAAAGGATGTGTGCCCACAACCCCCCGCGCTTGATGCTGTAAGGGTCCCAGTCCCGATCCACGTACCGGTGATGATCCCGGTGATCCGAAGACCATTTGAGAGCCGAGTTCTGCAGCGCCATGGATCCAAAGAACAGATAGAACGCCTGCAGAGCCGGATGACTCACATAAGCCTTGTGGGCGAAGCAGCGATGGTAGCCCGCGGTCACCGAAAAGCTGACCAGCCCGAAGAGCACGAAGAAAAGCGTCGGCTCAAACCAGCGAATCCCGTATGCCATCGCGTAGGCCGCCGTGCCCATGACACCGATGACCGGCGTCAAGGAAAGAAACAAGATGTTCACCCAGTCTTTTTTCCGCTCGAGCGAGAGCTCGCTGGCCGGAGGGGCGGAGGGGACAAAGGCTCTCCGGATCATGAACTCCCCGCCGCAGCTTGGACCGCGGGAAGCAGGGTCGTCAGGCCGAAAGAGCTCTCGTGCCGCGAGGAGTTGATGAAAAACGTCGGTGCGCAAACGACGCCACGCCGAACACCGGCTTTACGGCCAGCGCGGACCTTTGCCAGATGAACATGTCCCTTCATCTCCCGTCGAAACCGACGGAGGTCGAGGCCGAGCTCCTTGGCGCACTTCGCGAGGTTAAACTCGTCCGACGCACATTGGTTCTCGAACATGCGATCGTGCATCTCCCAGAACTTTCCCTGAGACGATGCGCACTCCACCGCCTCGGCGGCCGCCTCGGAATTCGCAAACTGCCGGGGCTCAGGAAAGCAGCGAAATATGTATCGCAGTCGACTGCCCATTTTTTTCTGGATTTTCTTGACCGTCCGATAAGTCCGCGTGCAGTCCGGATTCGAGAAATCTCCGTAACCGATCAGGGTGACCCTGGCTAACGGCGAACCCCGGACGTGATCCGCCGGGGAGATCGGCTCCTGGCGCTTCCGCGCTCGACTCGTTTTCATCATTTCCTGTCCTTCAATCAACGGGGCCAGTCGGTGAATCCAAGGCAAAGGCCCTGACTCCATAGCCTTCAACGTCCCGGAGATAGAGCATGTACGTTTGATTGGCGCAGGTCCAATCGTTTGTTCCGATACAATTGAGACAGTTCAACGATCAGAGAGGTCCGCTTGGAGCTTCGCCATCTTCGCTATTTCGTCGCGGTCGCGGAAGAGCTTCATTTCGGACATGCGGCCAGCCGGCTGAACACTTCCCAGTCTTCCCTGAGCCAGCAGATCAAGAACCTCGAGACCGAGCTCAAGGTGGATCTGCTTGCCCGGACCAGGCGGCATGTCGAGTTAACGCCCGCAGGCCGGCGGTTCCTCCAGGAGGCGCATGACATTCTGGCCGCGGCCGAGCGCGCCGCCGGTCTCGCGAGGGAGACGGCGCGGGGCGAGGCTCGCAAGCTTGTCATCGGAATCTCCCCCGATACCGACTGGCTGCTCCTGGGCAAGACGCTCCGCCTCTGGGCGGAGCACGTTCCTTCCGTTGACGTCCTCTTTCAGAATCTGACCCCGGAGGCGCAAGTCGACGCTCTTCGCGAAGGCCGGATTGACATCGGGTTCGTCGGCCTACCCCTGGAGGCGGAAGGCCTGGTCACCGAAACGACGGGCCGAGTGCGGTTGATGGTCGCGCTTCCCGCAAAACACCCGATGGCTCGCAGCGAGGCCGTCAAGCTCGAGGAGCTGGCGAAAGAGGCGTACACGCTCTGGCCGCGGCATCTCTCATCAGGTTCTTACGACCACCTGATCGCGATCTTTCAGAGGGCCGGTTTCGGGCCGCCCATCACTATGGAAGGGGGGCTTCCCTCGACCCGCACCATCCTGGGCATGATTGAGGCCGGTTTGACGATCGCTCTTGTCGATCCGGTTTTACAACAAATGTCCCCATCGGGAGTCGTCTTTCGTCCGATTGCCGGCAGCGGCGTCTTCACCGAAACGGGGGTCCTTTATCGACGCGCCGATGCGTCACCGATCCTCGCATCCTTCCTTCAACAATTGAGAACAACGCCTCACCAACGCGCGGGGTCTGCGACAGATGTTCCCATCCCCAAACCCAAAAGAGCTCCGCGTCGCCGCGCGGCCGCTCGGCGGGCGAAAAGAAGCCGCTAAGTCTTAAATTCGAGCGCGGCAGGGGACGCCTCTGCCCGCAGGGCCCCATGGATCTCGGGAACAGTAAAGAAGAACGTACTCCCTGCTCCGAGCTTGCTCTCCGCCCAGATCTGCCCGCCGTGCGCCTGGACGATGGATTTCGAAATGAAGAGTCCGAGCCCGAGTCCGGTCGCATCCGAACCATCCAGCTGCCGATAGCATTCGAAAATGCGCTCGAAATCCGCCTCATCGATCCCCGGTCCGAAGTCCCGGACCGCGACCCGAACGAATTGGTCGATTGTCGACAGGCTGACGAAGATCTTTCCTCCCGGAGAGCTGAATTTGATCGCGTTGGACAGCAGGTTCGAGAGGACCTGAAAGATTCGGTCGTGGTCGACTCTTGCGTCGAAGGGGCCGGCCGTCTCCGAAAGGCGCAAGGAGAGGTGCTTTTCCTCGGCAAGCGGGCGGAATGCATCGACGGCCTCCCGCACGACTTCAGCCGCGTCCCCTGATCGAACGACGACACTCAACTTGCCCGCGTTCACCCTCGCCAAATCAAGAAGGTTGGAAAGCATCCGATCCATGCGCCCGATTATGGCTTGCACGTTGGAGGCTCCCTTCTCCGCCGTGTCGGCGTTGCGCCGCAGAACGATCGCCGCATTCAGGGTCAGCGCGTGGAGAAGGTTTTTCAGGTCGTGACTGAAGATGGCGAGCAACCGGTCTCGGTCCGCCAGGGCAGCCGAATGCGTCTTTCGTTCCTGCATCAGCAGCGCGGAATAGTCCAGGGCGCGCTCACCCGATCCCTGAGGATCGCGGGGCGAACCGGAATCGAGGGTCGGCCCATGGCCAGTCTGGCCCCCGTCGCGGCGCAACTCTGGAACGATCCGAGCGGGAACGTAGCCTTCGCGGAAGGGGCCCGAGTCCCCGGCAGCTCGTAAGTCCGCGACCGGCAGTGAGGATGCGCTTTTCATGTGGTTCTTCAGTACTCGGACTGTACAGCACCTCCTAACGCCGCGGTCATCGTTTGATTCTCTCAGTCAAAGACGAAACACCGATCAATCGTCAGAGCAGCGTTCGCGTATAGTCGGGCAAACTGGATGTTGGGCTGAGGCGGCGCGCTCGCCTGCTCTACCGGTCGGCTCCAGCAGTTCCAGAGCAAGGAGGTCGTCGTGTCCGTCGTCGCCTGGATCATCCTTGGTCTCATCTCGGGTTTCATCGGCAGCAAGATCGTCAACAAGAGGGGAGAAGGCATCGCGCTGGACATCGTTCTCGGCATCGTTGGCGCAGTCGTCGGGGGCTGGCTCTTCGCTACGTTTGGAAAAATGACCCACGTGCATCCGGTGCCGGGTGTCACCGGGCTCAACATCGAGAGCGTGTTCGTCGCCGTCGTCGGCGCAGTCGTCCTGCTCGTCGTGTACCACGCGATTAGTCGTCGCTGAGGCGCCTGTTCGCGCGGGGACTTTCCGTGCTCGCACATCCCAGTCTCCACCATCTTCTTAAGGGGTGAGCGGCGTGCTCGAGGTCGCGGCGCTCCAGGGCCGCAGCATGCCAATCGTTTCTTCCGATACAATTGAAACGTCCAACGATCAGAGAGGTCCCCTTGGAGCTTCGGCATCTTCGCTATTTCGTCGCGGTCGCGGAAGAGCTTCACTTTGGACACGCGGCCAGCCGGCTCCACCTGTCCCAGTCTTCTTTGAGCGAGCAGGTGAGAAACCTCGAGTCCGAGCTCAAGGTAACTCTTCTGACCCGCACGAGGCGACAGGTCGAGCTGACGACCGCCGGCCGGAGGTTTCTCCAGGAGGCGCGCGCCATTCTGGCGGCGGCCGAGCGCGCTACGGGTCGCGCGAGGGAGGCGGAGCGCGACGAAGCTCGCAAGCTCGTCATCGGGATCTCCCCCGATACGGACTGGCTCCTCCTTGGCAAGACTCTCCGCCTCTTTTCGGAGCACGATCCTTCCGTCGAGGTTCTCTTTCAGAACCTGACCCCGGAGGACCAGATCGAGGCGCTCCGTGGCGGCCGGATCGACATCGGCTTTGTCGGGCTCCCACTGGAAGCAGAGGGACTCGTCGCCGAAACGACGGATCGGGTGCGGCTCGTGATCGCCCTCCCCGCAGGGCACCCCATGGCTCGCCAGGACGCCGTCCGTCTCGAGGCGCTCTCGAATGAAGCCTACGCACTCTGGCCCCGGCATCTCTCCTCGGGCTCTTACGACCACCTGATCGCAGTCTTTCAGAGGGCCGGGTTCGGGCCGCCCATCACGATGGAAGGAGGGCTTCCGTCCGTCCGAACCATCCTGGGGATGATCGAGGCCGGTCTCACGATCGCTCTGGTCGATCCGATCCTTCAACAGATGTCCACGGCGGGAGTCGTCTTCCGGCGGCTGGCCGGCCGTGGCGTCTTCACCGAAACGGGAGTCATTTATCGACGCGACGATTCGTCGCCGATCCTCGCATCCTTCCTCAACGAATTGCGAAGAACTCGTCACCTGCAAACCCGTTCGGCAGGAGAGGTTCCCGGCTCGAACAAAAAAAAAGCCCCCGGTCGGCACGCGGCCCGGGAGACGAAAGGACGTGGTTCCGTTTTGTCTGGCCGGCCGGCGCGTTTACGCTAGAGCGTCGCGGCCTCGAGCTATTCGGGGGGCGCCCCTCTTCTCGCATTGAAAAGATTCCTCAGGTCGTGAACGAGATGGCGACCCGAGCGCGCACCCAACTCAGACGGTCTTCGGTCGGAAGACAGCCGCAGGGCGTTCCCATTCCTCGGCCTGCTTCAAAATGTGGTTTCTCTAAGGTCAAATTACCGGGTTCCGGCCGCCCGTTCCAATCGTTTGATCCTTCCGCGAGAAGAAAACGATCAGCGCCTCACCCGCTATTTCTTCCGAATCGCTCTTCGGATTCACTCCGGTGGGGTCCGCCCGCGATTTTTTCTGTCGATCCCAGGCCCACGGGCGCTCCGGCAACGGCCCGGAGCGGAGGACGCCGCGATGTGATAGAGTGCCTTTGTTCTCGATTCGCTCGCCTTTGCCAGATCCGTTCTGACCAATTCCGATCGAAAATCGTTACGAGAATGCGCAGCGCCGCGCCGGCGGTGTCTTCGCCCACTTTTTGCCCGGCACGAAGGATGGATCTGATGAAGCTTTACGTAGGTAATCTCCCGTACGACATCTCCGACGATCAGTTGAACGAGATGTTCACAAAGTTCGGCACGCCGGACTCCGCCAAGGTCATCACCGACCGCGATACCGGCCGTTCCAAGGGGTTTGGATTCGTCGAGTTCAGTAATGGGGACCAGGCCAAACAGGCGCTGTCCCTGAACGGCACCGATTTCGGCGGCCGCTCGCTGACCGTCAACGAAGCGCGGCCCAAGAACGACAACGGCGGGCGCTCCCGCTACTGATCGTTCTCTTCAGCATTCTCGAGGCGGGGCTTGCCCCGCCTCTTTTTTTGTCTCCGCCGCCGAACCATTTCTCTCTTCCCACGGCAGCTCTAGTCCGGCGTTTTTTCCTCGAGCTTGCGGAGCTTGGCCAACGCGTCAGAGTTCTGCGGATCGACCTCGAGAGACTTGCGGTAGTAGATCTGAGCCAGCGTCTTCTGTCCTGCCGCGAGATATCCCTCGGCCAGGCTGACTCAGACACTGCCGGACTGGGGAAACTGCGACGTGTTGAGGCGCAATACGGCGATCGCGCCATCGGAATCCCCCTTTTCGAGCAGCTCGTGTCCGAAGGCGTTCAGCGAGCCCTCGCCGAAGTCGTACGCTCCCCTTCCGTAATAGCGCTCCCGGAGCTCGCGATATCGCGCGAGAGCAGAGGTCACTCCCGATCGCCGATACGTCTCCCCCAGGTCCTCCTCGAGAGTCGTCGGACGCGGCCTCCCCTGATGGCACGTGTGACACCACATGTTGACGCGTTTGTCGCCGCTCGGCGGAATCTTCTTCAGATGGTCGCTGATGTCTCCGAGCATTCGATACATCTCGCGCGCGCGGTCCTTGTTCGGGTTCTGATCCGATGCGAAATCGTAGGTGGAAAGCGGCTTGCCTTCCTCACCGACGTGACAATAGGTGCAGCGAACTCCGAGCGAGCGCGTAAAGCCTTTCATGATGGGACTCAGTCTCTTGCCGGTGAACTCCTTGGGCAGGACCTTGAGATTCACGGGCTTCTCCGGCCAGGTCCACTCCTGCGCGCGCGCGAGCGCGGCCGCGCCCAGGACTCCAAGTGCGAAGAGCGACGGAAGGAAAAGGCGAGAGCGCGACGGCATCATGCGAGCCTCCTGCGGTGACGATAGTTTTCGGTCGCGCCGAGACGACGTCAGGAAGGTGCAAGGAATATGTCCGAACACTCCGTGGACGTGCGGGCGCCCGAGATCGGACGGCCTCGGGCCGCCGGAATCCGGGCTATGCTCCCCCGAAAGGGGAGGCTCTATGACCCGACGCGTGCTGCTTCTGGGAGCCCTGGTTGCTTTTTCGGCCGTTCTCGCCGTCGCGAGACCGGAGAAAACCGGCCCGCTCGAAGTCACCTATTACTACCTGCCTGGCTGACCGATCTGCGCAAAGGTCAAGCCCGCCGTGAGCGGGTTGGAGCAGGAGTACAAGGGAAAGGCTCGCGGACAGAATCTCGACGCGACGACTCCGGAGAACAAGAAGGTCGTCAAGGAGCTCGGGTTCGAAAACCACGGCCTCGTCATCCGCTCCTCGGACGGCAAGGTTCTCTGGAAACAGCCCGATCACGAGGTCAAGATGGAGGACGTGCGCCGGGAGCTCGACCAGCTATTGAAGAGCGGAACGTCCTGAGGGTCTATCGGCTCAGGAGTCGCCTGGCTCGACCAGAGTCTCGAAAACGAGCTCGGTCGTGATCGCGATGGCCGACTTCAAGGAGCGGTAGACGGGGCAGCTCTCGCGATAGATGCCGTGTACTCGTTCCGCGGTTTCGCGGTCTGCGGCAGAAGCCTGGAGATTCATCCGGACATGGATCCGCCGGATCACGAGGACGCCCTCTTCCTTTTCGACCTCCCCCACCGCGTTTGCCGAGAGCCGACCGCCGGCCGCAGAAACCTTGCGCGCCTCCAGCGCGCCTCCAAAGGTGCCGGTCAGTCAACCCGCGGCCGCAGCGACCACGTAGTCGAGAGTCGTCGCTCGGGGCTCGAAGGCGTCCGGCGACACCTTGTAATGCTCCGCGACCGCGCCGTGCACGCCGAAGATCACCGGCTCCTTCTCGGCCGGCAGGTAGGCCTTCCGGATGGGGCCCTTCACCCGCTCGATCCGGACTTCCGATCGATAGACGACGTCGCTCATCTCCCCTCGGCGGCGACGGTGAGCTAAACCCCCTCGGGAATCTGAGACAGCAGCCGGGCCGCCTCGCGCCATTCCTGGCGAGCAGCAGAGAGAGATGCTCGAGACTCGCGGAGTGTTTGCTTCCAGGACCGCGCGAGGTCCGAGGAGGCCGTTCTTCCACGGGCGAGCAGGTCCCGGCGTTTCGCGTCCACCTCATGCCAGAGCTCGACCGCGCGGTCGAGCGCCTGATGGGCCCGATCCAGACGCGGCCGGATCGTCTCCGCGATTCCCGCGGGAGCCTCGCGGAGCCGCGCTTCCGCTTTCTGGAGCTTCATGCGCAGGCGAGACTTCTCGATCACGGCTTTGGGCGTCTTCCTCAGGTCGCGGGCAAGGCCCGCGAACCGCAACACCGCGATCAGCCACTTCGTGGGATCCCACTGGTACCAGCGCACGCCGTTGCGGAAGTCCGACGGGAACTTGTGATGAAAGTTGTGGTACCCCTCGCCGTTGGTGACGAAGGCGAGCAATCCGTTGTCCCGCGCGGAGTTCTCCTCCGTATAGGGCCGGGTGCCGTACAGATGTGCCACCGAATTGACCAGGAAGGTCGTGTGGTGGATCAGGACGATCCGCAGAAAGCCCCCCCACAGCAGTCCCCCCAGAGGCCGGCCGAACAGCGCGCCGATGAGAGTCGGGAGACCGAGGCCCACGACGATCCCGATCCAGTTGTTCAGCCGGTATTGCCATTGGACCAGACGGTTCTCCTTCAGGTCGGGAACGTTCTCGTAGGAGTGCTCGGCCGGTTCCTTGTAGAAAAGCCACAGGATGTGGGCCCACAGTCCCCCGCGCTTGATGCTGTAAGGGTCCCAGTCCTTGTCCACGTGTCGGTGATGATCCCGGTGATCCGAGGACCATTTCAGGGCCGAGTTCTGGAGAGCCATCGCCCCGAAAAAGAGATAGAACGCCTGCAGAGCCGGTTGACTCACATAAGCCTTGTGGGCGAAGCAGCGATGGTAGCCCGCGGTCACCGAAAAGCTGACCAGCCCGAAGAGCACGAAGAAAAGCGTCGGCTCCCACCAGCGAACCCCGTAGGTCATCGCGTAGGCCGCCGTCCCCAACACCCCAATCACGGGAGTCAAGGAAAGAAACAGTATGTTCACCCAGTCTTTTTGCCGCGCCTGCATCATTCGTGTCCTCTCAGCGTACCCGGTTGGAAAATCCCCTATCAAAGCCCGCAGAAGCCTTGACTCAATTTTGAAGGGATCGAGTCACCCATTTTAACAGGTCTGCGGTTCGATCTCTTCCTGGGGCCAAGGCGTGTTCAGAAAGCCGGTGCCTGGATGAAGCTGCGGACGATTCTCGATTCGATCGGCAGAACGATCGGCGTCGGTCCCGTATGATCTTGACCCTGATCCAAATCCAACTCAACCCGCTGCGATCGGTTCTTCCGGTCGATCGAGATTCGAAAGAGGCTCGATGCGGCGGCTGCTGACGTGGCTTGGGGGACTCTGCTTGCCGCGGCGCTCGTACTCGCGACGGTCGTCCTCGTGCGCGCGTTCGACGCGCGCCGCCAACCGGCGCTCGGCCTATGGGACGGACCCCGATCCGCGTGAGTTCTACGGCGTGCGGCTGGGCGTGCTCGCGCCGCGGGGAGAGAGATCGGGCTTGATCGTAGGAATGGACCAGCTCCTCCGGCTGACGTGCAACCCTTTGTTCCCTTACGTCGAGCGCCGCCTCCGCGAGTGGATCGAGGCGGGAGTCTCGAAACGCTAACGGCTAGCGCTTCTCTTTGATGGCCGCCCGGACCTGTGCGACCAACTCCGGCGGAATGTTCTCGACCTGGTGGTCTTTTTTGGCATGCTCGGCCGCGCGCGCCATGACCTCGTTTTCGTCCTGACCCTCGATGACCGTCTTGCATCCCGGCATCAACTCTCCGCATGTGAGTTGCTTGGACATCGTGCACCTCTGCATCGGATTCTATCCCGCCCGCATTCGCCGGCCGCTTCCTGCGATAATCGGACATCAACCAGATCCAGAAGGAAATGATCTCGACTGAGAGATGGATTCTCCGCGAGCTCCATGCGGCGCTCCTGGTGGGCGCCGGAGTCCTCGCGGCCGCCTGCGCCACGTCACCTCCATCCGCACCGCCGCCAAGCAAGGGAGGGACGGAACGGGCCCCGCGGTGCGAGCGCGGGACTCTCGGTCTGGAGGCAGGTCCGATTACGCGGCAGCTGCGGCTGAAACTCGGGCTTCCGGAGGGCGCCAAAGGAGCCGTCGTCACGGAAGTGCTTCCCGGAAGCCCGGCGGCAGCGGCGGGGATTCTTGCCAACGACGTCATCGAACAGATCGGCACCGTCCGCATCACGAATGACTGCGAGCTCGGCGACTCGGCTTACAGCCGCTCCTGCGACCCGGTGCAGATCATTCTCCGCCGGGCCGGCCAGACCGTCGAAGCGAAACTCGTTCCGGTCGACCAGGACGTGTTCTACGAAAGGAGCTGCGGCGCGGGGATCCCGAGCGGCTGCTTCCGCCAGGCCTGGACTCTGTGGAGCCGCAACCGGGGAACGGACCGGGATCGCGCGCTCGAGATTTTTCAGACCGCCTGCCGGGCCGGCTCCGCCGAGGCGTGCGCGTACGGCGGGCTGCGCCTGATGGACACGGCGGGTCGAGGCCAAGACGCCGTCGCGCTGTTGGAGCGGTCGTGCGAGCTCGGAAGCGGAGCCGGCTGCGCGCACCTCGCTTTCCTCTATGCGACGGCCAAGCTCGTCAAGAAAGACGATCGCCGCGCCACGGCGCTCTACATCAAGGGCTGCGATCTCGGCGACGCGCGCGGCTGCTACAACGTCGGCCTGATGGCCGATGAGGGCCGCGGGACCGCCCGGGACGTCTCCCGCGCCGTCGCCCTGTACGGGCAGGCGTGCGATTCGGGCAGCTCGACCGCCTGCACGAATCTCGGCTTCCATTACGAGAACGGCCGGGGCGTCAAGAAGGACAGTGCGCGGGCGTTCGCGCTCTATCAGCGGGGCTGCGAGGGCACGAGCTGTCAGCCCTCCAATCTGGGAGGCTGTCTGAACGTCGGACGCGCCTACCGTGACGGAATCGGCGTCGGGAAGAACGCGGCGCGGGCCGCCCCGATTTTTCAGAGCGCGTGCGACCGCAAGCCGGACCCCGACGACGTCAATGCCGATGAGAACCGCTCGCGCGCCTGCTCGCTCCTCGGAGCGCTCTACCTCGCCGGCGACGGGGTCGAGAAAGATGCGGCGACCGGGCTGAGGCTTTCCGAACTCGGCTGCGAGCGCGGCGACTCCTTCGGCTGCTTCAACGCCGCGGCCGTCTTCGGCGGCGGGGCGGGTGTCGAGGCCGACCCGGCGAAAGCCGCCTCCTTTCTTGACAAGGCCTGTCAGGGCGGCGACGGCGAAGGCTGTTATGACCTCAGCATCGCTTACGAAAAGGGGACGGGAGTCGCCCGCGACCGCCGCCGCGCCGCGGACCTGCACCGCAAAGCGTGCGCGCTCGGCTTCGAACGGGCCTGCGCGAAGAAGGGAAAGTGACGGAGTCCGCTCGTCCCTTCCGACCGGAGTGTCAGAGTCGCGGCTGCGCGGCGGGCTCGATCTCGATGAGCAAGGCGACGAGAGAACCGGACCGGTCCAGGAAGCGCGTTTCCCGGCGGGGACCTTCGTGTTTCTGGAGAGCTTCTGTGAATCCTAGGGCCGCAGCATCAAGAAAAGCGGATCCGGTCGGAAACGAGAAGAGCAGGAAAGACCCTCCGTCGCGGAGCTCCGATTCCCAGGTGTTCCTCCGTGAGGAACGCGTCCTCGTGGCGCCCCAGAAGAGCTCCGAGCCGTGCACTGCGCCTCCCGAGCTGACGTAAAGATTGCTCTGGAATCCCCAGTTGAGAATTTTGAGTCGGCTCGGCGCGACCGGGTGCAACTGAAGATAGCGACCGACATCGTCGACGGCGCTCGACCAAAATCCGATGCCCTGGGAGGCGCGAAGCCCGCGGTCGATTCGGATGTCCCAGCTGACGAGGATCAGGGCAAATCCGACCGCCGCTGCCGCGAGAAGAGGGATCGCCCGTCTCCAGCGTCGCGCGATCTCAATAGACAGAATCGCCAGTGTTCCCAGCGCGAGCGGAAGAACAGCGACGAGGTGATGCTGCACCACACCCAGACGCGACGCCAGCATGATCGCCGACAGAACCACCGCCGACATCGCGAACGCGCGCCGCCAACGTGCGACGGCGGGAAGCGCCGCAGCGCCAGGGACGAACAGACAGCAAAGAACGGCCGCGAGGAGAGCGGCTCCGATCCCAATCTCCCAGGAGGACAGCGGCGGGCCCGACCAGATCCTCCGCTGCTCCCCATCGGAAATCATCAGCTCGGCGAGCTCCCGGAGC
>JBKPDV010000069.1:0-7371 GCA_046728075.1 Acidobacteriota bacterium | reverse complement strand
CCCTTGCGCTCGGCGCCCGACGAGAGCCCCGAGGCTTTCCGGGCGCGCGTGCTCGACGCTCTCATCGACCAGCGTTTGAGCTACGCGGACGCTCTTCGGTTTGGGCCGGCGGCTCCGGACCCCGCCGTGGTGGAAGAAGCGCTCGCCAGGCTCAAGACGCGCTTGAAGAGCGAAGGGAAAGACCCGGAGAAGGAATTCGCCGCCGCCGGCCTCACACCCGAGGAGGTGCGCGCCTCGGTCGAGAGGCAGCTGCTCATCCAGCGGTATCTTCAGGAGCGCTTTCGGCCGGTGGCGTTTGCCGACGACGCGCGCGCCCGCGAGGAGTACGAGAAGTTCTACGTGCCCGAGGTTCGGGCCGCCAACCGGACGCCGGAGCTCTTCGAGAAGGTCGAGGAGGAAATGCGGCGCCGCGCGCAACAGCGGACGTTCGAGGAAGAAGTCGAGAAGTGGATGAAGGAGCTGCGGGAGAAGGCCCGGATCGTCATCTACAAGGAGCCGGCCTCGATACCGCCGAGGACGCCGACGCCCATTTCGGGTCTAAAGTCCAAAGTCTAAGGTCTAAGGTTCGGGCCGAACCTTAGACTTCTCAACCTTAGACCTTAGACCTTAGACCTTAGACCTGAGACCTTCTCTTACCCCGGCGGCCATCGCATTTGCCTGCCCCCGAGCAAATGGAAGTGAAGGTGAAAGACCGCCTGCCCGCCCTCACGTCCGGTGTTCGTCACGAGGCGGAAGTCCGTCAATCCGCGCTCCTTCGCGATCGCGGCTGAGCGCGCGATGATCTCGCCCATGAGCGCCGGCTCCTTGGAGCCGTCGAAGAGGTCCACCAGGTGCTTCTTGGGCACGATCAGAATGTGGACCGGCGCCTTGGGATTGATGTCCTCGAACGCGAGGAGCCGCTCGTCCTCGAAGACCTTCTTCGATGGAATTTGTCCGGCGACGATTTTGCAAAAGAGACAGTCGGATTGATTCATTGACTCATTGAATCATTGTGAGATTGACGCGGGCAAGTGGGATGAATCAATGGATCAATGGATCAATGATTCAATCTCTCAAAAGGTGCTCGCCTCATGTATCTTCACGTCCGCGCGGATGGTTCCCGTCCGGCCGTCCTCGAACCGCACGACGGCATCGACCCGGCAGGACTCGCGATCCGAGTAAAGGGCCTCGACGAGCTCCCCGTATTTCTCGGCGATGAAGCCGCGGCGCACCTTGCGCGTCCGAGTCAACTCGCCGTCGTCGGCGTCGAGCTCCTTGTGGAGAACCAGGAACTTGCGTATCTGCGAGCCCGAGAGACGCGGGTCTGCCGCCAGATCGCGGTTGGCTTTCTCCACACACTCGCGTACCAGCTCGGAGACGGCGTCCTGCCCGGCCAGATCCTGGTAGCCGCTGTAGGGAAGGTTGCGGCGCTCGGCCCAATCGCCCACGGCGGCCAGGTCGATGTTGACGAAAACGGCGCTGTAGTCGCGGCCCTGGCCGAAGGCCACCGCCTCCTTGATGTAGGGGAAGAACTTCAGCTTGTTCTCCAGATACTTCGGAGCGAAGAGCGTTCCCTCGTTCAGGCGGCCCACGTCCTGGGCGCGGTCGATGATCTTTAGATGGCCGTCCTCGTCGAAAAATCCGGCGTCGCCCGTGTGGACCCAGCCGTCCGCGGTCTTCGTCTTCGCCGTCGCGTCGGGATTCTTGAAGTAGGACTCGAAGACGCCGGGGCCGCGGAACATCACCTCGCCGCTGTCCTCGATCCGGACCTCGACATCCCGGACCGGCGTTCCGACGGTGTCCGCCTTGACCTGCCCGTTGGGCTGCACACAGACGAACACGGAGCCTTCCGTCGAGCCATAGAGCTGTTTGATGTTGATTCCCAGGCTGCGGTAGAAGTTGAAGAGGTCGGGTCCGATCGCCTCGCCGGCCGTGTACGCCAGTCGGATGCGGGAAAGGCCGAGAACGTTCTTCAAGGGGTCGTAGAGGAGGTACCGGCCGAGCGCATAGAGAAAGCGATCCTTCCAGGAGACGGGCTTGCCGTCGAGAATTCGCGTCCCGGCGCGCCGGGCGACCCCCATGAAGAAATCGAACATCCGGCGCTTGATCGCGGCGGCATCCTCCATGCGGATCAGGACCTGCGTGAGCATGTTCTCGTAGATGCGGGGCGGGGCGAAGTTGTACGTCGGCCCGATCTCCTTGAGGTCGTTGGCGACTGTGTCGCTCGATTCCGGACAGCTGACGCAGAAGCCCGCTACGCACGACTGGGCATAGGAGAAGAGGTTGTCGCCGACCCAGGCCATCGGCAGATAGGCGAGCAACTCGTCTCTCTCGTTCAAGCCCTCCCGCTCGATCCCGTTGCGCCCTGTCGTCACGAGGTTGTCGTGGGTGAGCATGACGCCCTTCGGGTTCCCGGTCGTCCCCGACGTGTAGAGGATGATCGCGACGTCGCTTCCGGAGCCGCGCGCCACCTGCTCCTCGAAGAACCCGGGATGCTCACGGTCGAAGTCGCGGCCGAGCCTCTGGATCTGCCCGTAGTCCTGGAGCGCCGCGCTGTCATAGTTGCGCAGCCCTCGGGGGTCGTCGTAGATGATCCGCTGGAGCAAGGGACATTGGTCAGCAACCTCCAACAGCTTGTCGACCTGTTCCTGGTCTTCGACCACGGCGAAGCGGATCTCCGCCTGCGTGAGCGGATACACCATCTCCTGCGCGACCGCGTCCTGATACAGCGGCACCGGAACGCCTCCCAGGCTCTGAGCGGCCGCCATCGCCCAGTAGAGGCGGGGCCGGTTATCGCCGATGATCGTGAGCCGCTCGCCGCGCGTAAAGCCGCTCGCCGCCAGGCCGCAGGCGAAGGCGCGGATCTCCCGCGCCGCCTCTTCCCAGGTCCAGGTCTGCCAGATCCCCAGATCCTTTTCCCGGATCGCGGGCCGCCGGGGTCGCACCCGGGCGTGATGCAGGATCAAGCGCGGAAAAGTATCGAGCCCCTGCGCCCGGTCGGGCCGCCCGCTCTCTCGTGCCGGCCGCGGGTCCGCGCTCACGCCTTCACCCTCTCCGAGATGGCTGATGGATTCACGGGCCGCGGCCGGGTGGTCATCAGATCCTCGGCCGTCCCGCCCAGCACGGCCGCTTCCTCCTGTGCGGGCAGTCTCCAGGCACGAACCCGCTCGAGGGAATCCTCGATCGAGACGGCGACGGTGGGGGTATCCGAGCCGAAGAGGATGCGCCTCTCCAGGCCCGCGATCGCGGCGCGGGTCAGCTCGACGGGATCGGCGACGACCGGGCAGAGATCCGCATAGACGTTCTCCCTTTGCCGCAGCAGATCGAGAGTCGCCGCGACCGCGGGCGAGCCGAAGTGAGCGACGATGATTCGCGCGCGGGGAAAGCGTGCGGCGACATGGCCGATGGCGCGAACTTCCTCCGCCGTCGCCGTTCCCTCCGGCGCATGGCCGGCGTGCACGACGGTGGGTCGGCCGGTATCGGAAACCCGCCGCCAGAGAGGATCGAGCCGGCGATCGTCGGGAGCGAATCCTCCGACCGAGCAATGAAGCTTGAAGACGGGGAGGTCGAGCTCTTCGATGGCTTCCCGCACCACGGCCTCCACGTCGTCCTCGGGATGGACGGTCGCGCCCGGCACGACGAAAGGATCGCCGGCGAAGGTCTCGGCCATCCAGCGGTTCAAGCCCGAAGCGACCCCTCCGCGGTGCGCGTAGGGAAGACTCCAGCAGCGAGCAATGCCGGCGCGGCGCAACTCGGCCAGAGCGGCTTCGCACTCATAGGGATACAGCAGCCGCGGAGAGCCGCGGTCCACGAAGAACTTCCGGATCTTGGCGGCGAGCCGGTCGGGCAGCAGATGGACGTGGGAGTCGGTGATCATGAAGAAGTCGATAGTGGTAGTCGGTAGTCGGTAGTTTGAAGTCGGCGTCTCTTCTACTGACTACCGACTACCGACTACTGACCATCTTCATTCTATTTTCCTTGTGTCCTCGATCACTTTTCCGTCATTGGGAAGGGAACCGGGCGCCACGAGCTCGACCTCCCCGCGCAGCTTGCAGATCTCGCGGATCGACTCGACGACGGCTGGACGGAGGTCGGCTTCGCCGGTCGCCGTCGTTTCGCACCGGAGCGTCATCTCGTCGGCGTCCTTTTCGCGACGCACGACCAGGCGCGCGCGGGAGATCTGGGGGTGCCTCTCGACGATCCGGGCTACGAGGCTCGGATGCACGAACATCCCCCGCACTTTCGCACTCTGATCCGCGCGGCCCAGCCACCCGCGGATGCGAGCGTTGGTTCGGCCGCAGGGGCTTGCTCCCGGCAGGATCGCCGAGAGATCTCCGGTCGCGAATCGGACCTGCGGATACTCCATAGATTCCAGGTTGGTGACGACGACTTCACCGACTTCTCCGTCGGGAAGCGGATGCCCTGTACCGGGGCGGACGATCTCCAGGATCACGCCCTCGTTGACGATCAGTCCCTCCATCGACTCCGACTCGTAGGCGACGACGCCCAGCTCCGCGGTTGAGTAGCACTGCAGCACGGAGACTCCGCGTTGGCGAAACTCGCCTCGCAGGCTGCCGGGGAGCGCTTCGCCGGAGACGAGAGCCTTGCGAAGGCTCGAGAGGTCGGCGCCGGCCTCGCCCCCTTTTTCGAGCAGGATCTTCAGAAACGAGGGCGTTCCCACGTATCCCTGAGGCTTCAGATGGGCGATCGCAGAAACTTGAAGCTCCGTCTGGCCGGTCCCGGCGGGGAAGACGGCGCAGCGGAGGGCTCGAGCGCCGGCGTCGACCATGAGACCCGCCGGTGTGAAGTGGTACGAAAACGTGTTGTAGACGAGATCTCCCGCCCGGAAGCCGGCGGCGAAGAGGGGTCGAGCGAAGTTGGCGAAGTCGGGTCGGGCCGAGGACGGCTCATAGATCGGCCCGGGTGAGGCAAAAACGTGCGCGAGGCTTCCGGGGTCGAGCGCCGCGAGGACCCCGAAAGGCGGATCCTCCTTCTGAAGATCCGCCAGATCGGACTTGCGCAGGATCGGCAGCCGGGCGAGCGCGGCCCGCGAAGTGATTTCGGCGGTCGAAATGCCTTCGAGACGGCGGGCGAACGCCGGAGCTCGCCGCCGCGCGTCGTCGAGAAAGCGTGGCAAAGCCGCAAAGAGCGCCGCCTCTCGCTCCACGGGGTCGCGTGTCTCGAGTTTGTCGAAGTAGTCCACGCGTCGACCGCCTACCTCCTCCCGCCTACCGCCTTCCGTCCTCTCAGGCCAGCCATCTCTTTCGCCGCCGGTAGTGCTTGGCGTCGCGGAAGCTCTGGCGGCCCCTGCGCGAAATCCCCAGATAGAACTCTTTGACGTCTTCGTTGCCGGAGAGCTCGTCGGCGCTTCCCTCCATGACGACGCGCCCGTTCTCCAGGATGTAGCCGAAGTCCGCATGGCGCAGCGCCACGGCGGTGTTCTGCTCAGCGAGCAGGAAGGTCACCCCCTCCTCCCGGTTGAGGGTGCGCACGATTCGAAAGATCTCCTCCACGAAAAGGGGAGCCAGCCCCATCGAGGGCTCGTCGAGCAGGACCATCCGTGGCCGGGCCATGAGCGCCCGGCCGAGAGCGGTCATCTGCTGCTCGCCTCCCGAGGTGTATCCGGCGATGCTCTTGCGCCGAGCCGCGAGCTGAGGGAAATGCTCGTAGATCTTCTGCAGGTCTCGCAGACACTCGGACCGGGGCGCGTGCCGGGCGAACGCGGTGGTCAGCAGGTTTTCCTCCACCGTCAGATGGGCAAAGCAGTGGCGCCCTTCCATGACCTGGATGACTCCGCGGCGCACGAGATCCCGCGGGGTCCGGTTGTCGATGCGTTCTCCATCGAACTCGATCGTGCCCTTGGTGACGGCTCCGCGCTCGGTGCCGAGCAGATTCGAGATGGCCTTGAGCGTCGTCGTCTTCCCGGCTCCGTTTGCCCCGAGAAGCGCGATGATCTTTCCCTCGGGCACCTGGAGCGAGACCCCCTTCAACACGAGGATGACGTGGTCGTAGATCACCTCGATGTTGTTGACCGAAAGAAGGGGCCGCGCCTCAGCTTCCGGAGAGCCCGGGGGACCCGAGGGTCCCCCTTCTCCGCGGCCTCGTTCACTCCTTGGAGCAGTCACGCGGCGTGATTCCCTTCTCCTTCGCGTACGCGGCCGCCGACTCTTCGATCATCGGCCGCACGATCGTCTGATCGGACTTGATCCAGTCGGTGATGAGATTCCATTTCTTTCCGTCCCATTGCTGGAACTTGACCGCGCCGCCCCCCTCGTGGTCCATGCACGAGACCTTGATCGGCTGGAGGAGGCCGAAGGCGCCGAGCTCCTTCAGGCGTTTCTCGTCGATGTTCAGGTTTTCCAGACCCCAGCGCACCTGCTCGCCCGTCAACGGCTTCTTTCCGAACTTCGCCTGGGCGGTGCGGATGGCCTCGGTGTTCAGGATGCCGTGGATGATGCCGCGGTTGTAATACATCTTGCCGAAACGGTTCATGTCTTCGAGGTTGCCCTTGTGGCCTCCCGAATAGACGTGCTTCTTGACATCCTGCAGGACTGGGAAGTTCGTTCCCGACGGATGGAAGGCCGCCGAGATGAAGCCCTTGGCGGCCTCTCCGGCGGGCTCCACGTCTTCTTCGGCGCCGCTCCACCAGACGCCGACGATGTGGTCCCGCGCGTAGCCCACCTTGGCGGCCGTCTTCAAGGCCACGGGGTTCATGACCCCCCATCCGCGCAGGATGACCCAGTCCGGCTTGGCCTGCCGGATCTGCAGCCACTGCGACTCCTGCTCGTTGCCCGGGTGCGGAACCTCGAGGTGCGTCACCGTGAAGCCGTACTTCTTGGCCTGCAGGTCCAGGACCGCGATCGTCTCCTTGCCGTAGGCGGAGCCGTGGTAGAGGTTGATGATCTTCTTCCCCTTCAACTTGTCCATTCCGCCGGACTTCATGCCGATGAACTTGATCTTGGCCGTGTTCTGGCTCCAGTAGTTCGTCACGAGCGGGAAGACATAGGGAAAGACGCGGCCATCGGAGGCGTCCGTGCGGCCGTAACCGATCGAGACGACCGGGATCTTGTCCGCCGTCGCGCGCTCGATCACCGCGTACGTGATGCCGGTCGAAAGAAAGTTGAACATCGCCGCGCCCGTGGGGCCCTTGTTCTTGAGCCTCTCGTAGCACTCGACCCCCCGGTCGTTCTTGTATTCCGTCTCGCATTCCTCCCACGCGAGCTTGACGCCGTTGATCCCGCCGTCCCGCTTGTTGAGCATGTCGAGGTAGTCGATGAAGCCGCCGTACGTGCCGGTTCCGCCGGCGGCATACGGGCCGACGCGGTAGCTCGGCATCGGGATGAACTGCTCGTTCTGGCCGAGCGCCGGCGCTGCCAGAGCGAGGCCTAGGAC
>JBKPDV010000068.1:0-23755 GCA_046728075.1 Acidobacteriota bacterium | reverse complement strand
CGCTTGCGCAGCGCCTCTATCTGCCCGAGATTCTCGGCGGGATGCGGGTGACGATCCAGCACTTCCTGCGCAACATCGTCCACATCAAGAAGCTTCCGACGATCCCCTACCCCGAACAGAAGCGCGACTACTCCGGACGATTCCGCGGCAAGCACATCTTGAAGACGCGCGAAGACGGCACGCTGAAGTGTGTGGCGTGCTACATGTGCCAGCAGGCGTGCCCGGCTGAGTGCATCACGATCGTGGCGGGGGAGCACCCGAAGATCACCTACGAAAAGTACCCGGTCGTCTTCGACATCGACATGCTCCGCTGCGTCTTTTGCGGCTTCTGCGTGGACGCCTGCCCCAAGGACGCCATCTGGATGACGCGGAACTACGAGCTGGCCTTCTTCAACCGTCAGGAAGCCGTCTTTGGGATCGACAAGCTCGTCGAGCGGCCCGGCGAGCAAGTCAAGGACGGCTACGGCTACCGGCCCTACTACCCCGGTGACGGAACCATCCCGCCCACCGACGCCTCGGCCGGCCCGGTCATCCCGGGGGACGGGGAGCGCGCCAAGCTGCGGGAGGAATGCCTGCTGCCGGTCTATCGGCCCTCGGCCCCGTCCCTCGGCTCGACGGGCTGAAGAAGCGTCGGAGTCAGATTCCTCGGCCGAACGTGGGCGGATGGCCGTCCGTTTTGTGTGTCGATTCCACGGTGATCTCGATCTCGTCGTCCGAGAGCCCCTGGCTCTTCAGCTTCGCGGCCTGGATGGCCTCCTGCTGGCAGACTCCGCATCCGGCAGCGTGAAGGCTGGTAAAGCAGGTCAGAAGAGTTTTGTGGTGCTCCCGCTGGCTCTCCTTGCACTCGCAAAAGCAGTGAAGCCGGTCGATCAGATCCGGATACTTCCGGGCCGCCTCGTAGGAGCGGGCGACATCTGGCTCGTAGCCGCGGGCGAACTGGCCCGGGTCGAGCACGGAGCCCTTTTCGATGCAGGCTCGGCACGCGGCAGCGGCTTCCTTCTTCGAAGATCGGTCTGCCGGCTTGCGGGCCAGTGTACTGGAAGGGTTGCCCGTCACGGGAAGCGCGAGACCGACGCAGAGAGAGACCAGACCGAGTAAGGCGAGCGGACGGAGCGGAGCGCGCATGGATCCTCCTCGAAAGGAGAACAGGGGAAAACGCCGTCTCTTCCCTATTTCCCGCGCATGAGCGGCGCGAGGCGCTGGAGAATCGTTCGGGCCTCGTAGTAGCGGTCCACGCTGTCGGGGCGCTCCGGATAGAGCTGAATCGTCATGCGGGCCGAACGACCCGAGGGGACCTCGGGTTCGGAGGGCGCCGTGTCCGTGGGGAACGGAGGCTTATCGATCAGGGTCGGTCGGCTCGAGCTCCGATGAACCGGCTTGCCGTCGTTGACGATCCCGAAATAGGTCGCGCGATGATCGAGGGTGATCTCCGCGCACCGCCAGAGCAGATAAGCGTCCATCCGTTCGCGGGGTGTGAAGACGCTGGCGTCGAATGTGACCATCCAGACGTCGGTTCCCACCCGCTGTTCCGAATAGCCGTCGCCGAGGGCTCCTTTGGGCTTGTAGCCGGTGGCGCATGCCGTCAGGGCGATGAGCGAGGCCAGAACCGGCAGACGTAAGACAGAAAAGAGTTGAGAAGATCGGATGCTCATTTTCGCCCTTGTTCGAGTCTACTCTCTACCAACTACCGACTACCGACTACCGACTACCGACTACTTCAACTCCTCCATCATCTGCGTGAGTGCTTCCTCAGTCGGCCGCACTCTCTCCAGCGGGAGCGTCGTCAGAGGCTCGACGGGCAGATCCAGGAGCGAAAGAAAATCCTTCTTTGTCGGCTCGACGTAGATCAGGCCGGTCAAGAACTCCTGTTTCTCCGTTGCCTCTCGCAGGAGCTCAAAGGCCGAGTTCTTGTTTGTCGGATCGTAATCCTCGCGCAGCTTCTTTAAACGGATGTGCGAGCCGTCGTGGAGCGTCACATCCTGGGTCGTGCCGGGGTCGTACTCCACCTGGATCTCTTCGAAATAAGGGATGAATCCGATCTCCTGAATCGGGATCTCGTGATCCTTCGCCCACTTGTAGGACTTGGTCGAGTCCTCGTGGTTGTTGAACGTGACGCAGGGGGAGATGACGTCGAGCAGCGCCGTCCCGCGGTGCGCGATGGCGCCCTTGATGAGCGCGAGCAGCTGCTTCATGTCCCCCGAGAAGGAGCGGGCAACGTAGCCGCATCCGAGCTCGATCGCCAGGGCGCACAGGTCGATCGCCGGGAGGTCGTTCACGACGCCGGTCTTCAATTTCGAGCCGAGATCCGCCGTGGCGGAGAACTGCCCCTTGGTCAGGCCGTACACGCCGTTGTTCTCCACGATGTAGATCATCGGGACGTTGCGGCGCAGCAGATGGACGAACTGGCCGGCGCCGATCGAAGCCGTGTCGCCGTCCCCGGATACGCCGATGGCGAGCAGCGACTGATTGGCCAGGAGAGCGCCGGTCGCGACCGCGGGCATGCGGCCGTGCACCGCATTGAAGCCGTGGCCGCGGTCGGCGAAATACGCGGTCGTTTTGGAGGAGCAGCCGATGCCGGAAAGCTTCGCGACCTTGTGCGGCGCGACGCCCATGTCGAAGAAGGCCTGGGTGATCTGTCGCGTGATCACGTCGTGCCCGCAGCCGACACAGAGCGTCGACTTCAAACCGCCGTAGTCCTTCGCGGTCAGGCCCACGCGGTTGGTCGCGGGAGCCGAGGTTTCGCGCGTCGTCGACATTTAGTGTTTCTCCCCGGCTTCGATTCCCTCGACGACCGTCTCGGCGTCTAAGGGGAAGCCGTCGTAATGGCGGATGGAGCGCAGTTTCGAAACGTCGGCCCCCGACTCGAGGCGGAGGATGTCGTACATCTGGCCGTCGCGGTTCTGATCGATGACGTAGACCCGGTCGTGCGCGCCGAGGAAGGACGGGACGTCCTCCGTCAAGGGCAGAGCCCGAAGGCGAAGGTAGTTCACCGGCACTCCCTTCCGGGAGAGCATGTGCCGCGCTTCCTGCACTGCGAAGTCCGAGGAGCCGTAAGCGATCAGCCCGATCCGCGATCCCGAGCCTGCCTCGACGATGGGTCGTGGAACCCACTGCTTCGCGGTCTCGAACTTGCGCGCGAGCCGGTCCATGTTGCGCTCGTAGTCTTCCGGCCGCTCGGAGTACGTCGCCCGCTCGGTGTGTCCGGATCCGCGGGTGAAGTAAGCCGCGGCTGGATTGTCGATCTCGCCGGGAAGCGTCCGGTACGGGATCCCGTCTCCATCGACATCCTTGTAGCGGCCGAACTCCTGGAAGCGCCGGATGTGCTCCTTCAATTCCGCTTCCGTACGGAGCACTTTCCCGCGGTCGATCCCCTTTTTCGGATAGGGAAACGGATCGGCCATCCAGTTGTTCATTCCCAGATCCAGATCGCTCATGAGGAAAACCGGCGTCTGAAACCTCTCGGCGAGATCGAAAGCCTGCATCGCGAGCAGGTAGCACTCTTCGACCGAGCCGGGAATCAACAAGATGTGCTTGGCGTCGCCGTGCGAGAGGAAGTAGGTCGAGAGGATGTCTCCCTGCATCGTGCGCGTCGGCAGTCCCGTCGATGGGCCGACGCGCTGCACGTCGACGATGACCGCCGGAACCTCGGCGTAATAGCCGAGCCCGACGAACTCGGACATGAGGGAGATCCCCGGTCCGGAAGTCGTCGTCATGGCCCTCGCCCCCGCCCAGCCGGCGCCGAGGACCATTCCGGCGGCCGCCAGCTCGTCCTCGGCCTGAACGATCGCGTACGAGGGCACTCCGTTCTCGTCGCGGCGGAACCGCCGCGCGTAGTCGATGAAGGCCTCGGCGAGAGACGACGAGGGAGTGATCGGGTACCAGGCGAGAACCTGAGCCCCTCCCATCACGCATCCGATGGCGGCAGCCGCGTTGCCATCGATGATGATCTTGCCCGCGGTCTTGTTCATGCGCTGGACGCGGAAGGGATCGGTCTTGCGGAGATTCTTCTGAGCCCAGTCATAGCCGCCCTGGATCGCGGCCCGGTTGATCTCGACGGCCTTCGCCTTTCCCTTGAACTGCCGGGCCAGCGCGTTCTTGATCTCCTCCATGTCGATGTCGAGGAGCCACGCGGCCACTCCGACATAGATCATGTTGACAGCCAACCGGCGCAGCTTCCCGTCGGAAACGAGCTCGAGCACCAGCTTGGCGAAGGGCACCGGGTAAAAGTGCACGTCGCGGCGGCTGGAATCGAGCTTCAGGCTCTCCTCGTAGATGATCGCGGCCCCCGGGTGGACCGTCCGGACGTCCTCGTGCACCGTCTCCGGATTCATGCAGATCAGCACACCGACGTCGCGCCGGCGGGCGATGAAGCCGTCCTTCGAGGCGCGGATCGTGAACCACGTGGGCAGCCCCTGGATGTTGGAGGGGAACAGGTTCTTTCCGGAGACCGGGATGCCCATCTGGAAGATCGCCCTCATCAGAATGTTGTTCGAGGACTGGCTGCCCGATCCGTTGGCCGTGGCAACGTGGATCGAGAAGTCGTTGACGATGCTCTCGGGGCCGGCACCGGCCTCCGCGGGAGCTTTCTCTTCCAGGACGACGCTCAAGGGGTTCTCCTTCGGGCTCTCAGTGCCCGCATGTTCGAAACGCGAATCATAACAAAACGAGGGCGTTTTCCACGCCTGTCTCCCTGTCGGGGGCCTGCACGGGCGCGCGGTTAAGATTCGCCGCGGAGGAACTTTCGAATGTTGCGACGCCTATCTGTCGTTGGAAGCGTGTGCGCGGCGCTGGCGGCGCTGCCGATCTCCGCCCAAACTCCGTTTCGCTTCGATGAGCTCGCTCGGGTGGCGCGCGTCGACAAGTTTTCCGTCTCTCCGGACGGGCGGTCCCTTGCCTGCGCGGTGGGCACCGCGGATCTCGAGGAGAATCGGATGCGTTCGGCGATCTGGATGGTGCCCGCCGCGGGCGGCCAGGCCCGGAAGCTGACGTCGGGGGAAAAGCGCGATTCCGACCCGAAGTTCTCTCCCGACGGAAAGAAGCTGGCATTTCTCTCCAACCGCGACGGGGGCTCGCAGATCTGGGTTCTGGATCTCGCCGGCGGCGAACCGCAGAAGAAGACGTCCTTGCCGACCGAGATCAATGCCTATAAATGGTCCCCCGACGGAAACTGGTTCGTCGTTACATCGGACGTCTTCCCGGAGTGCAGCGATGCGGCATGCCTGGAGAAGCGGCTGAAAGAGCGGGAGAAGGCCACGGTCAAGGCCCGCATTGCCGAGCGTCTCCTGTTCCGTCACTGGGACTCCTGGAAGGACGGATCGCGCACGCATATCTGGAGGATTTCCGTATCCGGCGGCGGCCCCGCCGTCGACCTGACTCCAGGCGATCGCGACACTCCGCCTTTCGGGGGGGACGACGACTTCCAGATCTCGCCCGACGGGAAGACGCTCGTCTATTCCTCCAATCCCGATCGGGTGGAGGCGGTCTCGACCAACGGCGACATTTGGACCGTGCCCTTCGACGGCTCGGCCAAGGCGGTGGACATCACGGTCGGGAACAAGGCCTACGACGGCTCTCCTAAGTTTTCGCCGGACGGAAAATGGATCGCCTATCGCTCCCAGAAACGGCCCGGGTTCGAGGCCGACCGTTTCCGGTTGATGATCTACGAACGCGCGAAAGGAGAAAGCCGCTCGCTGACAGACGGCTTCGACAATTGGGTCGAGGACTTCGAGTGGGCTCCGGACTCTTCGTCTCTCTTCTTCGAGAGTCACGTGACGGGGCGAAGCGCGATCTTTCGCGTCTCGACGGCCGGGGGAGCTCCGGCCGAGCTCTGGAGGGGCGGGGGAGCCGCGGGACTGAAAATCGCTCCCGACGGACGGCATCTCTTCTTCGGCCACAGCACGCTGACGCAGGCGGCGGAGATCTGGAGCATCGGTCCCGATGGAAAGAGCGGGACCGCGCTGACGCACTTCAACGACGATCTCTTTCGAAGCGCATCTTTGGGAGATGTGTCCGAGCGCACGACGCCCTCGGCGGACGGCCGCCGGCTCCAGGCCTGGGTCGTGCGGCCTCCGGGCTTCGATCCCGGCAAGAAGTATCCGGCGATTTTCCTGATCCACGGCGGGCCGCAGGGCTCGTGGAGCGACTCCTGGTCCTATCGGTGGAATCCGGAAGTCTGGGCGGGCTACGGATACGTCATCTATGCGGCCAACCCGCGCGGCTCGACCGGCTGGGGACAGCAGTTCGTCGACGACATCAGCGGCGACTGGGGCGGAAAGGCCTACGACGACCTGATGCGGCAGGCGGATGATCTCGCGTCGCTTCCCTACGTCGACAAGGCCCGCATCGGCGCTGCCGGCGCTTCCTATGGCGGCTACATGATCGACTGGATCGCCGGCCACACGGACCGATTCAAGGCCCTCTTCTCTCATGACGGGTTGTTCGATACCGCGTCTGCCGGTCTCGAGACCGAAGAGCTCTGGTTCTCCAACTGGGAGTTCGGAGGCTGGCCCTGGAAGTCGGAGGTCTACCGCAAGTGGAACCCCATGCTCTCCGCCGAGAATTTCAAGACCCCGACTCTCGTCGTGACGAGCGAGAAGGACTATCGCGTCCCCTTCGGCCAGGGTCTCCAGTTCTTCAGCGCGCTCCAGGTCAAAGGCGTGCCCTCGAAGCTCCTGACCTTTCCCGACGAGGGGCACTGGGTCTTGAAGCCCGGCAACTCGCGCCTGTGGCATGCGGTCGTCATGGACTGGTTTCACCGGTGGCTCGGAGGCGCCGAGGCCGATCCCAAAGCGCTCGCGACCGTCTATTCGATTACCAAGTGACGGAGCGCGCGATGCCGCGCGCTCCGTCATCCCGAGCCTGCGAGGGATCTGTGTGCGCGATGCCGCGCGCTCCGTCATCCCGAGCAACGCGGCAGATGCGGACGGGGGGACTGGGCGACGGGGGGAAATGAGGGGTCGACCACTCCCCCCCAGTCCCTCCGTCTCCCCGTCTAGGACTCTCATCTGTGCCCGAGGTCGAACGGGACGTTCGCCTGGGCCGGTTGGCCGGTGATCGTCAGTCGTCCGCGGCCGCCGCGGCCGGAACGCAGCGCTCCGAGGCCCAGGCTCGCAGAGCGCTGATTTTTTCGGCGCGGACAACCGAGAGAGGGCGGGTCGAGCGCAGGGAGACCAGAATCGCGGTCGTGTCCAGCGGCACTCCGGCGGCCCTCGCTTCGTAGAAGGCAGAAACGATCACCTGCTCGATTTCAGCGCCCGAGAAGCCTCGGGACGCCGCGGCGAGTGCTTCGAGGTCGAAGCGCAGCGGTTCTTGCCGGCGCTTGGCCAGATGGAGACGAAAGATTTCCCGGCGCGCGGAGGAGCCGGGAAGGTCGACGAAGAAGATCTCGTCGAACCGCCCCTTGCGCATGAGTTCCGGAGGAAGATCCTCGACGGAATTCGCCGTCGCGACCAGGAAGGCGCGCGCGCCGCGTTCCTGCATCCATGTCAGGAGCGCGCCGAGCAGGCGCTTGGATACCCCGCCGTCGCTCTCCGTGGAGCGAACGGATACGAAAGCCTTCTCGATCTCATCGATCCACAGGACGCAGGGGGACATCCGCTCGACCCGCTTCAAGGCCTCTCGAAGGTTGCGCTCCGACTCTCCGATGTAGGGCGCGAGCAGGCGCCCCGCGTCGAGCGACAGGAGCGGCACCCCCCAAGCCGTCGCGACCGCCTTTGCGGCCAGGCTCTTGCCGCAGCCCTGGACTCCCAGGAGCAGGATTCCCTTGGGCGGATCGATCGCGGGTTCGCCCGGCCTCGGGAAGAAACCGATTTTCCGGCTCAGGAGCCATTTCTTCAATCTCTCCAGACCCCCGATCTGGTCGAGTCCTTCGGGCGCCGCGACGAACTCGAGAAGACCGCCTCCCTCGACGAGCATCTTCTTGCTCTCGCGAACGTGAGGACGGTCGGCGCTCGTCAGGGCATTGTCCTCGACGACCGCCCGGGCGAGCGCCCGCTCCGCCTCGAACATCGTCAGACCCTGGAGGTCCGAGACGAGCCCGTCCACGTCCTCACGGGAAAGCTCCACCCGCGTCCGCGGGGTTTCGCGAGAAAGACGCCGAATCGTATCGCTGACCAGGTTGCGCAGATCATCGGGCCCGGGCAGGTCGAACGGGAACCGTACTTCAATGTCATCGAGCTCGAGCTTCGGCGGCAGATTCGGTCCGACCAGAACCAGCGTGCGGGCGGAGCCGGCAAAGTCCTGGGCAGTTTCTCGCAGGGCCCGCAGCGTCGAGGGATTTTCCAGATGCGGCTGAGGGTCCTTGAGTAACCAGACTCCGTCCTGCGTGGCGGACCGGATCTCGTGCAGGGCGACGGCGAGATCGACGGATCTCGGCGCGTCGATCGGGTGACAGGGGGAGAGGCCGCTCGCCGCGCTCCAGGTCGAGACAGGCAGCTCCAGCTCGCCGGCCACCGCCCGCACGAGAGATTCGAAACGCTTCTCCTCGACCGTCTCGCACAGCACGAGCGGGTTGTGCGACTTCAAGAGCACTGCAAGATCCCGCGCTGGAATGTCCAAGTGCCAACAGTCTAGCCCGGATCATTCCGGGACACCCTGCCGGAACACGCGCAGGTGGCTGAGCCACGGTCCCTCTGCGGCAAGAGTCTCGTAGTCGAGGCGGACGCAGGATCGGAGCGGCGGCCGGAGTCCTTTGAGGAATGATTCGGACCGCTTTCGAAACTCGAAATTGGGAATCCGGGCTTCCCGAAGCCGCCCGAGACAGGACTAGACTGGTGCGATGGCGCCGCGGCGGATCGTCTCCCTGTGCCCGTCGATCACGGAGACTCTGGTCGCGATCGGTGGGCTGCCGCATTTGGTCGGCGCGACCCAATACTGCGTCCGGCCGAAGAGGATGCTCCGAGGCCTCGCCAGAGTAGGAGGGACGAAGAGCCCCGATCTCTCTCGCGTTCTCGCGCTGGAGCCGGACCTCATCTTCGCCAACGAAGAGGAAAATCGAAAAGAGGACATCGAGGAGTTGGGACGAAAGGGTCTCGAAGTCGACGTGAGCTTTCCCCGCCGGGTCGCCGACGTGCCGCCCGCGATTCGCCAGTGGGGGCGTCGTCTGGGCAGAGAATGCGCCGGCGCCGCCGAGGCGCTCGCGCAGCGCATCGAGGCGTCGCTCCAGGCGCTCTGCGCGAGCCCCCCGGTCCGCGAGTTTTCCTACGCGTACTGGATCTGGAAGGATCCCTGGATGACTGTTTCGGACGATACCTACGTCGCGGACCTGCTGCGTCTCTCCGGGGGCGTGAATGTCTTCGGCCTCGAATCGACGCGGTATCCGGCCGCGTCACCCCGGCAGGCTGTCGCGCGGGGCGCCCAGGTTCATTTCTTTCCAAGCGAGCCCTTCCCGTTTCGCCGGGCGCGGCACGAGGAACTGACCCGCGATCTCTTCGGCGCCCGCTGCAAACGGCTTTTCGTGGAGGGAGACGACTACTGCTGGCACGGTGCCCGGACGCTCGAAGGCCTGGAAGAGATGACCAGGCTCCGAAATAAGATAGATAAATTGGCTTCATAGCCTTATTTAATTCGTTAATTTAATGTTTCTCCCTATGATCAATGGCCGTCCGATCTGCTCTCCCGGCGCTTTTCCCGATAGGGAAACGGTGCCTTCAAGTCACAATCTCCTGCCATGACTCCCAGCGACACTCCGGGGATCGGCCCTCCGGGCGGCTCGGACAACTCCGACCGGGATTCCGACCTTTCGCTCTCCATGTTCACGGACCTGGCACGTCCGCTCGGTCCGCTGGAGGCGGTCGAGCGCCTGAGGATCTTGGAGACACTCTCCTACGGCGTTCTCTACGAAGGCCGGATGTTCCAGGCTTCCCACGGGGAACCGATCTCGCTCCTCGAGCTCGACCCGGCTTTCGAGAGGGAGCCGCAGATCCTGGCGCGCGTCCTCACCGACCTCGTCCGGGCCTCGAAGCTGCGCGACGCCAGCATCCTTGCTCCTCGGGGAGTCTTTCGGCACAGAGAGAGCCTCTACGTTCTTTTCGATGCGAGCACCGGGATCAGCCTCGCGACCGCGTTCGAATTCCTGGGTCGCTCCGGCCTTCGGCTCTCCTCGGAAGCCGTTCTCCGGATCGGCAGCGCCGCATTGGCCGCCCTCGATTGCGTGTCCGGCTCGACGTCGGGAACCACGGAGGGTTACCACGGCCTTTTCACTCCCGAGAACGTGTTCCTGGCGGAAGGCCAGGTCGTGCGTGTGCGCGGTTTCGGCCTGTGGGCGGAGGGCGGGCTCATGCGGACCGGGCTCCTGGGGCCGGGTGATCTGCGCTATCTCGTCCCGAGCCAGCGGCGCTCGGGCCTCGCGTCCGCGCGCACGGACCTGCTTTCTCTCGGCGTGATGTTGTTCGAGGCCGTGGTGGGCTTTCCAGCATTCGATGCCCCTCCGGAGGAGGAAGACCTGTCGGAGCTGCGGACCTCCGTCGAAGAGCTTCAGCGGAAAGCCGACACGTCGATGCAGGATCTCTACCAGATCATCCTGTCCTGCTTGACGCCGCCGGGACTCATCACGATGCCGTATCGCGCTCGGCTTCGGAAGGCGGTCGATACCTTTTTCGTCCGCGAGGTGGCGCGCGACCGGCCCTTCGGAGCATTGAATCTCGAGGACCTCGTCGGACGGGTCAAGCAGCGGCGCCCGGCCATCGTCAAGGCGATACCCATGTCACTCTTGCCCGCCGAATCGCTCGACGTGGCTCGCCCGGAGCCGCAGACGGATCTAACTTCGGAGGCCGCCGCGGAGGATTTCTCTCCCGCGCCCGAGGCCGCCCCTTCGCCCGAGCCGGAGGATCTGCCGCCGCGCCCCTCGAGCCCGACGATACCGGCGCGTCCGGCGCGCGCTCCCCGCATTCCGTCGACACTCTGGATGTTCGCGGGAGCGACTGTCGCGATGGTTGGCCTCGCTCTGATTTTTTGGAATTCCTGGCCGCGGCGCGATCAGCCCGCGCCGGCCGCTCGACCCACCGCGCCGGCAGCGGAGGTTTCCCCTCTTTCGGCGGCCGCGAGCCTTCCGGCGGTGACTGCCGCCGTGGAGACTCCGCTCTCCGCGATCCCTACGCCCGAGCCGACGTTTATCCCGACAGAACCGCCCTCGCGGCCCACGCCAGCGTCCCCTCGAATCGCCTCGGCGCGGCGGGCGGAGGCATCCACCGCCGGGATTCGAGCGCGGAGGCCGCCGGCTTCCAGGCCTCGCTCGGAACGACCCGCGACGGAGCCTCCATCGGAAGCCGCGTTGGCGCCGGCCCCGGCCCCGGCCCCGGCCGCTGCCGGGGAGGCTCCATCGTCGGCGCCTTCCGCGGTCATCGCGGGGGCCCTGCTGCCTCTGGGGACGCCGGGGCTCTCCCGTCCCGTGCTGCTACAGAAGCCGGAGAATCCGCGCTTCGGAGCCTCTGACTCCAGACCGGCGGTGGAGCGGTCGGTGCAGCTGGAGATCCTCGTCAACGACCTGGGACGAGTGCGGGGCAACCGCATCGTTCGTGCCGACAGCCTCCCCCCCGGCTTCTTCGGGATGCTCGAGCGCCACCTCTCGGGGCTGCGCTTCCGCCCGGCGGAGCTCGTTGGCGTCCCGGTGAGGGTCTGGATGCCTTACGAGCTGCGGTATTGGGCGCCGTGACGAGGAAGTCGACAGTCGACAGTCGACAGTCGACAGGAAAGACGAGAACTATCCGGGGCGGTTCAGGAGATCCAGGAACTCTTCGCGGACCGGGCGGTTGTAGAAGATTCCGCGAATCGCTGAAGTGACCGTCAGGGCCCCGGATTTTTTGACGCCGCGCATCTCCACACAGAGGTGGCGCGCCTCGATGACGACCATCACCCCCTGCGGGGCGAGCTTCTCGGCCAGAAAACCCGCCACCTGTTCGGTCAGCCGCTCCTGCAGCTGCGGACGGCGCGCGTAGAACTCGAGGATCCGAGGCATCTTCGACAGGCCGACGATCTTCTCGTTGGGAATGTAGGCGATGTGAGCCCGGCCGTAGAAGGGGACGAAGTGGTGGGAGCAGAGCGAATAGAAGGGGATGTCCTTCTCCATCACCATCGCCTGGTAGTGTTCCTCGTTCGGGAAGAACGTGACGGTCGGCTCCGCGCCCTCGGAGAGCCCGCGGAACATCTCCAGATACATCTTGGCGACCCGTTCGGGAGTGCCCGCGAGATTCGGATCCGCGACGTCGAGCCCGAGCACCTCGATGATGCGGCCGACGTATCCGGCGATCTCGCCGATCTTCTCCTGGTCGTCGATGGAAGGGACGACAACGTCCGTGTCGCTCATCGGAGAGCTCCCGGCCTGGTAGACGGAAGGGAGACGGTAGACGATCGTCTTCCGTCTTCCGTCTTGCGTCTCCCGTCTTCCGGCATCTTCACGCCGCGCGCGCCTTGTCCAGGAGCTTCTCGATGTCGCGCCCGACAGGAATATCGCTGGCGACGACGTCCGCGATCTTTCCGTCCTTCGCGATGATGAAAGCGGTCCGCGCGGAGAAGCCCTTGTCGTCGAGGTAGACGCCGTACTTCTTCGCCACCTCCCCCTTGGGGTGGAAATCGGCCAGAAGGGGATAGGGAATGTCGTTCTGCGCAGCGAAGGCTTTGTGGGCCCAGAGCGAGTCGACCGAGATGCCGAGCACCTGGACGTCGTCGGCTCCCTTGCTGGGGAGCATCTGAGCGCACTGCTTGTTCTCCACGGAACAGACGGGCGAAAAATCGAGCGGGTAGAACATCAGAAGGACGTTCTTCTTTCCGCGATAGTCCGAGAGAGTGACCTTGTCGCCCACCGTGGACGGGAGCGTGAAGTCGGGGGCGGGGTCGCCGGGTTTGAGCGCCATCTCGAGTGACTCCTTTCGCGCCTGGGCGGCGAAGGCGGCCATTCTACAGGGCCGGCTCAGAGAGACGGACTGGGGGAAGGGGGGACTGGGGAACTGGGGGGACGGAAGCCCTTCACCCCGCCTCCCCTCACCCCGTCCCCCCGTCCGCTCCTCAGAAGGCTTGCGCTAACCGCCAGCCAAAAGCGCTGATTGGCTGAGGCCGCGAAACTAGGAGATCGTTTTGTGGAACGCCCGCGTGCTGCCGGCGACCAGAGCGACGGCGATCACCACAAGCGCCGCGACGTTGCGCCAAAGGTCGGGGAATACGGCGCCCCGGATGATGATTCCGCGGGCGATCGCGATGAAGTGCGTGGCCGGAAGGACCTGAGCGAACACCCGCAGCGGCGCCGGCAGGGAGGAGAGCGGGAAAATGTAGCCGGACAGCATGATCGAGGGGAGCAGAAACATCTGAGCGAGCTGGATCGCCTCCATCTGGGATTTCGCCCGTGAGGAGACCAGAAGCCCCAGCGCGAGCAGGGCGAAGAGGTAGACAACCGAAAGCCCGAGCAGCAGGAAGATGTTTCCGTGAATCGGGACGCGGAAGACGACCGTCATGAGCAGGAGGATGAAAAGCAGCTGGGCGAAGGCAAGGGCGAGATACGGGAGGAGCTTGCCCAGGATGACCGCGACGGGGGAGGCGGGCGTGACCATGAGCTGCTCGAGTGTGCCCCTCTCCCGCTCGCGGACGATCGCGAAGGCGGCGAGCAGAGTCCCGGAGAAGGTCAGCAGGATAGCGACGAGGCCGGGAATGAGCAGATTCGCACTCCTCGAGTCCGGATTCAAGAGAAAGAGGGGATGCGTCCGGATCGGCAGATCCTTCGCGCCCGCCTTCGCGGCGAGCTCCTCGAGCGAGCGGGAGAGCGTCAGACCGTTGGCCGCGGCCAGCGCCGCGGTGGACATCGAAGAGTCGGAGCCGTCGATCAAGACGAGCACATCGGCGGGATCGCCGTTCAGGCGCCTCCGGCCGTAGTCGGGCGGGATCTCCACGCCCACCGACGCGCGGCCGGCGACGATGAACTCGCGCATGGCCGGACGCGACGGGGCGTGCGCGACGATGTCGAAGTAGCTGGTGTTGACGAAGTCCGTGAGGAGCTGCCGGCTCTCCTGGGTGCGGCTCTGATCGAGGACGACGGTCCGAACGTGCTTCACGTTTGTGTCGATCAGGCCGAAGAGAACGAGCTGAAAGGCGGGAATGAGCAGGGCAAATCGGAGCGTGCCCCGGTCCCGGATCATCTGGAGCGCCTCTTTCTTCAGGACGGGAAGGAAACCCCTCATCGGGAGGCTCCCGCTTGCGCCGGAACGTCGCCGCGCTGCTCGATCTGCAGCTTCGTCAGGCGCACGAAAACGTCTTCGAGCGAAGCCTGGATCGGGCGGATCTCGACGCGCGCGTCGGCCGCCTGCTCGAGGTCGCGTTTGATCTGTTCCTCGGGGACGTCGGAGCGGACGAGCAGGTGCAGCGAGTTCCCGAAGATCGTCACGTCCTCGACGTAGGGAAGAGCGCGCGCCTGGCTCATGAATGCCGCGACGCCGTGCTCGCAGATGGCCTCGAGCCGGTGGGTCCCCTCCGGAGTGACCTCGGGAATCCTCGTGAGCTCGTCGGGAGTCCCTTCGACGAGGAGCTTGGAGAGGTAGAGGTAGGCGACCCGGCCGCACCGCTCCGCCTCGTCCATGTAATGCGTCGTGACGAGAAGCGTGACTTGTTCCGCGGCGAGCTTGAAGAGAAGATTCCAGAGCTCTCGCCGGGCGACCGGGTCGATGCCGGCCGTCGGCTCGTCCAAGAAGAGAACGCGCGGCCGGTGCATGAGCGCGGCGGCGAGCGCCAGACGCTGTTTCCAGCCGCCGGACAGCTGCGCCGCCAGCCGGTCGCTGTACGGTCCGATCGAGGTCAGCTCGATCGCCCAGTCGCGCTGGCGGGCAAGATCTTCCCCCTTCAATCCGTAGACCGAAGCGAAGAAGTTCAGGTTTTCCAGGACCGTCAGGTCTTCATAGAGAGAGAACCTCTGCGGGACATAGCCGATGCGTCGGCGGATCTCCTCTCCTTTCTTCACCACGTCGAGGCCGTCCACCCGGGCCTGTCCCTCGGTAGGAGCGAGCAGGCCGCAAAGAATGCGAATCAAAGTCGATTTTCCGGAGCCGTTCGGGCCGAGCAGGCCGAAGATCTCTCCCCGCGGCACCGACAGCGAAACCCGGTCGAGGGCGCGCACGCTCCCAAAGTCGCGGGAGACGCCCTCGACCTCGATTCCGTTGTCGACTGAACCTTTGGCCACGACCGGTTGTCAGCCCCGGGACTGCTGACTGAGGACTGCGGACTGAGGACTAAAGCGTCGAGCGCCAAGAGGCAGCTCGACACAAGCCCTTCGAGACCTCAGTCCTCCGTCCTCAGTCCTCAGTCGATCGGTCACCGTCCTACTCCTCCAGCCGCACGGTCGCCGCCATCCCCGGTTTCAACTCCGGCGCCCGATCGATCGCCACCTTCACGCCGAAGACCTGATCCATGCGCTGATCGAGCGTCTGGACGTTTCGCGGCGTGTATTCCGCCTGCGTGCGGATCTCGACGACATGGCCGGGAAACGAGCGTTTGGGAAACGTGTCCACGGTCAGAGCGGCCTTCTGGCCGATTCGGACTCGGCCCAGCTGCGGCTCGGGCACATACACGCGCACCCACAGCTGCGAGGGCTCGAGCATCTTCGCGACCGGCTGGTTGGCCGCGACGAGATCGCCGGGGCGCAGGTTCAGCGATTCGATGATTCCCGCGGCCGGCGCCGTGACGACAGACTCGGCTCTTTGCCGCAGAAGAAACCCCAACTGTTTGTTTTCCGCGTCGAGAGTTGCCCGGGCCGCCGCGATGTCTTCGGGGCGGTTTCCGCGCTCGAGCTCCAGAAAGGCCTCGCGCGCGGTCCGTGCCGCAGTCTCCGCCGAGTCGTACGCCCCTTTCGGGACGATTCCCTCTTCGAGCAGAGCCTTTTGTCGGAGCCGTTCCCGCTCGGTGTTCTCCGACTGTGCCCGCGCGCTCGCGATCTCCTCGGCCCGGGGCCCGCGAACGGCCTTGGCGAGGTTGGCCTGCGCCTGCGCGACCCGAGCGCGCTCCTGTTGAATCTGGAGGTCGATCAGGTCAGTCTCGAACTGGACGATCGGCTGGCCGGCCTGGACGCTGGCGCCCTCCTCGACGAGGACCTTCGCAATCCGGCCTCCGAATAGGGACCCTACCTCGACGTCGCGGGCCTCGATCGCGCCGGAGAGCAGCAGCGTCTTCTCCTTTCGCCGAAGGGAGAATCCCCAGACGGCGGCCGCCGCCGCCAGGACGACCAGGAGGAGGATCCAGACTCGCTTGCGCTTCATCGTTTTCTCCCAGGGCGCAGACCGCCGCTTCTCCAGATGTCGATCACGGTCTCGAGGTACCTCTCGAAGGGGATGGGCGGATCCAGACGCAGGACACGATGAAAGAAGACGTAGGCCTGGAGCGACCCGACGAAAGCGAGGGCAGCGGCCCGAGGATCGCGCACCGAGACGCGTCCCGCGGTCCGGGCCCGCCGCAGGTACCGCTCGAGTGCCGCGACCACGCGAGCCGGGGGAGAGCTCTTGCGGCGCGGATCGAAAGGAAGGCGGATCGTGCGCGCCTCCTCTTCCGAGCGGGCCCGCAGGAACCGGGCGATGTTCTCTCCCATCTTCCTCTCGATGAACGGAACGAGCTCCCGCGCCAGCCGCCGCAGGACGCGCGCGGGATCCTGCGACGTCGGAGTCGAAGCCAGAAAATCGCCCGGCACCGGCTCGGCTTCGTGGTCGGTCTCGAGGGCCAGGGAGAAGAGCTCCTGCTTTGTCCGCGCGTGCCGCAGAACGGCCGCCGGCGAAACGCCCAGCCGCGCTCCGATGTTCGCCAGTGTGGTGCCGTGGAACCCGCGCTCGGCGAAGGCCTGCCGGGCCTGCGAGAGGACCTGGTCCCGGGTGATACGCGGAGGGCGTCCCATCGGGGTTAATAAATATACAGTTAGTTACTAATTGTCAACTACCGCTGGGCGCTGGAGCGACGCGCGCTGGAGCGAAGGGCGAAGGCTATGCTGTCAGGGGTCTGCCGCGGCGATTCTCGAGCCAGGTGATGAAGTCCTTTATGCTCTTGGCGTTCAGAGTCGCTTCCTTTGTCACCCAGCCCTTTCGCGCGATTCCAACGCCGTACGGGACGAGGCCGAGCTCTGCGACGGAGTGGGCGTCGGGATCGATCGAGAGGAGCGCGCCCGCGTCGACGGCCTGCCGGCAAAGCCGCCAGTCCAGATCCAGCCGCTCGGGATTGCAGTTGATCTCGATCGCGCAGCCGGCCTCCGCGGCCGCAGCCACGACGGCCTCGAGATCCGCGTCGACCGGATCGCGCGAGAGAAGCAGCCGGCCGCTCGGGTGCCCCAGGATCGAGACCCGCGGGTTGCGAACCGCTCGGATCAGCCGCTGTGTTTGCTCGTCGCGCGGCAGGCCAAACCGCGAGTGGACCGACGCGACGACGACGTCGAACCCTTCGAGGAACTCGTCGCCGAAGTCGATCGATCCGTCCGGCAGGATGTCGGCCTCCGTTCCGTGGAAGATTCGCAGCCGCGGGAAGCGCGGCGCGAGCGCTCGGATCTGCGCCCGCTGGGCGAGCACGCGCTCGGGGGTCAACCCTCCGGCATAAGCCGCGGTCTGGCTGTGGTCGGTGATCGCGGCATATTCGTAACCTGCTTCATCCACTCCCGCGAGCATCTCTTCGAGGGAGGCGCGCCCGTCGGATTCGTTCGTGTGGATGTGGATGAGGCCTCGCAGGTCTTTTTCCTCGACCAGCCGCGGAAGCTCTCCGCGCTCGGCCGCTTCGATCTCTCCTCTCCCCTCGCGAAGCTCCGGCTCGATAAAGGGGAGCCCCAGCTGGCCATAGATCTGGGTCTCGTCGCCCGCCTCGAGGCGCTCTAGCGATTCCGCGTGGAAGAGACCGTACTCGTTCAACTTCAAGCCCAGGCGCTTGGCTCTGCCTCGCAGCTGCGTGTTGTGCAGCTCCGAGCCGGTGAAGTAAAGCAGGGCCGCCCCGAACTCTTCGTCGGAGACGACACGCAGATCGGCGGCGAGGCCGTCGGCGAAGCGGACCGAGGTCTTCGTCTCGCCCGAACCGATGACCTCTGCGACGCCGAATTGAGTCCGAAACGCGTGCGAGAGGAGGGCGGGATCGGGGGAGGTAGCGACGAGGTCGATGTCCCGGATCACCTCCTTGCGGCGCCGCAGGCTTCCGGCGATCTCGATCGACCGGGTCAGTCCCGTGCGAGCCAGCTCCGCCGCGGCCTGCTCGGCCCGGGCCCGGGCGCGCGGATACCGATGGTAGCCGGCGCTCGCGCGCAGCACCGCGATTCCCTTGAGAATCCTTTCGGCGGTCTTGGCCCCGAAACCCTTTAGCTGCTCGAGCGTCCCCTCGCGGCAGACTCGCTCGAGCGCTTCGATCGAATCGACGCCGAGCTTTTCATAGAGAAGCTTGGCCTTGCGCGCGCCGAACCCCGGCACGCGCAGGCATTCCCGCAACGACGGCGGATAGGCCGCGCTCAGCTCTTCGTGGAGATCGAACTCTCCCGTCGCGAGCAGGTTTTCGATCGCGGCGAAGAGACCGGCGCCGATCCCTGGCACTCCGAGGAGTTCGCGCGAGGCGACGGCTTGCGAAAGGTCTCCCGGAAAGCCGAGCACGGCGCGCGCCCCGTTCTCGTAAGCGATCACCTTGAAGCGATTCTCACCGGCGAGCTCGAGCATTGCGGCGGTCTCTTCGAGGATGCGAGCGACCTCCTTCTTGTCCACGCGAGGGATTGTAGGCGGGCTCCTGACTGAGTCGAACTCTCGCGGTAACATTCCGGCATGCGCATCGATCTCCACAGTCACTCGAACGTTTCCGACGGACTGGATTCACCGTCGCAGCTGGCGCAGAAGATGTCGGTGGCCGGGATCGAGGCCTTCGCGCTGACCGATCACGACACTCTGGCCGGCCTGCCCGAGGCGCGGACCGAGGCGGCGCGCCTCGGTCTCGAGCTCATCTCCGGGGCCGAGATCTCGGCGGACTTCGAGGGACAGGACGACATCCACATCCTGGCGCTCTTCGTCGACGAGAACCATTCGGAATTCAATGCCCGCCTGAAGGAGCGCCAGGAGAAACGGCGCACGCGCGGCGAACGGATGGCTCAGAACCTCGTCGCGGCAGGTTACACGCTCGATCTGGAGGCGATCCGCGCGGATGTGGGCGACGGTGTGTGGGGGCGGCCCCATCTGGCGCGTGCCCTGGTCCAGGCGGGCCACGCCGCGACGAAGGAGGAAGCCTTCGATAAGTTCCTGAAACGGCAGCACCCCTGGTATGTGGGGTCGGAGAAGTGGGCGGCGGTCGAGGTCGTCACGGCGATTCGGGCGGCGGGAGGCGTTTCCTCGCTCGCCCACGCCATCTGGTATCGCGATTCCGAGACTCTGATCCGCCGCCTCGCCGCCGAGGGCCTGGACGCGGTGGAAGTCTTCCATCCCGACCATGGCGCGGAGGAAGAAGCGCGCTTCGGCGAGCTCGCCAAGGAGCTCGAGCTCATCGCGACGGCTGGCAGCGACTTTCACGGCGTGCCGGAGGGGCGCAAACATCCCGGCGGGGTCTTCGGGTCGGCCGAGATGCTGGGGCTCCTGCGGGCGCGCTCCCGGCGCCTTTGAGCCGGAATCCGTCCTCCGCGGCTGGAGACGGTCCTTTCTGGGTCCTGCTCGTCCAGCGCGACGCTCCCGACGTGCTCTACGAGGCCGCAGCCATGACAGCGGCCGCCGTATCGCTCGGTGTCGATGTCACTCTCGTCTGGTTCGACAGAGCCCTGGACTTGCTCGCGTCGGGACAGCTCCACGAGGACGCGTCGGGACTGGAGCGTGTCGCGCGGCTCTTCGCAGAGGCCCGGGAAACCGGCCGCGTGCGGATGCTCGCGTGCTCGGCCTCGATGGTCGGCGGCACGGAAACCCCCGACGCCGTGCGCCAGCACGTGGACGGAATCGTCGGTTGGCCGACCACGATCTCGCTGATCCGGAGGGCGGAGCGGTCGTTCGTCTGGTAGCTGACAGCTATCAGCTCACAGCTTTCAGCTGACCCAGGCGGACGATAGCTCTATATCAGATCTGACATAGGCATTACCCAACGCCCGACTGGCCAACGAATCGACCTCTGGCTGAAAGCTGAAAGCTGAAAACTTTCAGCTCGGACCTTATTTGTCCCACATCTCGATTAGCAATCGATCTGTGGAAATCGTCGCCTCTGTGGAAGAAACTTTTTTCGCCTGTCCAGTCGGATGCGCACCGGTCTTCGAGGCCTGTGCAAAGTTGACAGCGCTCTCCCAACGACAGAAGAATCGCCCGCAGTCCTCCGATGATCGAAGACATCACCACTGAGCGAGCCCTTCCTCGCAGTCTGGAAGCCGAACAGGCGATCTTGGGCGCCATCCTCGCCGACTCGTCGGTGATGGCGGTTGCCGTGCCGATTCTTCGCGAAGAGGATTTCTCGACCGACGACCACCGGCGCATTTATCACGCAATGCTCGATCTCTTTCTCCACTCCTCGGAGATCGACGTGCTGACCTTGAAGGAGCAGCTCTCGACGGGCGCCGGGCAGCGGATCAGCAGCGCCTACCTGACGTCCCTGATGGATGCCGTGCCCGACGTGGGCAACGTCGAGCACTACGCCAGGATCGTCAAGGAGAAGTCGACGCTGCGGCGGCTGATCTTCGCCGGGCGGCGGGCGGTCGAGCACGGGCTCGCGCAGGAAAAGGGGGCCGAGGAGCTGCTCGGGGAGATCACCGGCGAGATCTTCTCGATCGCCGACGACTCCGTGCGAGAGGCGTTCACCCAGATCGGGCAGGTCGTCAAGCACAACCTGGAGGTGATCGAGCAGGCCCGCAACCGACAGGGAATGCTGTCGGGCCTGGCGACGGGCTACACGGAGCTCGACCGCATGACGTCGGGCTTCCAGGCGACCGATCTGATCATTCTGGCGGCGCGGCCGTCGGTGGGAAAGACGTCCCTGGCGCTCAACATCGCCCAGCACGTCGCCCTGCGCGAGGGAAAGGCGGTCGGCTTCTTCTCGCTGGAAATGTCAAAGGAGCAGCTCGGTTTCCGCGTTCTCTGCTCGGAAGCGGATGTGGACGCGAAGAAGGTCCGCGACGGGTACGCTTCGAAGGAGGCGATCGGCAGGCTCGTGCTGGCTCAGACGAAGATTGCGGGCGCGAAGTTCTATGTCGATGATCAGGGGGCGCTCTCCGTCCCGACGATGCGGGCGAAGGCCCAGCGGTTGAAACGAGAGGCGGGCCTGGACGTTCTGATCGTGGACTACCTGCAGCTGATGGCCGGCCACGGCCGCTTCGACAACCGCACACAGGAAGTCTCGCAGATCTCTCGCGGTCTCAAGCTGCTGGCCAAGGAGCTCCACGTTCCGATCGTCGCGCTCTCGCAGCTCTCCCGTCAGCCGGAATCGCGGAAAGGGGATCAGAAGAAGCCGCAGCTCGCCGACCTGCGCGATAGCGGATCGATCGAACAAGACGCGGACCTCGTCATTTTCCTCTACCGCGAGGAGCTCTACGACCGAAACACGGAGCGCAAGGGAATCGCCGACGTGATCATCTCCAAGCAACGCAACGGGCCCACGGGCGAGTTCCCGTTGGTCTTCCTTCCCGACCACATGACTTTCGCCAACTACGCCGGCCCGGCCACCGCGCCCGGAGAGCCGTTCTGATGGGAGCGGAGAAGGGGCCAAGCAAATGAAAGTCGAAGACGTTTGGGAGACGGCACCGGGAGACGATCCGCGCGAGGGAACACGGCGGATCGCTACGGGCGCGGCGTCCGGAAAGGTCGCGCAGCTTTTGCGCTCGCGGGAGATGCGCGTGCTCCCCGCGCCAGCGGCGTATCGCCTGCAGAGTCGCGTCCATCCGCTCACCCGCATGGTCCTGGCTCTCAAAGCCGCCGTCCGGAGGAGCTGCTGACGTTTCCGGGCTCGAAATCGTTCGCGCCGCCTCATTCGCAACGCCCTTCCCGGCCGACCAAGGCGGTCATCGATCTCTCCGCCCTCGCGGCCAACTACGCTTATCTGCAGGAGCTCGCCGGCGCCGCCACGGTCCTCCCGGTCGTCAAGGCGGACGCTTACGGCCACGGGGCCGTGCCGGCCGCCAGAAGGCTCGAGGCGGAGGGGGCGCCCTGTTTTGGGGTCGCGATCGCCGAGGAAGGTCTGGAGCTGCGCCGAGGAGGGATCCGGTCGGAGATCCTGCTGCTGAACTTCTCGGATCCGCGGGACGCGCCGCTCCACGCCTCCTACGAGTTGACGCCGACCCTGTACGACCTTTCCCAGGCGCGCGAATACGCGGAGGTGACGCAAGGGTGGCGTCGGCCGCTCCCCGTCCACCTGAAGATCGACACCGGCATGGGCCGCCTGGGGATTCGACCCGAGGAGCTTTCCGCGGCCGCCGATCTGCTCGCCCGGGCCAAGGGCATTCAATTACGTGGAACATTCACTCAGCTCGCCAGGGCAGATGAACGGGAGGGGGCCCCGACGGAGAAGCAGCTCGATACGTTCCGGGATTGCCTCGAGCGGCTTTCGTCTGCCGGCATCGACCCGGGCCTGATCCACGCGGCCAACTCGGCCGCGCTGCTGCAGCACTCGAGCTCGATCCTCCAGGCCGTGCGTCCGGGACTCGCGCTCTATGGAATTCCCCCGGCGCTCGAGGCCGATCCCGGCCGGCTCAGGCCGGTCATGAGCCTGGAAACCCGTGTGCTCGCCGTCAAGCAGGTCCCGTCCGGAACGCCGCTCGGCTACGGAGGGCATTTCGTTACGGCCCGCCCCTCGACGATCGCGGCTCTCCCGATCGGCTATCATGACGGCGTTCGACGCTCCTTTTCCAATCACGTTTCCGTACTCTTGCAGGGGGAGAAGGCGCCCATCGTGGGCGCCGTCAGCATGGACTTGACGCTCGTCGACGCAACGGAGTGCGGCGCGCAGCCGGGAGACCGAGTGGTGATTCTCGGCACCGACGCGCGGCGAGAAGTGACCGCCTGGGAGCTCGCGCTCGCCGCCGGCACTCTTCCCTATGAGATCGTCTGCGGAATCGGCTCACGTGTCCCCCGAGTGTACGTGTAGCTCCGCACCATGGTCAGATTCTTCGAGTCGATCGGCCGCGTCGTGCTCCGGGTCCTCGAGCAGTTCGGGCGATTCTTCCAGATGCTCGGGCTCACGGCGGCCTGGACGGTGCGGCCTCCCTACGACGTGCCCGAGCTGATGCGCCAGATGGTGAGAGTCGGGTTCGACTCGATTCCCGTCGTCGTCGTGACGACGCTCTTCACCGGCATGGTGCTGGCCCTTCAGACCTTCAACGGATTCGCGCGGTTCCACGCGGAGAATCTCGTGGGCAGCGTCGTGGCGCTCTCTCTGACCCGGGAACTGGCGCCGGTCTTAGTGGCGCTCATGGTCACCGGTCGCGTCGGCAGCGCGATGGCGGCCGAGCTCGGTAGCATGCGGGTGACCGAACAGATAGACGCTTTGACGTCGCTCGGCACGGAGCCGGTGCAGTATCTGATCGTCCCTCGAGTCGTGGCCGCGACCGTGATGATGCCCCTCCTGGTCATCCTCGGAGATGCGGTCGGGATGTACGGCGGGTATCTCGTGGCCGTTCAGCTGCTGGGCGCCAACCCGGTGTCCTACGTCGACAACTCTTTTCAGTTCCTCCACGTGAAGGAAGATGTCGTGTCCGGGCTGATCAAGGCCGCGGCCTTCGGGCTGATCTTCTCCTTGATCGCCTGTGTGCGAGGATACGATACGACCGGCGGGGCCGAGGGCGTGGGCCGCTCGACGACGCGAGCCGTCGTGTCTGGAAGCCTGACCGTGCTCG
>JBKPDV010000067.1:0-9627 GCA_046728075.1 Acidobacteriota bacterium | reverse complement strand
CACCTCGAGCAGCTCGGCCCCCTGCTTGCGCGCCTCGTCGTAGAGCTTTTGTCCGCGCTCGCGGACTTCGTCCTTGACCTCGTCGAGATCCAGGCCGCTCTTTTTGAGACCCTTTCCGATGCTCTCCTTAGCATCTTCCAGGAACCCTTCGGTGTCGAATTTCCGACGCTTGAGGCTCTCGAGGACGATCGGAACCGCGACTTTCGTCACGAGCGGAACGAGGACCGGAGCCAGCGCGCGGAGAGAATCGCGGGAAATGTTGCGACGAGCCATGGTTTCCTCCGGGCTGGATTAAAGCAGATCTCATGCCCGGGTTCGAGAGTCGAACAGTTTTGAGGAAGAATTGGTTGATGAAAAGCGCCGCTGTCTTCCTCCTGGCCGCCATGGTGGTGGCCGCCCGGCCTTCCCCTTCCCCCGTCGAGGCCATCGTCCTGGGGGTTGCGCAGGACGGCGGCGTGCCCCATCTCGGTTGCTCACAGGAGCTGTGCCGACGGGCTCGACGAGATCCTGCGCTGCGGCGCTCTGTGGCCTCCCTCGGATTGATCGACTCCTCGGCGGGCAAGAGATTCGTCATCGACGCGACACCCGATTTTGGAATCCAGGTGGATCGATTGGGCGGTCTACCCGACGCCATTCTTCTGACACACGCCCATATCGGGCACTTTCTGGGGCTGGCGCAACTGGGCCGGGAAGTTCTGAACGCCCGGCGCGTACCCGTCTACTGCACACCGTCCATGGGACGCTTCTTGCGGGAAAACCGGCCGTGGAGCCGTCTCGTCGCAACGGAGAACATCGAGATCCGGGAAATCGAGCCGGGGGTCGAGTTCGAGCTGACCGCGCAGCTGCACGCCACCGCCGTGCATGTGCCGCACCGCGACGAGGACTCCGACACGGTGGCCTTCCTGATCCGCGGTCCCTCCCGCAAGCTCCTGTGGCTCCCGGACATCGACAAGTGGGAGAAGTGGGATCGAAGGATCGAGGACGTCGTTCGATCAGTCGACGTCGCGTTCCTCGATGGCACTTTCTTTTCGGCCGATGAGATTCCGGGCCGTTCGATCGCCGATATCCCGCACCCGCTCGTGCCCGAGACCGTCGACCGCCTTGCGCCGGCAGCGGTGCCGCCCGGGCAGGTCTGCTTCGTGCACCTGAACCACACCAACCGGCTGTACTGGGACAAGGCCGCCGTCGCCTCCCTGGCGCGGCGCGGCTTTTGCGTTGCCCAGGAGGGGGACCGCCGTCCGCTGTAGCCGCTGTAGCATTCGATCGATGGAACCCTCCAAGTCTCCTCCGCCCGTCCTTCCGTGGCGGGGGACGACCGCCCATCATCGGCCGGGATGGCCGGCAGGCTACTGGCGCAGGGTGATCTGGAGGGGGCTGCGATTGCGCTGCCCCGTCTGCGGAGAAGGTGAGCTCTTCCGAGGCTACTTCACGATGAACGAAAACTGCTCCCGGTGCGGCGTCGGGTTTGCGCGCGAGCACGGACAGTGGGTGGGATCGCTGGACATCAACACGCTCGTAACTGCCATCGTGCTGATGGCGGGAGCGGGCTTCGGTCCGCTCTGGTCATTGCGCACGAGCCTGATTGTCTGGTGTTCCGCCGCGGTGCTCGTTCCGATAGCCACCTTCCGGTTCAGCAAGGGTCTCTGGACCGCGATCGTGCATCTGACGGGCGGCGTTTACTAACCGTCGCTTCCGCTTACTCGGGACCTGGTGCCGGGTCGGCAAGCGAGAGAGCGCCTCGCCTTTTATTTCCCGCACAGCTGTGTCAATTCGAGCGTAAGACGAGGGATCTACTTTGGTCGCATGGCGCCAAGGCAGATCCCTCGCTACGCTCGGCTCTAACTCAACACCTAGGCGCGCCGCCGCAGCAGCAGTCCACCCGCGATCAGTCCCATGCCTAGAAGCGCAGCGCGCGGAGCGCTGGAGCCGGTCTTCGGCAGGGTCGTGCTCTCCGACGTGTAACTGGGCGCGGGCGCGGGCGCCGGGGCCGGCGCTGGCGGCGGAGCCGGCGCGGGCTCGATTCGGGTCTCGGGAACCGGAGCAGGAGCAGGGGCCGGCGCAGGCGCTGCCTCCGCGATCACCGGAGCCGCGGTCGTGACCGAGATCTCTTTCCGATCGACGAGCTCGCCCGCCGTGTTCTTGGCAGCGACAACGATCTTGTGCGGGCCGTAGCCTGCGGTCGTGACCGCCAGGACGTTGGTACCCTGCGGAATATTGCCCAGGTCCTTTCCATCGACCCACACCTGGAAAGTCGGCGTGAGGGCGTCCTTCCGCTCGTTGGGCGGGACCGAGGTCCCGGGCGGCGGGACCGGGGGAGGCGCGACGACGACGTTGAACTGGTTGCTCCGGATGGTTGCGCCTTCAATCGGCTCGGTGACCCGCATGCGGTACTCGTTGGACGTGGGCGAGTTCGATTGCTTCGAGGTCGTCTGGGCCGCCACGGCCCCGGCGAAAGCGAACACCCCCGCGAGCGCAAGAATGGCTCTAGTGAGTCTCATGACACAGTCTCCTTTCGGCGCGCAAGGCGCCGATCCCTCCACTGCAACTTCCGTTCCGTAATCAGCCTCCAACACCCATGGAAGGAGGTCGGAACAATCTTTGTCAGTGTTGTCAAGACTGTTCTTTTTCTTTTTTCTCCTCAGAATTCGGCCATGGGTCAATCTTCTTCGAAGGATTCGAGCGGAACCAGACGAGCAGGAGACCGCCGCCGCAACGAACGGCGCACCGATCCGAGGATTCCCATCAGCGCGAACCCGAGAGACCGGCGGCAGACGAACAGGAGGACTCGAGACTCGAGAGATTGATTCTCCGGCTTTCTTGTTCCGCCCTTTCGGGCCGTCCCCTCTCGAATCTGGAATCTCGAATCAATACGCGGGCGGCGTCTTTCTGTGGAAATCCGTCCGTTTCTGGTACTCCTCGCCCGCGCCCGTCAATGTGTCCTCGCCAAATGCCGGGGCCAGGAGTTGGAGCCCGGTCGGAAGCCCCTCGCGGCCGAATCCGTTGGGCAGCGACATCGCCGGGTGTCCGAGGAGGTTGCCCATCGAGATCGCGGAGCCGATTGGCGAGACGAAGTTCTGTGGCCTTCCCGTGGCGAGTTCGGGAAACGCCTTGTCGAAATCGACGCCGATCGGGAAGGCCACGGTGGCCCGGCTGGGAGTCGCGAGGAGATCGAACTTCTCGTAGAGCGCCGCCACGGGTGCGCGCATCTTCTCGCGCAGGCGCAGCGCCTGGAGATAGTCGACAGCCGGAAGGAGGATGTTCGAATAGCCGCCGACGTGGTCCGCCTTCGCGCGGAGCTTCTGGAGCCCTCCCGACTCGATCAAGTCGAGGAAGGCGCTCGCGCCCTCCGCCTCGACGATCGGGCCGGTGCACAGGCCGTACGGCAGGTCGGGAAGCGACACGTCCGTCGTGATCTCGGAAAAGGAACCCAGAACGCGAACCGATTCCTCGAAGTTCCTGGCAACCTCTTCGTGAACGAACTTCGTCGAGTCCTTGAGCACTCCTATTCGAAGAGGCCGGCGGCGTTTCATCGGTTGCGCGGAAGGCGAAGGGACGGAAGAAGGGTCGGCCGGATCGATTCCTTCGATCGCGGCGAGGATGAGCGCGCAATCCCGGGCGGTGCGCGCCATCGGCCCCAACTTGTCGAGAGTCCAACAGAGAGCCATCGCGCCGTGGCGCGAGACCCGCCCGTAAGTCGGCCGCAGGCCGGTCACGCCCGAGAAGGCGGAGGGCGTCAAGATCGAGCCGACTGTCTCCGAGCCGATGGCGAAGCAGACCAGCCCCGCGGCGACCGCGGCACCGGGGCCGGAGGAGGAACCGCCGCTCCAATACGCCGTGTTCCAGGGGTTCAAGCCCGGCCCCGTGAAGGACGCGTCCGCGTTGTTGTAGCCCATGCCGCCGGCGAGCTCCACCATGGCGAGCTTGGCCGTCAGGACGGCTCCGGCGTCGGCGAGCTTCCTGATGACGGTCGCATCGAAATCGAGCTTCTGGTCGCGATACGGCTCCGCTCCCCAGCTCGTCGGCAGGCCTCGCGTGGCGAGCAGATCCTTTGCGCCATAAGGAATCCCGTGGAGAGGACCCCGATAGCGCCCGGCCGCGATCTCCTTCTCGGCATCGCGCGCGGCGTCCAGAGCGCGCTGGCCCGCCAGCGTCACCACCGCGTTCAGTTTCTTACCGTGGGTTTCGAGGCGTTCCAGCGACAGATTCGCAAGCGCGACCGGAGAGACCCTTTTTTCCTTGAGATCTCGCGACAACTCTTCCAGCGGCCGGAAGAGGAGGGTCCCTGCCGCGGGACTCACCGCCCCACCCGGAAGTCCGTTGCCGGCTCTTCCGAGTTTGCCAGCTTGAAGGAGCGCAGACGACCGCTTCTCCTTTCCTGACTCGCCAGCCGATCCTCGAGGAGCTTGGCGTCGTCGCCCGAGAGGAACTTTCCGTAGCGTTCCCGCGCGACGGCGGCCAGAAGCGGCGGCGGGGCCGGAGTCGGGCTGGGTACAGGCGTAGGCGTCGTCGTCTGAGCTCTCGTTCCGAACGGGCGCAGCAGCCATGCCGCGCCGGCCGCCGCCGCCCCGAGAAACCGTCGCCGGGTCGCGATCATGATTCCGCCTCCTTCTCTCTTGAAGAGCTCGAAAGTCGACAGTCGACAGTTAAGACCCCGAAGCGGGGCTCATACGGCTTCTTCGGTCTCCGTCCAGGAGATTCCCCGGGCCTTCAAGCCCTCGAGAAAATGCGCGGCGGTGGGGGCGTCGCGAGCGAGCATTTCCGGCGCGACCACGCCCGGCTGGCGATACTCACCCCGCGCGAGCATTCCGGCCACGATCGCGCAGGGATATCCGGTCGCTCGCGCCATCGAGGTCGTCCCGGTCGACTTATCCGTGCGGTCGAGAATCTCGAAGACGTAACGGCGGCGTTTTCCGGCTTTCAGCCCGATCACTGTCACACGCATCAGGGTGAACTCTTCTTCTCCGGCGTTCAGCTTCCACGCTTCGCGCAGAAGCCGCTCCGTCAGCGCGCGCGGCGCGACTCGAACCACCCCGACGTCGATCGCCTCCGAAGCGAAGAATCCGCAGTCGCGCAGCAGACGCATCTGCTCCGCGTGCCCGGGATAGCGCAACGTCTTTTCTCGCATGCCGCGCGCCGGCACCGTGGAGAGCAAGGTGCGCAATCCGTCCGTCAAGAAAGCTTCGAACGTCCCCAGGCCTTGAATCTCGATCGTCTCCAGCCCCGAAAGGGCCGGGCGTTTCACCAGGTGGCCGTCTTCGAGGACGCGCGCGGGCCGCGTGTACTCCTCCAGCACGTCGGTTGCGGAGAACACGATGGCGTACTGGTAAGGGCGCGACCGTTCTGCGGGCAGCCCGCCCGCGAGAATCGTCACGTCCTCGACCTCATCGAGCGCCTGGGCTGCGCGACCGACGGCGAAGTTGGAGAGCCCCGGAGAGACGCCGCAGTCGACGACTGCCGTGGCGCCGCGCTGCCGGGCAAGGCTGTTCCACGCGAGAGGGTCCTCCGCGGAGAACGAGATGTCGGCAATCGATTTTCCCGCTTCCAGGACCGAGCGCAGCATCCCCGAGCCCAGGCGGCCGGGCAGAGAGCCCACCACGACATCCGCGTCGGCGATCAGGTCCTGGATTTCCCAGGCGTGGGCCAGGTCGGCGAGGCGCGCCCGAACGGGGGCGGACTTCTGCAGCTGTCCGAGCGCTTCCCGATCTCGATCCGCGACCAGCACGTCGAACCCCTGGTTCGCCAGGTCGCGCGCGATGGTCGCACCGACGAGACCACCCCCGAGGACGGTGATTCGCTTGCTCAAGATCGCACGAAGAGGGGGCTCGGAGAGTTGCGGGCTAAACCGATGCGGCGGCCTGGGCGACGCGCTCGTAGGCGGACGTGAGCGCCTGCGCGACCTGATCGGCAGAACGGCCCTCGATCTCCTGGCGCTGCAGCAGGTAGAGCAGCCGGCCTCCTCCCAGAATGGCAATCTGGGGCGAAGAGGGCGGGAGGCCCTCGAAATAACTCCGGGCCCGTGCGGTCGCCTCGGTGTCCTGCCCCGCGAAGACCGTCGCGAGACGTTTGGGCGCCGCCGAATGCCGCAAGGAGAGCGCGACTCCCGGTCTCGCCACGCCCGCCGCGCACCCGCAGACCGAGTTGACGACCAGCAGGATCGGCTCGGAGCTACGCGAGATTTCCCGATCGACCTCCTCGGGCGTCTTGAGCTCCGTAAAGCCCAACCGCGTCAGCTCTGCCCGCATCGGCTCGACCATCAGCTCGGGGTACGGCATGAGTTCCTCCGGTTGCCTATATCCTATCCGCGCCGGGGGGGTCTAAGGTCCAAAGTCTAGGGTCAAAAGTCCGGAGAACAACGCTCTCGTCCAGCTCGAGATCTTGATCCTGAGACCTTAGACCTGAGACCTGAGACGACTCATCGGCGAAAAGGAGAGGATATGAGCCTGACTCGCCGTCGTCTGCTCTTGGCTGCCGGGGCCGGTGCTGCGGCGAGCCTCGCCCCTCCGGGAAAGGCCTCTGCCTCCGCCCCTCCTCCTCCGCCTCTGCCGCCGCCCTTACCCGCCGATGCTTTCCGTGAGCGGCAGGCCCGGCTGCGTGCGGAGGCGAAAGCGCGCGGAATCGACGTCCTGGTTATGACACCGTCGACGAACCTCGCCTACGCCGCCAACCTGGAGATCGGACGCAGCGAGAGGCTGACGGCTCTTCTGCTCTTTGCCGACGGCCCGGCGGTGCTCGTCACGCCCGCGTTCGAGGAAGCCAATCACCGAAAAACGGCCGTTATCGATGACGCCAAGACCTGGCAGGAGGAGCAGGACCCGATGGCGCTCGTCGCCCGGACGCTCGAAGGCCGCAAGACCATCGGCGTGGAGGGATCGACCGCCTACGGGACCGCGACGGCGCTCGCCGCCGCGACCTCCGCCCGTCTGGAGGATGCCACCCCGCTCTTCGAGGCTCTTCGCATGATCAAGTCGCCCGAGGAGCAGACTTTCATCCGGGAAGCGGCCAGGCGAACCGGACTGGCGATCGAAGCGACGCACAAGGAGATCCGGGCCGGGATGAGCGAGAGCGACCTGGCCCGTATCCTGGAGGAGGAGTTCGCCGCGCAAGGAGTGCGTGGCGGCGGACTGGTTCAGTTTGGACCCTCCTCGGCCTTTCCTCATGGAGCTCCGGCCGAACGCCGGCTCGCCAAGGGAGACGCGGTCCTGATCGATTGCGGCTGCAACGTCCGCGGGTACCACTCCGATATTACGCGAACGATCTTCTTCGGCTCCCCTTCGGACGAGTACCGAAAGGTGTACGCGACCGTCGATCGCGCGCAGCTGGCCGGGATCGATGCCCTGAAGGCCGGCGTCACCGGAGAAGACGTGGACCGCGCGGCTCGCAAGGTGATCGAGGATGCCGGATACGGCGCGTTCTTCACCCACCGGCTCGGGCACGGACTCGGGTTGGACGGCCACGAACCACCCTATCTCGTACGCGGAAACCGCAAACCGCTCGTGGCCGGCAACGTCCAAACGATCGAGCCGGGAATCTATCTTCCGGGGAAATTCGGAGTGCGCATCGAAGACGACTACGCCGTGCGGGCAGGAGCCGCACCGGGCAGTCTCTCGAGCCGGCCCGGCGACATGGTGGTGATAAAGCCGTGAAAGGAATTGACGATTTGCGATTTGTGATTTGAGATTTGAGATGAGAGCGAGATTGGTAATCACCGCATTCGTTGTTGCCGCCGCCGTCACTGGCGCTGGGCGCGGTGCAGATCTGCTCGTCATCTTGAACAAGTCCGACGACACGGCCTCCCTTCTCGATGCGAAGACCGGCGTCTCCAGGGCCACCGTCGCGGTCGGCCACGCGCCGCATGAGGTCTCGGTGCTCTCGGACGGCCGGACGGCCGCTGTCTCGAATTACGGCGACCGCGAAAAGCCCGGCCGGACGCTGACTCTGATCGATCTCGAAAAGAATTCCGCTGCTGGGACAATCGAGCTACCCGAAGGCGCGCGCCCCCACGGATCGGAGGCGCTTTCCGACGGCCGGCTGCTCGTGACCGCCGAGGGATTGAAGGAGCTTCTCATCGTCGACCCGAAGGGCCGGCGCGTCGAGGCTCGTATCCCGACCGGCCGCGAGGTCTCTCACATGGTGGTCGCGACACCCGACGGCAAGCGCGCATTCGTCGCCAACATCGGATCGGGGTCGGTCACCGCTGTCGATCTGGCTGGAAAAACCGTTCTGCGGGACATCCCGACTGGCGAGGGCGCGGAAGGAATCGCGATCACGCCCGACGGACGGCACGTCTGGGTGACCAACCGCGGAGCGGACACCGTCTCCGTCGTGGACGCGGGATCCCTCGCGGTGACCGCCAACATCCCGGCGCCGAAGTTCCCGATACGCGTGAAGATCACTCCCGACGGCAAACGCGCCCTGGTCTCCTGCGCGCAGAGCGGCGACGTGGCCGTCTTCGATACGGCCACCCGTGCTCTGGTCAAACGCATCGGAATCGATCGAGAGGCGGTGGCCGGAAGCCAGGACCGCCTCTTCTCGACACAGTTCGGCAAGAGCCCGGTGCCGGTCGACCTTCTGATCGCGCCGGACGGGAAGCGGGCCTGGGTCGCCTCGACCAACGCCGACGTCGTCTCCGAGATCGATCTGTCCACCTTGACCGTCACACGCCGCCTGACCGCGGGCAAGGAGCCCGACGGACTGGCCGGACGGTTCGGCCGCTGAGTGGCTCCGTGGCTTCGCCCCATCCAATCGCAAATCACAAATCACAAATCACAAATCCCCGTCTCGTCTCCCTGGACGTTTTCCGCGGTCTCACGATCGCCGGCATGTTCGTCGTCAACACGCCCGGAAGCTGGGAGCACGCCTTTTCGCCGCTGCTCCACGCGGAATGGCACGGCTGGACCTATACGGACACGATATTCCCCTTCTTTCTCTTCGTCGTCGGTGTGTCGATGGCCTTTTCGTTCGGAAGGCGGGAGGCGGAAGGCGGAAGGCGCTCGACGCTGCTGCTTCACACGTTGAGACGCGCCGCGATCATCTTCCTGCTCGGCTTCGGATTGAACTGGCTCTCGGTGCTTCTCTTCCACCGCGCGCAGGTGCGCATTCCCGGCGTGCTTCAGCGCATCGCCGTCTGCTTCTTCTTCGCGGCGCTCGTGTATCTGCTGGGAGGCCGCCGCGCTCTCTTGCCCGTCGCGGCGGTCCTGCTCGTCGGCTATTGGGCTCTGATGACCTTCGTGCCGGTTCCGGGCTACGGCGTGGGGCGGTTGGACGTCGAAGGAAATCTCGCGGCTTACCTCGACCGCGCGGTCCTCGGAACGCACACCTGGAAGCACAACCCCGCCTGGGATCCGGAGGGTTTGCTCTCGACCCTGCCGGCGATCGCGACGACGCTCTTCGGCATTGCAGCCGGGGAAATTCTGCGCCGCAAGGCCGACTGGTCTCGAAAGCTCACGACTCTCATGGCCGGAGGGGCGATCCTCCTCTCGCTCGGCCTTCTCTGGAGCGTCTGGTTTCCGATCAACAAGAACCTCTGGACGTCCTCTTACTCTCTTTTCATGGCGGGGCTTGCGGCGATCTGCCTGGCCATCTGTATCTGGGTCGTCGACGTGAAGGGCTGGAAGACCTGGTCGGTCC
>JBKPDV010000066.1:0-50447 GCA_046728075.1 Acidobacteriota bacterium | reverse complement strand
GTGTTGCTCCCCGACCTCCTGCCGTCCGCGACCCAGCTCGACACGGTTCCGCAGATTCGCCTCCGCGGTGACAACGTCCAGGCGAACTCCCCTCCGGGCTCCCCTACGGGCGATTACGTGCAGATCTTCCCGGGTTTCCGTCCGTTCGTCCACGCCACCCAAAGCGAGGTCTCGACGGCCGCCTTCGGCAAGAACATCGTGGTCGGCTACAACAACTCGGCGGGCCTTCACGTCATCCCCAACCCTTCGGGGCCCGGTCTCATCACCGATCGCGTTCAGATCTCGGGATTCGCTGCGTCGAGCGACGGCGGGAAAACCTGGACGAATGGTTTTCTGCCAGGGTCGTCCGGCACGACGGACACCTTCGGCGATCCTTCGGTCGGCGTCGACCGGCACGGCACCTTCTACTACGCGAACCTTGCCGACGATAACGTCCACGGCACCATCCAGGTCAACTCATCCACCGATGGGGGCCTGACCTGGACCGAGGGAGCGATCGTCCAGGAGGATGACGGCTCCGACAAGGAATGGCTGGCCGTGGGTCCGGATCCCGTGAACAAGAACCGCGACAACGTCTATGTGACATGGACCAGTTTTCAGCAGACCGCGTGCGAGCTTCGCTTCGGCCGCTCCATAGACGGCGGGGCCACCTGGACGGCAAAGACCATCTTGGTCCCGACGGCCGACCCCGACCCCACGCATCCCCAGAATTGCCTGCAGTCCTCCAATCCCGTCGTGGATCAGATTACAGGGACTCTGTACGTGCCATTTCTCCGCTTCAGCAACTCCGACCAGGACTTCATCCAGATGATGGTTTCCTCGGACGCCGGCGAGACGTTCCACTTCGCCACGTTCAACGTTCCGGGCGCGCCGAGTCCCATCGTGCTGCCGGTCACGCAGCCGGGGGAGTTCACGGAGTGCGGTGGAAATAACTTCCGTCTGACCGTCCACGGGACCGCGAATGCGGGTCCGGGCAGATTCGGCTTGCCGAGATACATCAACGCGTCGCGGATACTCACGCAGCCAGCCGCGGCGGCCCGCAACGAAGTCGTTTATCTGGCATGGAGCAATTCTGCCAGTCTCGTTTTCGGCAGCTCCGCGGGATCCAACGTGTGGTTCATTCGTTCCGACGACGGCGGCAATACGTGGAATGCGCCGGTGACCGTCAATCCCGCCACCGACAAGCACCATGTGATGCCGTCCCTGGCCATCGATCAGGATCCCAACGATGTCCACATTTCCTACTACACCCAGCACGCCGACACGTCCATCGATCTGGACATGGCCAACTCGCATGACCGGGGCGATACCTTCCCGGCGAACCGGACCGTGCGCGTCACCGGAACATCCTCGTTCTTGCCGCCGACCAACATTCCGCTGAGCAACGCACCCAACTTTACGGCGACAAACTACGACCGGCAGATCGCCGTGTGCTATGCCCTTGGCGAGTACCAGAGCGTCACTAGCGACAATGGTTCGGTCTCTGTCGCATGGGGCGACAACCGCAACACGCTGACGGAACCGGTGAACGTGCTGGACCCGATCTCGGGCCAGACCCATCCGGAGGAGGACGTGTTCTTCCAGAAGGTGAAGGCCCAGTAGGCCTCGCCTCGGCTCGGTGAAAGGCTGCCGCGCGCCGCGTGGCAGCCTTTTTTCTTGGCCGCCCGCGATTGGAGAGCGGTGTTTTGTGATCCGGGCAATTCGATTCTAGTGTTTGCTTTGGTTCGCACGGAGCGATCAGGCGAGCCGCATGCCTGATGCGCCTGCAGGGCGCAGATCCCTCGCCGAAGCGCGAGCGGCCGCTAGGCGGGAGCGGCGGCTGTGGTCGCGCTCGTTACGACCCGCCGGTCATTGGGCTTGTCGTCGCGGATTTTCCCGTCGAGCAGACGCACGATCCGCCGGGCGTGGCTGGCGATGTCCTCTTCGTGGGTGACGAGAACGATCGTATTGCCTTTCCGATTGAGCTCGTCGAAGAGCGCCATGATCTCGCCGCCGGTCTGGGAATCGAGGTTCCCGGTCGGCTCGTCGGCAAGCAGAATCGAGGGATCGTTGACCAGCGCCCGCGCGACCGCCACGCGCTGCCGTTGACCGCCGGAGAGCTCGCTCGGGTGGTGGTGCGCGCGCTCCGTGAGGCCGACGGCGTCGAGCGCCGCCTTCGCGCGCTCGCGCCGCTCTTTTCGCGGGACGCCCGAATAGACCAGCGGCAGCTCGACCTGCTGCAGCGCCGAGGTTCGAGGCAGCAGATTGAATGTCTGGAAGACGAACCCGATCTCCTGGTTGCGGATCGAGGCGAGCTCGTCGTCGGTCATCTTGGCGACTTCCCGGCCGTTCAAGACGTATGAGCCGTCGCTCGGGGTGTCGAGGCACCCGATGAGATTCATCAACGTCGATTTGCCCGATCCTGACGGCCCCATGATCGCGACGTACTCCCCGCGATCCACGCCGACCGTGACTCCGGAGAGGGCGTGCACCTGCTGGTCTCCCATCTGGTAGACCTTGGTGATGTCGCGAATGTCGATCAGCACGGGGGTGATTCCTCTCCTCTTTATACGACGAAAATCGGTCCGGGTTGAGCCCGGCCCGGGCTAGAAAACGCCCGCCAGCGCCGACTTGGCCAGAACGTAGACGATCCAGAGCGTCACGATGACGCCGGCCGCCGCCTTGCGGGAAATCTTCGCGGCCGCCGAATACCCGATCACGAACAGCACGAGAGACCAGATGGAGAAGACGTCGATCGACTGCGCGAGGGAGTGGAGCATCTTCGACTCGGGAGCGACGAGAAACCCGAGGTTCGAGCGGAGCAGGTCCCCGAGGTTCCGAGGGTCTACCGTCTCGCGGCTCGCCAGGACCGGCAGGAGCACGAGCGCCCCGAGAACGCCCGGGAGAAATGCGTGCGTCGTCGCGCCGAAGGCTTGCCGGAACGTCGCGTCCCATCCAAATGCCTTGAAGGCTCCCCAGAACACCAGGGTCACGATCAGAGAAATGAGCGTGGGTGTCACGGCCCCGAAGACCCCGTAAAGAATGGGGGCCATTTTCTTCTGAGACTCCACGATGGACTGGATGCGCTCCTCGGAAACCGTCTGGCCCCGTTTCTCGATCGAGGCCCGAATCATTCGGTCGTAGTCGACACGGGGCAGCAATACGAAGGTCACCGCGAGCGAAAGGGCGGTCCAGAGGAGAAGAGGAGGAAGCCAGGTCGGCCGCCGCGCGATCGACTCGAAGGTCCTCGTGGGAGAGAACAGCGCCCCCGGAATGCGGGCGAGGGGGGCGACCTCCTGCTCCGATGGAGAGGATCCTGCGACCGCCTCCGACATCAACGCGTTCCCGCCATCTCAGGCATGGGAGGAGGCGCGCTCTTGGGGAGACCTTCGATCTTGATTCCCTTCCAGTCCAGATTGTCGGCAATGGCCAGGTGGTAAGCCGCCAGCGCCTTGCGGTAAGCGGCCAGGGCCTGCTGCTCGAACGTGCGCGCCGCAGAGAGGTCGCGCTGAATCTGATTCACCTGGAACGTCGTCGACATGCCGTTGTCGAACTTCTTCTTCTCCGCATCGAGGTTCTTCTCGGCGAGCTCCCGTCCCTTCGAGGCCGACACGATCGACCGCGCCGCCGTGTCGATCGCGCGCGCCGCGGCGCGCACCTCGACGACGACGTTCTGGCGGACGATCGTCAGGGCCGACTTGTCGCTCTCCCACGTGTACCGGGCAATCCCGCGCTGCCCGCGGGCCGCGCGGTTGAGGATTGGATAGCTGAAGTTCAATCCGAGAGACCAGCTCTTGTGGCGCACGTGCAAGATGTCGCTGTAGGCGTCGCCGAATCCGGTCTGATCCACCAGGATAAGGTGCTGGCCCGTCGAATCCGCCACGAAGAAAGAGCCGCCCAGCCCGGCGGCTCCGTAGCTTCCGACGAAGTTCAACTGCGGCAGAACCTGGTTGCTCCAGTAATCGTAGCGGATGCGGTCCGAGTCGACCAGGTAGGCCTCCTTGAGAATCTCGGGGCGGGTGGAGATCGCGAGGGCCATCCCGTCGTCGATCTTGACCTGGACGGTCTCGCTGCGAACCTGGTCGGTCGGGAGGATCGGAATCGACCACTGCGTCCGGTCGAAGTTGAGCTGCCGTTTGAGGCGGTCCTGCGCGTCTCCGATCAAGCCTTCGGCGAGGATAATGTCCTGCTCCGCGATCGCGATCCCGACTTCGGTCTGGGTGATGTCGATGGGCGCGAGCGACCCGACGTCGATCTTGATCTTCGTGATGCGGTTCAAGTCTTGCGCGATACGGAGCGATTCCTTCTTGACCTCGAGGTTCTGAAGCGCGTAGACGAGGTCCCAATAGGCCTGCTCGACGGAGTTGACGGTGTTCTGCACGGCGCGAATCAGGTCCTGGTAGCTGCCCTCGCTCGTGTCCTTCGCGATCCGGATCAGCCACGTCGTGGCGTCGGAGCCGAAGCTGCGCAGCAGCGGTTGCGTGAAAAAGAGCGTCCCCGTTGCGGTCTTGGGCGGGTTGGTTGTCTGAAACGTCGAGTTCGTTCTCAAGTTCTCGCCCACGAACCCCAGGGAGACGGTGCCTCCCGTGGGGATAAGCTGCGAGACGCTGGCTGAGAAATCGGTCGTATCCGCCGTGCGGACTGCAGCGCCGATAAGGGTCGAGGATGCCGGCTGCTCCGAGTGGGAGCGCGACAGGGCTGCCTGGAGGAGCGGGTCGAAAATCCCCTTGTTGGCCACGATCGAGTAGCGGAAGGCTTCCGCCGCATAGATCGAGACGTTCAAATCCTCGTTGTTCGCCAGCGCCAGGCCGATCGCCCGATCGAGCGTCAACGGGATGCTCCCTTGCGAAAGGGGAGGAAGCGGCGCCGTGCGCCTCTCACCCGGCTGGATGGGAACGGATTTCTGATCTGTCGATTGGCCCCGCATGACCGGCGTCCACAGCCCAACGGTTAGGGCGAGCGCGCAGGCCGTCTCCCTGGCGAAACTCTTCATTCCGTTACTCCTTACTGTCACCCCTTTTACGCAGGGAGGGGTCGAAATGTTTCTCGGCCGCGCTCGAAACCGCCCCTTCGGCTGGGCGCTGTGGAGGCGAAAACCGGCCTGCATGATAGCAGGGTGAAGGTCAGTCGACAGTCGACAGTCGACAGTCCACAGCCGGAGTCCGGAGGCGAGCTCCGGCTCTTCAGCCCCCGAGCGGGGGGACCGGGGGCCCTTCGGTTCTGGCCGGCAGTTCGCCCGGAAAGAAACAGGAGGCGAGGCGCTCCGGCTCCAGTTCCTCGAGCGGCGGCGCCTCCTGCAGGCACCGGGGGCGCGCGACGGGGCAGCGGGGCTGAAAGGCGCATCCCGCGCTCAATCGGGCGGGCGCCGTGTCGCTCGCCAACACGATCCGAGATCGCCGGAAGGAGAGGTTGGGATCCGGTGCGGCGGACAGCAACGCGGCCGTATAGGGATGCAGCGGGCGCCGGACGATCGCCGCCGTCGGTCCCTCCTCGACGATCCGGCCCCGGTACAAGACCAGGACGCGGTCGGCCAGACGCTCGACGACAGCAAGGTCGTGCGAAATAAAGAGGAGCGAAAGGCCGGTCTTCTCCTGCAACTCCAGCAAGAGGTTGATGATCTGCGCCGCGACGGAGACGTCCAGAGCCGACACCGGCTCGTCGCAGACCAGCAGCTTCGGGCCGGTCGCCAGCGCCCGGGCGATGGCCACCCGCTGCCTCTGTCCTCCGGAGAACTCCGACGGGAAGCGCTCTCCAGCTTCTGCCGGCAATCCCACGGATGCGAGCAGGAGAGAGACTTTCGCGGAGAGCTCCCGGCGGGCAAGGAGCTTTTGGACACGCAAGGGCTCTGCGATCTGGTCCCCCACCCTCATCCTCGGATTCAGCGATGTCTGCGGGTCCTGGAAGACTATCTGGATGTCCCGACGCCGCCGGCGCAACGACGGACCTTCCAGAGCGAGCCAGTCCTCCCCTTCGAAGAAGACTCGGCCGGAATCCGGCTGTTCGAAGCGGAGCAGCAGACGGCCGGTCGTCGTCTTCCCGCTGCCGGATTCCCCGACGAGGGCCACCGTTTCTCCAGGCGCGATGGAAAACGAAACGCCGTCCAGGGCAGGGATCCTTCCGTTCCGTCCGGGTGAGATCCCTCCCCCGGCCGGATAAGTCTTGCGCAGCTCTTCGACCCGCAGCAGCTCGCTCACGGACTCCGGCTGTCGATGGTCAACTGCCGACTGTCGACGGGACCGACCTTCGCCTCGTACAGGAAGCAACGGACCTTCGCCTCTCCCACCAGGAGGAGCTCCGGCTCCCTCTGATCGCACGGCTCGAAACGGTCCGGACACCGCGGAGCGAAGGCGCAGGCGCCGCGAGGCCGGAACGCCAGATCCGGAAGCGTTCCGGGAATCGTTCGGAATCGCTCGTGCGGGCCCGCTCCCCGGCGGGCCACACAGGCCAGGAGCCCGCGCGAGTAGGGATGGAGGGGAGCCCGCAGGAAATCGTCCGTCGGCGCTTCCTCGACGACTCTTCCCGCGTAGAAAACCATCGCGCGCTGAGTCTGGCCGGCGACCACCCCCAGGTCATGGGTAATCAACAGAAGAGCGAGGCCCCGCTCCCGACGCAGGCGGGCGAGCAACTCGAGCACCTCGGCGGCGATGGTGGCGTCCAGAGCGGTGGTCGGCTCGTCCGCGATGAGGACGGAGGGATTTCCAGCCAGAGCGATGGCCAGACACACGCGCTGTCGTTGGCCTCCGGAAAGGCGATGAGGATATTCCGAGAGAGCGCGATCCGGATCCGGCAGCGAGACCTCTTCGAGAAGCCGCCGCGCACGCCTCCTGGCTTCCGACCGCGAAAGGGACGCGTGCGCCGTCAGCGCCTCGAGAATCTGGCCGCCGACCGTCTGGACCGGATCGAGCGCCGCGGCCGGCTCCTGGAACACCATTGCGATCTCGCGCCCCCGAATGTGTCGCCACTCCTTCTCCGCGAGCGCAAGGAGATCTCGCCCACGGTACATCATCGATCCCGTCAGCCGGCTCCCTTCGGGCAGGAGGTTCACCAGGGCCCGCGCCGTGAGCGTCTTTCCGCAGCCACTCTCGCCGACGATCGCCAGGGCCTCGCCCGTGTGAAGATCGAAGTCGACGCCGTCGACGGCGGGAAAGAAGCCTCCGCCGATGGGGATCTCGACTTTCAAGTTGCGGACGGACAACAGAGGAGGCATGGACGACAAGATCGGATTTGTGATTTGTGATTTGTGATTTCGAGAGCCTCCGTCAATCGCCAATCACAAATCGCAAATCATCAATTCTTCTTCACCGCCTCCAGATCCTTCACGCGGTGGACCACGTCGCGGTAATTCGTATTCAGGCCATAGACCTCGAGGAACGTCTTGTACGCCAGATCGGTTTCGCCCGTCGACTGATAGACGCAGGCGAGGTCGTAGAGGGTCCCGAGCGCCTCCTGCTCCTTGATCTCCGGAGATTCCAGCCCCTTGCGATACCACTTGATCGCAAGCTGCGGCATCCCCTTCTCCAGAAAACAGAGACCCAGCATGCTGCAACACTCGACCGTGCGAGCCCGATCCTTGCTCGCGAGCTGGAACTCGCCGATCGCTTCGTCGATCAAGCCCATCTCCTTGTAGGCGATTCCGAGATTGAAGTGCGTCTCGTAATCTTCCGCCGAGAGCTGCTGCTCGACGCCGCGTTTGAACTCCCGAAAGATCTCCTCGAGCGATGCCTCCCCCTCCGGACCGCCCATGTCCGGCGCCGCGGCGGGCGGCGCCTCGTCGGAGAGCTCGCGCTCGAGCTCCTCGGCGAGGTTGAAGAACTGCTGCTCATCGGCGAAGAGACTCTGATCGTCGGCGACGTGAGAGGGTGAGGGAGCTTGATCCTCGGGAGCGGGCGTCTGACCCGCCTTCTGCATTTCCTCTTCGATCAGGGACCCCAGCTCCTCGTACGAGACGAAGTCGGATTCCACCGGCGCGGACCGCTCCGCGGATCCGCCGCGAGCCGCCGGCGGAGGCGAGGCCATTGCCTCGGGAAAATCCGGCCGGGACAGACGCAGAGTGTCCGCTTTCTTCTTTTCCTCGAAGCCCGATCTCTCGGAGATGTCCGCGGGCTCGATCTCGAACTCGTCGAATTGCATCTCGGCCGGAAGGTCCGGCGTGGCGGGAGAGGCTTCCGGCGCGGGGGCGATCCGGGGGAGCGTCACCGCGGCCCCGGGAGTATGACGGGTGACGATCTCCGCGGCCCGCGCGTCGTTGCCCTGTCCCCGGTACGCGTCCGCGAGGGATTCCGCCTCCTGCCGCAATCCGGGATTCTGGGATTCCGTCATGAGCTCGACCAGCCGCTCGCGAGCCTTCAACAGATCCGGACGCCGCCGGGTCAGAGCGCGCAGCCTCTCGATCGCCTTGTCGGTCAGGCCGTATTTCGCGAAGACCTCCGCCTCGACGACAAGCGTCTCGATCTCCTGGTCCTCGGCGCTGCGCACGGCTTCGGGCTTCGCAGCGGGTTCCGGCGAGGAAGCCGGAGGGTGAAGCACCGGTTCGTCGAGCTCTACGGTGAGCTCGCCGGCCTGGAAGCCCTGGGGGAGAGCCGCTGCAGAGGAATCCTCCGAACCCGGAGCGAGCTCGGCCAGGCGCGCCAGTGCCTCCGCGTGACCCGGGACCAGCGCCAGGACCCGCCGATAGCTGCCGACGGCTGTCGCTGAATCGCCGCGACGCTCTTCCTCCAGCCCGAGGTTCATTCTCATCCGAGCCGCCTCGCCGACGTTGCCTTCCGCTTCCCGCACGTCGGCCATTTTTTGCAGCGCGCCGCGGTGGACGGGCTCGGCCTCGAGAATCGGCTCCAGAAAGCCGGCCGCACGCGAGAAGTCATTGCCGGCGAGAGCCGCTTCGACGATCGGAACCACGGCAGCGAGCGCCGAGTCGAAGCTTCCGTCCGCGAGACGCAGGCGCGACAGAAGGACCCGCGCTCCCTCGTGGCGGGCATCCAGAGCGATCGCCTGCTCGACGCTCTTGGTGGCGTCCCCCTTCTGACCCATCTCCAGCTGAGCTTCGGCGAGCAGCGAGAGGCTGTCGGCCGTGCGCGGCGCCGCGCGAAGAACGGCGATGGCAGCGACGGGATTCTTCTGAGCGATGAGCGAGCGGACCAGGTTGCGCTGAATCCCCGCGTCGTTGGGAGAAAGTTCCAGTGCCTTTTGAAAAACGGCGGCCGCCTCGTCGTGCGCTCCCCGGCGCAACAGCATCGAGCCGATCAGGCCGTACTGCATGACCGCCTGGTCGATCTGTTTGTTGTTCCGATACAGGTCCGCGAGCTTGACCTGAATCTTCAGATCGTTGGGATCGACCGTGGCCATCTTCTTGTACGCCGTGATCGCGTCGTCCGGCTTGTTGCTCTTCTGGTAGTGGTCGGCGAGGACCTGGTACTGACTGCGAGCGTCCTGTGTGAGACCCTGCTTGTGGTAGAGGTCGGCCAGACGGTCGTAGACTTCCAGCCGCGCGGGATCGATCTTGTTGATCTTCTTGTAAATCGCGATCGCCTTGAGAAAGAAGCCGTCGCGGCTGTAGTGGTCGGCGATCCGGGTGAAGTACGGGACCGACTCCCCCGGCCGGTTCATCCGGACGTAGAGATCCCCCACCTTGTTCAGCGTCGAAATGTCCTTGGGGTTGTCATCCAGGACCCGGAGATAGTCCTTCAGAGCCTGGTCGAGCTTCCCTTTAGCGACAGCTTTCTCGGCCGACTGAAGAAGCTGCTCCCTTGTGGCGGCCATCTCCTGAAATTCTAACCGCGTTTCGGGCCGGAAACCGGCGGGCGGGAGTCCGGCGGCGACTTCCTGGGAAGGAGTTTTGCCGAGATCCGCGCCTTCGGTCTCCTGTTTCCCGCCTCCAGCTCTTCGGGCTCGATGCCCCCGACCACGCCGTGGTAGCTCAATCGGTGCTCGGGGCACGGGCCATACAACCGCAGGGCGTGCCAGTGCTCCGGAGTCCCGTACCCGCGATGATGCTCGAAGCCATAGACGGGGTGACGGCGGGCCATTTCGTCCATCACTCGGTCGCGGTAGACCTTCGCGACGATCGACGCCGCGGCGATCGAAGAGCAGAGGGCGTCGCCGTGCACGACGGGCAGCTGCGGCCGGCGCACCCCGGGAATCGCGACCGCGTCGATCAAGAGCGCCTCGGGCTCGAGAGACAGCGCCTCGACCGCCAGCCTCATGGCCTCCAGGCTCGCGCGGAGGATGTCGCGCAGATCGATCTCCCGCGAGCCGACGATCCCCACCGACACGGCCAATGCGAGTCGTCGGACCTGCGCATCCAGCCGTTCTCGGGAGGGCGCGTCGAGGCGCTTGGAGTCGTCGAGCCCGGGCAAGACGACGCCCTCGGGGAGAATTACGGCGGCTGCGACAACGGGGCCGGCCAGCGAGCCGCGACCCGCCTCATCGACTCCCGCGATATGGCGATAGCCTCGGCGGTGCAGCTCCCGCTCGAGCAGGTCGAGCGCGGAAAGGCGGCCGAGCTCCGCAAAGAGCGCGGAGAGCGGGTCCGGGCGCACGAACCGAAAGGCCGCTCTTACGCGCCGTCTTCGGCGGGAAGCTTCTCCGGCTCCCGCTTCTCGTCCGTGCGCTTCTCTCCGATCCGCGCAGCCTTGCCCTTGCGCCCGCGCAGATAGTAGAGCTTGGCGCGGCGGACGGAGCCCTGGCGCTCGACCTCGATCCGGTCGATTACCGGCGAATGAAGCGGGAAGATCCGCTCGACACCGATTCCGCTGGAGATCTTCCGCACGGTGAAGGTCTCGCGGGAGCCGCCGCCCCGGCGGGCGATGACGACGCCGGCAAAGACCTGAATTCGTTCCTTTTCGCCCTCGCGAACCTTGACGTGAACGCGGACGCTGTCTCCAGGCGCGAAGCGCGGGACGTCCGACTTGAGCATTGGCTTTTCGACTTCGAGCAGGGTGTCGGTCATGGCGGCCTCTTTTAACGTAAGCAAACCTCCGCTGCGAAACCGAAACGGCCGAGCGGAATCGGGAATTCTAGCCGAGGAGCGTCGCTGACGCAAACCCGGGTGAGAGAGCCAAGATTCTGGACGTGGCGGCCCCCACGTTCCTCTCTTCCGGCCGCCGTGGTCGAGCTGCCGGTCCGGTCACCCGCCGGTCCGATTACTCGTCGGTTTCCCCCGGTTCCTCGGGACGAACCTTCAGCAGGTCGGGGCGCCGCTGCCGGGTCCGCTCGAGGGCGCGCGCGCGGCGCCATCGCTCGATGCGGGCATGATCCCCCGAGAGGAGCAGCTCGGGCACCGCGAGCCCGCGGAAGTCCCGAGGCCGCGTGTACTGCGGGTAGTCGAGACGCTCGCCCGCGAAAGACTCGCGCTCGACCGACTCGGAGCGGCCGACTACGCCCGGCACCAGGCGGGACAGCGCTTCGACCAGCGCGAGAGCGGCGACCTCGCCGCCGGGAAGAACGAAGTCCCCGAGAGAGATCTCCTGATCGAAGAGGCCGAGCAGCCGCGCCCGCTCGTCGATTCCTTCGTAGCGCCCGCAGAAAAGAATCAGGCGTTCTCTGTCCGTGAGACGGTTAAGGAGCGCCTGATCCAGGCGCTCTCCGTCGGGTGTCAGCAGAATGCTCCAGGCCTGAGGGTCCCCCCGCCGCTTCTCCACCGCGGCCGCGATCACCGGCACGGTCATCACCATTCCCGCGCCTCCACCGAAGGGCTCGTCATCGACCTTGTGGTGCTTGTCTTCCGAGAAAGCCCGCAGATCGGTGACCGTCACTTCGATCAGTCCCGATTCGATCGCACGGCCCAGCAGGCTGGTCGCCAGAGGCGACGTAAAGTAGTCCGGGAAGATGGTGAGGATCTCGATCTTCATACAGTCGAAAGTTGAGGCCGTGAGTCTACCGTCCCCGTGATCGATCCTCCAGAAAGCGGAGCGGTGACGCGTCGAGACAAACTGCTGTCATCCCGAGCCGGAGGCGAGGGATCTTCCCTCGTTTGGACTTCGCCAGGGCAGATCCCTCGTCGCTGCGCTCCTCGGGATGACAGGGCTGCCGTGACACGCTTCTCTGGTTCTAGAGGTCCAGCAGCCCTTCCGGAAGCTCCAGCACAATTCGCCTGGCATCGCGATCGATTTTCCGCACCATCTCCTCGACGAACGGGACCAGCGCTTCTCTTCCCGAGGCGGTCTCGAGCGTCAGCAGCGGGCCGGCCGGCGTCTGCCCCAGGCCGCGCACTACCCCCAGCGGCGTCTCCCGTTCATCCACGCACGCAAAACCTTCTATCTCGTGACTGTAGAAAAAGCCCGCAGGGGCGGGAAACGCTTTTCCTTCTCTGATCGAGAGGTCCCCTCCCGCCAGGCTCCGCGCCTCTTCGACGCTGGCGATGCCCTCGAAGGTGAGCAGCAGCCGTTTCCCGTGCGGCCGCGCGGCGGCGAGGTTCAAGGACTTCTGTTCGGTTCCGCGGGTCCAGACGAGCTGGATTCCCGGAGCAAAGCGTTGCGGGAAGTCGGTTGCGATCTCGACGGAGACCTCGCCCGTCAGGCCGTGCGGCTTGCGGACGGTGCCGACGAGAAGCATAAAAATTCGAAATCCGAAATTCGAATTTCGAAATGGATGCTCAGTCCCGCACCCGGACGATGACTTTCTTTCCGCGGGCGGAAGCCGCCGCGCCCACAAATGCCCGAAGGGCCCTCACGGTCCGCCCCTCGCGCCCGATCAGGCGGCCGCGGTCTCCTTCGGGAACCGCAATCTCATAGACGATGGTGCGGCCCTCGTGCGTTTCCGCCACGCGGGCCTCTTCCGGGCGATCCGAAAGGCGCCGGACGATTGTTTCCACCAGCCGCCGCATTGTCGGCGCCTCCGGCCTGACCTCGTCCCTCATGAGGCAGCCGGGGCTGGCTCGGGCCGGGCCAGGAACGACGCGACAGTGGGAGACACGCTGGCCCCTTTTCCGATCCAATGACGAGCGCGCTCGCGGTTCAACACGATCCGAGGAGGATCCAGGACGGGGTCATAGTGGCCGAGCTCCTCGAGCACCTCCGCGCGGGAGGTCTGCCTCGAGTCGGACACGACGATGCGGTAGTAGGGGCGGTTGCGGGCGCCCATGCGCCGGAGACGGATCTTCAACATGATCTAGACGGGTCCTTTCATGATCAAAAGCCGGTTATCTTAGCAGCAATTCAAGTCAACGCAGCGGGAACGCAACGGGAACGCAACGGGAACGCAGCGGGATCGGGTGAAGTAAAGGACGAAGTTCGAAGTTCACACTTCACTTCCCGGCGTTCTCGCTGCGTTCCCGGCGTTCCCGGCGTTCGCCTCAGTTCCCCTTCGGGGCCGGCAGAGGCAGCCTCGACAGGTCGAGGCCGCGCATCCCCTTCCGGGCCGTCTTCATCATTTTTCGCATCTGCTGGTACTGCTTGACCAGGCGGTTGATCTCCGACACGCTGGTTCCCGACCCGCCCGCGATTCGCTTCTTGCGCGAGCCATTCAAGACCTGCGGATACCGGCGCTCCTCGGGAGTCATCGAGTCGATGATCGCCGAGACGCGGGTCAGCTGCTTTTCGTCCACGGCTTCCGGCGCCGACAGAGCCTTGAAGGCGCCCCCCTTGGGAAGCAGATCGAGGAGGCCGGAGACCGGTCCCATTTTTTTCATCGAGGCAAGCTGCTCGCGCAAGTCTTCCAGAGTGAAGTCGCCCGCCGTGGCGCGGTCCGCCATCCGCCGCGCGGCGCCTTCGTCGACCTGCTCTTCCACCTTCTCGATCAACGTGAGCACGTCGCCCATTCCGAGAATCCGGGAGGCCATCCGATCGGGATGGAAGAGCTCGAAGTCCTCGGGCTTTTCCCCGACCCCCACGAACTTGATCGGGCGGCCCAGGGTCGAGACGACCGAAAGCGCCGCGCCTCCTCGCGCGTCGCCGTCGGTCTTGGTCAGGACGATCCCGGTCAGAGCGAGAGACGCCGCGAAGCCGGCGGCCGAGCGGACGGCGTCCTGGCCCGTCATGGCGTCCGCGACGAAGAGGATCTCGCGCGGAGAGACCGCGTCGACGACCGCCCGAACTTCTTTCATCAGGTCTTCGTCGATGTGCAGACGGCCGGCCGTGTCGACGATCACCGTGTCGCGTCCCGTCAACCGGGCCTCGCGCAGCCCCTCGCGCGCGACCTCCACCGGGTCGCGCAGATCGCCCGGCAAAAAGACGGGTACCCCGACCTGGCGCCCGAGTGTGGCCAGCTGCGAGACCGCGGCGGGCCGGGAAAGATCAGCGGCCACCAGGAGAGGGTAGCGGCCTTTCGATTTCAATTTCAGCGCGAGCTTGGCGGCGGAAGTCGTTTTGCCCGATCCCTGCAGGCCCACCATCGCGATGACCGCCGGACTCCCGGAGAGATCGATATCCGCTTTTTCCCCTCCCAGAAGCGCCACGAGCTGATCCCGGACGATGCGAGTAACCTCCTGAGCGGGCGATAGCTGGGTGAGAACGCGCTTCCCGACTGCCTCCTCTTTCACGCGGGCGGTGAACTGGCGCACCACGGGCAGAGCGACGTCAGCCTCCAGCAGCGACAAACGAATCTGCCGGAGAGCCGTGTCGAGGTGGTAATCGGTCAAGTGCCCCTCCCCGCGGAGCTCCTTGAACACGCCTTGCAGCCGATCTCCCAGGCTCTCGAACATCGACTTCATCCCTCCCTTGCGCCGCCCTCGGCAGCTGCAGAAGAATACCGCGGCGGGGACGCAAATCCGGGCGTCCCCGGCAGTTGACAGGGGGGTCCATTGGGATATGATCCGCCGCGTTTTCCCCGGCTGGGGGTTCTTTTTGCGTTTTGAAAACGCTTAGAAAAAGGAGATGAGGGATATGAAGAAGTTTGTGACCTTGGGCCTCGTGGCCGTTCTCGGCGTGGCGCTCGCCACCGGCTGCAAGAAAAAGGAAGAGACGACCACCGAGACGACGACTACGACAGAGTCGACGGCGCCCGCGGTCGTGCAGGAGACCGGCACCACGGCGACAACGACCACGATGGGAACGGGTACGGAGATGACCACGACGACCAGCACGGCGCCCGGCACCGCGACCACTACCAGTACCGAAACCAAGACCACCACTTCGACCGAGACGAAGAAGAAGTAAGTCTTCTTTCGTCGGTCCTGGCGGCGGCCCCCGAAAGGGGGCCTTTCCTTTTGGACCAGTTTGGCGGTTGTGTCGGACGGGGAGAAACGGGGACGGGGGGACGGGGCGAACCCGAATCCACCGTCGTCGTAACGATTAGCGTTTCCTCCCCGTCCCCCAGTCCCCCCGTCCCCCCGTCCGCTCTCCCGCTACACTCTGCCTGATGCCCCTCTGGCTCGGCATTCTCCTCGCGGGCACGGCGGCTGTCTCGATCGCGTGGGCGCTCGCTCTGCGAAGGGGCGAGCGCCGGCTGATCGCGCGGCTGGCCGCGCGCGAACGCCGAGGACATTTCCTCGCGGAGGCCCCCGATGTCCGCGAGATCCTGCGGCACGCTTTCGACGCGGCCGTCGATGTTCTTCCGGTCTCCCGCTTCACGCTCTATCGCGTCGGAGAGGACGGCCGCGTCGAAGACGTCTGGACACTGGAACCGCGGCCGGGCGAAGGCGATCCGGAACCCCGGCGCGACGATGCCAATCCCCACCTGAATCAGTGGATCGACTCCGCTCGACTCCTGGAGCTGACCGCCACCGAAACGGAGCGCTCCTTCGCGCCGCGCGACCTTCTGGCAGGCGGGCCGCACACCCGGCGCCTGAGGCTGCCTCTCTATTCGGGCGACCGCCTGATCGCCCATCTCGTGCTCGAGAGCCGGGAACCGATCGACGACGCGCGAAAGGGAGAGATCCGGGCGCTGCTTGCCCCCTTGACCTCCTCGCTCCACGCGGTGCGCAACTGGACGATCGCCGTGACCGACGAGCTGACGGGGCTCTCCTCGCGCCGCTACTTCGAAACGCGACTGGCCGAGGAGTGGGCCCGACGGGAACGCTACGGCGGCGCGCTCGCCGTCGCCTGTTTCGATCTGGACCGCTTCAAGAGCTTGAACGACTCACTCGGCCACGCCGCGGGCGACCTCGTCTTGAGGCGCCTGGGAGAGATCGTGCGGGCGTCCGTCCGCTCTTCCGACGTCGCCTGCCGGCATGGCGGCGAAGAGTTCGCCATCCTTTTTCCCGAAACGGACTCGGACGCCGCGCGCGCCGTGGCCGAACGAATCCGGCGATCTCTCGCGGAGGAAGATTTTCACTTCGACGGCAAACCCTTTCGGATGACCGTCTCCGCGGGCATCGCGGAAGCCTCCCGGGCCACCGACCGGGAGCGGCTGATGCATCTGGCCGACAAAGCGCTCTACGTGGCCAAAGAAAAGGGACGCGACCGAGTCCTCGTCTGGACGGGGCGATCGACGAGAGAAAAAGTCACTCATGACTGACGCCACCGAGGGACTGCTGGAAGAGATGATCGCGGCGCAGCGCGACCGCCTGCTCGAAATCGCTCGCCGAATCGACCCATCGGCGACCTCCGATGACTTGCTTCAGCCCCACGACCATCCCCGACTCGCGACGAGCCCGGAGTTCCACTTCGAGGACGGCGTCCTCGCCGGTTACCTGGCCGTGCGAGCCGCTTTGCGGGCGAGGCGGTGAAGGAACCGCAAGAGGGCGCCTCGACGCCGCGTCAGCTCGAGGAGGCTCGCAACCGTCCGAGCTTCCTGCTCGATCCACCGGGTATCTTCCGGCCGCACGCCCAGCTGACCCAGAATCCGGCCCCGTTCCCCGGCCACGCGCGCGATGGGATCTTCTTCCGTCATCGGATTCCCGCTGCCTCCAGCAGCGCCGAGACCGTGGCCTCCCAGGTCAGGCGCGACGCCTGCTCTCGTCCTCGCTGACCGAGGGAGGACAGCTCCTCCTTGCGGGTCCATGCCATCTCCATGGCTCTCCCGAGCGCTGCCGCGTCGGGCGGCACGACAAAACCGGTCTCGCCATGGCGGACGAATTCGAGCGGCCCTCCGGCGTCGTCGGTGGTCAGGACGGCCTTGCCCGAAAGATGCGCCTCGAGCGGCACGTATCCCAGATCCTCGTCCGCCGGAGCGACGACCACGAGACGCGCGGACGCATACAGATCGATCAGCTCTTCGTCGGTGGCCGCGGCGATCCACCGGACGCGGTCTTCGACACCGATCTCTCGCGCCAGGCGGTAGAGCCGAGCCTCCTCCGGGCCGCGGCCGACGACGACCAGCCGGGCGCTGGGCGCGTGGGCGAGAGCGCCGATGGGAAGGTCCGGCCGCTTCCAGGAATCCAGTCGTCCGACCGTCAAGGCATAGTCGCCCGGAGGCCCCTCGCGGTAGCGGCCGACCAGAGGGGGCGGATGGTACAGAGCCTGGCTCTCGATCCCGTTGAATCGGGAGAGCCGGGAGGCGACGTTGCGTGAGTTCGCAAACACCTTTCGCGCTTCCGTCAAGCCGACGCGATCAATCTGCTCGATCGTCTCCCGAGTGCGACGGTCCTCGGCGCTGGAAGTGAAGTCGCTGTACGACGTCCCGAGCTGGTCGTAAACCTGACGGTACTGGTGGATGAGCCAGACGACCTTGTTGTCATGCCGCGCCGCGTAGCTGGGAAAGCGAGTCGCGATGACGGCGTCGACCGGCCGGCCGCCCACCTCCGTCAGGTCCAGAGTGCGCCAGGCGGCAGCGCTGCGAATCAGATCGAAACGCTCCCGTTCGATCAAAGGCATCGTGATGAGGTCGGACTCGACCCCTCTTGCGCGCAGCTCCAGCGTGAGGCGACGGACATGCCGTTCCGCTCCTCCTTCGGAGAAGGGAGTCTGGACGGCGAGGACGAGGACCCGGGGAGAACTCAAAGCCGGTAGGCGGAAGGCGGCAGGCGGTAGGCGGGTTGCCCGGTCGCTTGTATCGCGGTGACTCGCATCACTCTTCCCGCCTTTCGCCTCCCGCCTCTCGCCTTTCGGACTCTTCCTGCGGCACGCGCGCGACGAGCGCATAGTCCTGCTCGGCGAAGAGCAGCCGGTTTAGCTTCGCGTCGTTTTCCGAGCGCTCCTCGAGGCGCTCCGCAGCGGGCAGAGGGGCGTGGTACTCGATTCTGGGTTGCGCGAACCCGGCCGTTTCGGCCAGGAAGGCAAGTGTCTCCGCGGGCACGGGCCTCACGTGGGAAGGATCCAGATAAAAGGCCTTCCACGCCGAGATCGAGCCGACGTTGATCGTCTCGGCGATCAGGACTCCGCCGGGCGCCAGCGCCCGGCGCGCCTCGCGCAGGAACACGAAGATCGTCTCCGGCGGCCAGTGCTCCACCACCTGCAAGGCGACGACGGCGCCCAGGCTGCCCGCGGGACGGCGGGCCAGTGCCGCGATCGCGTCTCCTTTCTCGACCTCGAGCCCGTTCTTCCGGCATTCCGCGACGGCGATGGGATTGACCTCGACTCCCGAAGCGGCGATCCCGCTGTCCGAAAGGAGCCGGAGGAGCTCGCCCCGGCCGCACCCGACGTCCAGAACAGGACCTGGAATCTCCTTCAAATCGAGAAGGTATCCCTGCTGCCGTTTGGCGATCTCCTCGGGCGAGCCGCGAAATCTCTCTTCGAACAGACTGTAGACGCCTGGCGGAATCGCGGAGGCGGGCGCCGCACCGACCTCGGGGGCGGGTCTCACCCCGCCGGAAGGCGCCTTCTCGAGCTCCGCCAGGCGCGCGTCCTGAATGGCGGCCCGGCGTTGCCACGAAGCGCTCCATTTCGCAACTTCCGTTTCAAGGGAGGCCAGAGCGCGGCGCACGCGCCCGGCTTCCGAGGAAAGCCGTTCGATGTTCTCTCTCTGCGCCGACAAAGCGGCCAGAAGAGCGCTCCCGGCCTGCAGGGACAGGGCATTGAACGCGCCCTGATCCCGCCAGAGAAAACGGAGCAGTCGAAGAACTGTTTTTTTCCCCAGCACCAGGCGGGATGACTCCGGAATCGAAGGGGTCACATGGGCGGCCGCTCGCGCGAGCGCGGCTTGCGCCGCCTCTTCCTCGGGGCTCGGACTTCTGGACGTCGGGCGAGGCGGCGCGGCCGAGGCAGTCTCGGCTACGGCCGCCCGAATCTTCGCCGCGAGATCCCCGACCTGGTCGCTCGATGAGGTCACGGCGCGAGGATAGGGGCCTGGCACCGCCGATGCAACAATTGCGGGAGATCTCGATGGAAACTACTCCCATTGCTCGGGCTCTGGAGACCCTCGCCGGCCCCTGGCTCGCGCCGCTCGCGTCCGTTCTGCGGACGCTGGCCATCGTGGCGTTGATCGCCGCTCTCATCGTCTTCGCAATCCAAATCGCCGCCGGCCTGCTGGCCTGGAAGTACGGATGGGAAAGAGGCACGGTTGTGCGATGCCGGCGATGCGGCCGGCTGGCCGTGGATCGGGACACGTCTCTCTGCCCCGAGGGTCATCCCGTGCGCTTTCCACCCGGCGCGCAACCCCACGTCCGGCGATTCGGCGCTCGCTGGACCATCGTCTGGCGAACTTACGGGTTGCTGGTTCCGGTCGCAACCGGCGCGCTCGCTCTCTGGGGATACGCTGCTTTGAGGCCGGGCCCGCTGCGCCTCTCGGTCTCCTCGCTGCTGGCTTCCACCGCATATCTTTTCTTCCTCGCCGCTCTCTCCTGCGCGGCCTGGGCGCTTTCTCCACAGCCCCGTGGAGCTCTGGGGCGCGCGCTTCACCTGATCCTCGCCGCTCTCTGCCTGACACCTGTCCTGCCGCTGGCCTTGATGGCGCAATGGATCGAGCCGCCCGCGCGCGAGCCGCTCGGCAGTCTTTGGACGACTCCGACCGCGACCTACCTTTCTGCGGGGCGCGGCCGCGCGCGTCGCGTCGCTCGAGCGGCTTCCGACGCGGAGGCGATGCTCGTCGAAGTGCGGGTTCCGGCGCTCGGCGTTGTCTGGCAAGGGCTCAAAGGGCTTCGGGTAGGAGGAGCCGCCGTCGACTGGAACGGAAGAGGAGGATGGATCGCCAGGCGCCTGGAAGGCTGGACCGGACCTCTCACGGCGCACGGTGTCTGGCTCAGCCGCTTCGACCTGCCGGTGGCGCTGCCGCCCAATGAGCGGATCTGGATCGTGCGCGACCGCCGGCAGCTGCGATTCCTCCGCGAAGGGGAGATGTCCGTACCGGAGCTCCCGCCCGCCCGGGTGTCCGCTCCGTCGGGCGGAGCGCGCCCCGGCTTTCAGCTATGAGCACGCGGAGGCTCTTCCCCGGCGCCTGCTTGGCTGAGAGCTGACGGCTGTGAGCCGTGAGCTTCCGCCACGTTCTCTTCGGCGAATCCCAGGAGCGCCTGAGCGAGCGCGATCAAGACCGGCCCGAGAAACAGTCCGATCGGGCCGAACGCCGCGACTCCCCCGAGCACTCCGAAGAAAACCGGGAGCGTCGAAATCTCCGCGCGCCCCGAGATGAAGAGGGGACGCAGCACATTGTCCAGGACTCCGACGAAGAGCAGACCCCAGAGGGCCAGAAAAATGGCCGCGGCCCAGCGGCCCTGAGCGGCCAGCACGATCGCACCCGGCAGCCAGACGAACGCCGTTCCGCCCACGGGCAGGAGGGAGCAGACGCCGGCGATTGCGCCAAACACGACGGGGGACGGCAGCCGCACGATTGCGAAACCGACCCCCACGCTCGCCCCCTGGATGATCGCGGTCAAAAGCGTTCCGAAGACCACCGCGCGGGTCACTGAACCGAGCTGATCCGCGAGCCGCTCTTTCTTCTTCTCGGGCATCGGGACCACGCGGACGAGCCGCCGCGCCATCCCCTCCCCGTCTCGCAGAAAAAAGAAGAGCACGAAAAGCATCAGAACGATGTTGGCGACTGCGCCGAGCGCGCCGAGAAAGATTGTGCCGCTGGACGCCGCGAGACGCTGGAGAAACTTCTTGCTCCCCGCGAGAAGCCAGGCCTGAACCTCCTCGGACGTCACGGGCACGTGCTGCTCGATCCAGCGAAACGCGTCCTGAAGAACCGGCAGCCGAAAGAGGTCGCTCGGCCGCGCGATCTGGTAGCGGGTCGCGGCTGCCGAAACGCGCGCAGCCAGATCGGACGCCTGGCCGGCGAACGCGACCGCCAGGATGGCAGCGGGAATCGCGAGGCCGAGCGCGACCGCGAGTGTCAGGACGCCGGCGGCCGAACCGGTGCGCCCCCGCATTCGCTGGCGCAGCCGCACGTTGACCGGGTGCAGGAGGAACGCGAGCAGCACCGCCCAGAGGATCGGACCGAGAAAGGGCTTGAAGATCCGATACAGCGCGTAGGTCAGAGCCGCGGCGGCGGCGACGCCGAAGACACGAGAGGCGAAGGACGATGGTGCCACGGAATCATTGAATCACCGAAAGATCGGGCGAGAAAGTCATTGCGCCGCTTTCCCGGTCCCGGCAAGCAGTGATTCAATTCCTCCATGGTTCGATCCGCTCCCGATCCCCTGCTGTCGGCCCGCGTCTTTCGGGAGGAAGCCCGGAGAGCCGGTTTTGCCCGCATCGGGTTCGCCCGGGCCGAGGAGCCGCCGCGCTTCGATCGATTCCTTTCCTGGATCGAGTCCGGGGGCCACGCCGGAATGGACTACCTCGAGCGAACGGGCTCGGTGCGCGCGAACCCCGCGCAGCTGCTGCCGGGCGCGCGATCGGTCGTCTGCCTCGCGGCGACACATGACGCGCGTCCCTTCGCCTCGTCCGACGGCTCGAAGATTGCGCGCTATGCCGCCGGCCCCGACTACCACGGCACCTTGCGGCAGCAGGCGCTCGCTCTCGCGCAGGCGGCGCGTGATCGGCTGGACTTCCCCTGCGGTTTCCGCGTGTGCGTCGACTCCACGCCGATCGCCGAGCGGTCGTTCGCCGCCGCGGCCGGGCTGGGCTGGATCGGGAAGAACGGTTGCCTGATCGACCGCGAGCTCGGCTCCTATTTGCTGCTCGCGGAGATCGTGACGGACCTGGATCTGCCTCCCGACGATCCGGTGGCCGAGCGTTGCGGCGAGTGCACGCGCTGTCTCGACGCGTGTCCCACTTCCGCATTCGTCCAGCCGGGGATCCTGGATGCCGCGCGATGCCTGGCGTATTGGACGATCGAGCATCGCGGCGCGATCCCGCCGGCGATGAAGGCGCACTTGGCGGACCGGGTGTTTGGCTGCGACATCTGCCAGGAAGTCTGTCCCTGGAACAAGCCTCTGCCGTTGGGAGAAGCGTCGGGGCGGTCCCCGCAGCGCTCGGCTCCGACCCGCGGCGAATGGCTCGAGATGGGCCGTGGGGAATGGAAGCGCGGCTGGGGCGCGACCGCTCTCAACCGGGCCGGAAGACGCGGGCTCCAGAGAAACGCCGCTGCGTCGGCGGGAGCGGCCGGAGACTCCTCGTGTCGTGCGTTGTTGCACGCTTCCGCAGGCGCGAGCGACAGTGGATTGGCGGACGCCGCCCAATGGGCGCTGGAGCAGCTGGCGACCCCGACTGAGGACTGAGGAGCGAGCGATAGACTTCTTCCATGCAAGCTCAGACTCTCGTTTATCTGTTCCTCCTCTTCCTTTCGCTGCTGCTCTCCGCGTTCTTCGCGGGCTCGGAGACCGCCCTGGTTTCCCTCGGGCGCATCGACCTGGCCCGGCTCCGGGAGAGCGGCGATCCTCGCGCCGCGATCATCCGCAACCTGAAGGCGCACACGCCCCGGCTGCTCGCGACAATCCTGATCGGCCAGAATCTCTTTTTGAGCGCGGCCTCGGCGCTCGCTACGGTGCTGGCGACCGACTGGCTGGGGGAGACCTACGGCGTTCCGGCCGCGATCCTCTTCTCGACGATCGCGCTCTTCGTGTTCGCCGAGATGACTCCCAAGGCGATCGGAGCGGCTTCCCCGGTTGCCATCTCGCGCGCGGTGGCCCGGCCGATGGCGGTCGTGATGAAGGTTCTCTCTCCGATCGCGACACTCTGCGTCCAGGTGACCACGCGGGCGCTTCGCCTGATCGGAGTCAAGCAGCGGGAGCCGTCCCTGACCGAAGAGGAGATGAAGAGCGTCTTCAACCTCGGCGCCGACGAAGGGATCATTCACGGCGAGGAGCGGCGCCTCCTCCATAAGGTGCTCGAATTCGGCGACCGGACCGTTCGGGACATCATGCTGCCGCGCACGAAGATCATTGCGCTGCCGGATACCGCTTCGTTCGCGGAAGTCGGCCGAATTTTGCGGGAGCACAAGCTGTCGCGCCTGCCGGTTTACCGGGAGACTCTCGATAACATCATTGGAATCCTGCATGCCAAGGACCTCTTCGCCTTGAACGACGCGGAGGAAGCGGCCTTCCGGCTGGCTCAGTGGGTCGATCCTCCCTACCTCGTGCCGGAATCCCAGAGAGCCGAGGCGCTCTTCAGCGAAATGCGGCGAAGGCGCACCCACATGGCCGTCGTCGTGGACGAGTTCGGCGGAACGGCCGGCCTCGTCACGATCGAGGACGCGATCGAGGAGCTGCTCGGTCCGATCGAAGACGAGTACGACGAGGAGGAGGGCCCCGGTTTCCAGCCGGCCGGGGAGCGCCGTTTCCTCCTCGACGGCACCCTGCGATTGGACGACCTCGAGGAGCAGTTCGGAATCTCGCTGCCCCGCGAGGAGGCGGAGACGATCGCGGGTCATCTCCTGATGCGGTTCGGCCGAATCCCCCGCAAAGGCGAACGGTGGCGCGGCCGCCGGGCGGACTTTGTCGTGGAGGAGGCCACGCCGACGGCGATCCAGAAGGTACTGATGATTCTGCCGGAGAAGAAATAGCTTTCAGCTCGCAGCTTGCAGCTTTCAGCCGAGCACGAGCGGTTCGACCGTATGGTTGAGAGCTCTTAGCTGAAAGCTGATAGCTTGCTTCTCGAGCACGAGAATCGAGCTGCGGGAGGAGTGAACCTGGAAAAACGGGCCGTCACACTTATTCGAGGAGACGGCATCGGGCCGGAAGTCTCCGACGCCGTGGTCTCGATCCTCGAGGCCGCGGGAACGCCGCTCGTTTTCGAGGAACAGGTCGTCGGCCGCGCGGCCGAGCAGAGCGAGGGCGATCCCCTGCCCGACCGGGTGCTCGAATCGATCCGCAAGAACAAGGTCGCTCTGAAGGGACCCGTGGGCACGCCGATCGGCAAGGGCTTCGCCTCGATCAACGTGCGCCTGCGCAAGACCCTCGACCTGTATGCCAACCTCCGGCCCGTAAAGAACCTGCCCGGCGTGGAGAGCCGCTTTAACAATGTAGACATTGTTGTCGTCCGGGAGAACACCGAGGACCTCTACAGCGGACTCGAGCACATCGTCGTGCCCGGAGTCGTCGAGTCCCTGAAGATCATCACCGAGGCCGCCTCGACTCGGATCGCGCGGTTCGCGTTCGACTATGCGACGGCCAACGGCCGCCGGCGCGTGACGGCCGTTCACAAGGCCAACATCATGAAGCTCTCCGACGGTCTCTTCCTCGACTGCTTTCGGAAGGTCGCGCAGGACTATCCCGAAATCACAGCCGACGATCGGATCGTGGACGCGACGTGCATGCGGCTGGTGATGAACCCGGAGATCTTCGACGTGCTGCTGATGGAGAACCTGTACGGCGACATCCTCTCCGACCTGGCCGCCGGTCTGGTCGGCGGCCTGGGTGTGGTTCCCGGAGCCAATCTGGGAAAGACCATGGCCATCTTCGAAGCGGTCCACGGAACGGCTCCGGACATCGCCGGCCAGGAGAAGGCCAATCCGACCGCGCTTCTCCTTTCGGCGATCCTGATGTTGCGTCACATGGAACTGCTGCGGGACGCCGAGCGGATCGACAAGGCCCTGACGGCCACTCTGGCCACGGGAATCAAGACCCCCGACCTCGGCGGCACCGCCGGCACGAAGGCGTTTGCGCGGGCGGTGGCGGAAAGGCTGTGAGGGTTCAACGTTCAACGTTCAACGTTCAAGGGTGAGACGACCTGATGGCTCTAACTTTGAACTTTGAACTTTGAACATTGAACACCGTCCGGCGGACGAGCAGATCTTTTCGGCGACGTCTTTTGATGCCGCCGAGCTCTTCCATCGCCGCCGGCCCCTCGAGATCGAGATCGGGAGCGGCAAGGCGCGCTTTCTGGTCGCAGCCGCCCGCGGCAACCCGGACCATGATTTTCTGGGCCTGGAGCGAGCGCTCGCGTACTACCGGGTCTGCCGGGATCGGCTCGCCCGATCCGGGCTCTCCAACGCGCGGATCCTGCGCGCGGATGGGCGTCTCTTCGTCGAGGCGCTCTCGCCCGGATCGGTTCGGGCCTTCCATATCTACTTTCCCGATCCGTGGCCGAAGAAGAGGCAGAAAAAGCGCCGGCTCTTGGACGGCCGGATGCTGGAGACCCTGGCTTCGCGCCTCGAGGCCGGGGGCCTGCTGCGCATCGCAACGGACCACGCCGATTACGGCTCCGCCCTCGCTCCGCTTGCGGCAACTGTTCCATTGCTCGAACCTCTCGAGTGGGAAACAGCGCCCGCGCCTCCGCCCACGAACTACGAAATCAAGTATCGAGAGGAGGGTCGGCGCATCTGGAGGTTCCTCTTTCGCAAGCGAGCCGCGGCTGAACTAGAGGATCTCGGTCGGAGCTGAAGTCGGTGAGTGGGAGAGGGGGTGAGGGGGTGATCCTTTTGTTCGCCCACTCGCCCTCTCCCCGACTCTGCCCCTCGCTCCTACTCGGGTGTCGGCGGAGTCCCGGTGAACGACATCACCCGCTGGAGAAATCGCGCGAAATACTCTGTTCCCGAAATGAGAGCGACCGCCACGACGATCCAGAGCGCGGCTTGCGCGAGATTCTCGAGCGAGATGCCGATCACCGGCAGGGGAACCGCCCGATGCCGGATCGCCAGAATCAGGAGAGACACTGCGAGGATCTGGGTGAACATCTTCGCCTTCCCCCAGCTCGAGGCGGGGATCACCAGGCCGTACCCCGACGCGATCGATCGAAGGCCGGAGACCGCGAACTCCCGGCCGACCACCACGACGACCATCCACGCCGGCGCCAGGCCCAGCTCGACCAAGGAAATGAACGCCGCCGAGATCAAGAGCTTGTCGGCGATCGGGTCGAGGAGGGTCCCGAGCGTCGTGATCTGCCCGCGCCGCCGGGCAAGCCACCCGTCGAAGAAGTCAGTGGCGGTCGCGGTCAGGAAAATGATCAGCCCCACGATCTCTCGCCCGTCGAACTTGGTCAGGAGGACGACGACCAGGAATGGGACGAGAAAGATGCGCAGCAGCGTGAGGCCGTTGGGAAGATTGAGGTTCAAGGAAGTCGACAGCCTACAGTCAACAGTCTACAGTTTCTTGCAGTTCGATCACGTTGAGTGCGATTCTCCGACTGTCGGCTGTCGACTGTCGACTGTCGACTCTTCATAATACCCGCATGAACGTCCCCTGTCCGGTCCATGGCAGCCGGCGCGCGCACCGCGGCTGCCATCACTGCCGGCGCCCGATCTGCCGGCTCTGTGAGGTTCGGATGAGGAGCCATCTCTATTGCTCCACCCGATGCGCGCGGGAGGCCGGCCGGGTGGCCTGGAGGAACGAGGCTCGAAAGCGGCTCTCGCGGCCGGTCTCCTCCCGGCTGGCGGTCGTCCTGGTGCTGGTCGCTCTCGGGGCTCCCACGCTTTTTGCTCTGCGGGTTGTCTCGCAGCTCGATCGCCTGAACGCGCCCGCTCCCTTCGCCCGGCCCCGAGCCGCGGCCAGCGCTCGCATCGAGTCTGTCGGCGCCGATCCGGCCGGAGGGGTCCGGATCGAAGGGACCGCCGCCCCGGGCAACGCCGTTTTCCTCTTTGCGCAGGGGCGCCTCGCGGCGACCGCCTTCGCCGAGAACGGGCGCTTCCGTTTCGACGGCGTCCGCGCGCCGGGACCCTATCGAGTCGGCGCCCTTTCCCTCTCCTCCTCGCCGGGAACCCCGGGGCCAGCCGATCTGTCCCTGCTCTCCGACAGAACGGCGCCTTCCGAGGCCGGGTCTTCGGCTCCCGATTCCACGACTGCCAGCGGCGCGTCGGACGCGGGCAAGGGGGTTCCGACGAGCGCCGCGCATCTGGGAGGAGCGGCGCTTCTGCACATCCCTGATCTGACCCGCGGCCCCGCAGACCGCCGAGAGATCCTGGTGTCCTTCGATGCGGGGTCTTCCAGCCGCGGCGCCCGGGACATCCTGGACGCGCTGCGAATTCGAAGAGTCCGGACGACGGTCTTCGTGACGGGCGAGTTCATCCGCCGTTATCCCGACCTCGCGCGCCAGATCGCCGCGGACGGCCACGAGGTCGGCAACCACACCGACACCCACCCTCACCTGACCACCTATGCCGCGGACGGCAGGCAAGCGACCCGCTCGGGCGTCGACCGCTCCTATCTGGCGGCGGAGCTCGCGCGCGCGGCGCACCTCTACCGCGAGGCGACGGGACGGGACATGTCCCCGATCTGGCGAGCGCCCTATGGAGAGCAGAACGCGGAGATCCGGACGTGGGCGGCCGAGGCGGGTTACTGGCATGTCGGCTGGACCGGAGGACGCGCCGGCCTGGACGGGATGGACTGGGTCTCGGATCCGGCTTCGCGGATGTATCGCTCGTCGGAACACCTGGTCGCCCGCCTGATTGCAAACGCGGAGAACGGCGGAATCGTGCTGCTTCATCTGGGCAGCGACCGGGAAGACCCCGTCGCGCTCCACGTACCGGAGCTTCTCGACGGCCTCCTCGGACACGGCTTCCGCTTGGTGAAGGCCTCTGAGTTCCTGGATCGCGAGGGAATGACTCCGGCGCGTCTGGCCTCGTTTGCCCGCGGAGAGGGGCGTTGAGCTCGCCCGATCACTCGATCACCCGATCACCCGATTCTTCCTTCCCCCTGGGCACCGACGGCTGGCGCGGCGTTATCGCCGAGGGCTGTACGTTTCCGGCGATCCGGCGCCTCGCCGCCGCCGTCGGCCACCTCTACCCGAGCTGGAACGCCGGAGACGTGTCGCGAACCGTCGTCGGGCACGACACGCGGTTCTTCTCGCCGGAATTCGCCCGCTCCGCCGCCGACGAGCTCGCGGCCGCCGGCATCGGAGTCCTCCTGACGGACCGCCCCGTGCCGACTCCCGCCGTGTCGTTCCACGTGCGCCGCGGCGGGTTTGCCGGCGGAATCGCGATCACCGCCAGTCACAACCCGGCCCCGTACAACGGTTTCAAGATCAAGGCGCATTTCGGCGGAAGCGCTCCGCCAGAGCTCTACGCCCAAGTAGAAAAAGCCAGCCGGGACGGCCGCGGCACCGCCCACGGACGCGCCGTTGTCGAGACCGTCGACCTCCTGCGCCCGTATCGGGAAGGCCTCGCCGCACTCGTCGACCTCGAGGCGATCCGGGCGGCCAGCCTGACCGTGCTCGCCGATGCGATGCACGGCGCCGCCGGCTCGATGCTGGGCGACATTCTCGACACGGGACGGACCCGGGTCGTTCTATTTCGCGCCGAGAGAGACGTCCTCTTCGGAGGCGTCCATCCCGAACCGATCGCCGCGAATCTCTCCGCTGCTTCGGCGCGAATTCGCGAAGAACGGTGCGACCTGGGCGTGGCCTGGGACGGTGACGCCGATCGGCTGGGCGTTCTCGACGGGAGCGGCCAGTTCGTCTCCCCCCATCGCGTCCTGGCGCTCCTGCTCCTCCATGCGTTTCGCCGCCGCGGGCTCTCCGGCGGCATCGCGAAGACCTTTTCGACGTCGCTCTTGATCGACCGGGTGGCGCAGAAGCTCGGAGCGCCGCTCGTCGAAACGCCGATCGGTTTCAAGCACGTTGCCGAGCTCATGAATTCAGGGACGGCCGTCGCCGGAGGAGAAGAAAGCGGCGGATACGCCTTCGCTTTTCATCTGCCGGAGCGCGACGGGGTCTTCAACGCGCTGCTCCTGATCGAGAGCCTGGCGATGGAGGGGCGGAATCTCGAAGCGGCTCTCGCCGAGCTCGCCGCGGAGTTCGGCGAGTTTGCCTATGCCCGGCGCGACGCTTATCTTTCCGTCGATCTGGTCCGCGGCTTTCTCGAACAAGTCCGCAGGGATGTCCCCTCCTCCGTCGCGGGGGAAACGGTCACCGGCGAGCTCGACACGGACGGCGTGAAGTATCTCTTCGGCCCGCACGGCTGGCTCCTCCACCGCCTCTCCGGCACCGAGCCGCTGATCCGCCTCTACTGCGAGCACGAGGACGCCGAAAAGGTCGAGCGGATCCTCGACTCCGCGGTGAAGCGACTCAACGACTTTGCGGGCCAGCGCGGCGTCCGACCGCGAGCAGAGATGTAGCTTGTAGCTTACAGCTTACAGCTGAAGAAGACCGTCGTGGAGCATAACAATGTTACGAAATCGAGGGTTCGACGAGACCTGGTTGGCTGAGAGCTGATAGCTGACAGCTGACAGCTGACAGCTACGAACGCCGGTCGGCGTCCGACGGCCTCGCCAGATCGCTCGCCCGCCGGCGCGGACGCGGGGGCTCGGTCAAGACCGTTCCGATTCCCTCGAATCGAATTTTCGGGGCCGAGCCCACGTCGGGCATCATGACCTCTTCCAGGAAACGATCCTCGAGCACTGACGGAACGACGTCGCCTGTCCAGGCGACCAGATCGCGCGAGGACACGTTCAGTGGAAACTCCGCCGTCACCTCGTGGGCCAGCAGAGGGCCTCCGACGGACAGGACCACGCTGCCGCGCCCCTGGATCTTCAGGATGTCCACCCGACGATTCATTCGAAAATCATGAATCGGCTCCAGGCGGAAGGAGAGGCCGTGATCGAGCGCGAGCAGACGGCTCCCCTCCAGATACAGGGATTGCCCGGCGAGATCGCGGCGAAAGGCCGCGCGACCGGGGTCGTTGACGAACAGGTATCCCCGGCCGTCGGCCCGCAGAATCTTTTCCAGGCGGGTTCCGCGGAAGGAGGGCTCGGCGGCGAATCGTATTTTTCCGCTGTACCAGACGACCGAGCCCTTGCGCACGAAAACGACCCCGCGCGACGCCACCTCGAGACCTCCGTCGGGCCGGACGTGGAAGAGAGGACGGCCCCCCGTATCCCAGGGGGAAGATCCGGGCCGCGGGTCGGGCGCCGTTTCGCGCGAGAGAGTGGCGTCGAGAGGCGCTCCCGGAGGCAAGCCCGGCTCCGTCACCGGAGACGCCACGGGAACGGGCGGAGATGGCAGGGGCGAGACATGGACCCGTTCCGTGATTTCGTCCGGGGCCGATGGCGCCGGCCTGTCGGCGGGGCGAAAGCTGGGATTCGTCTCCTCGGCATCCACAACGGGCTGGGGGGCGGTGATCACCACCGGTTTTTCCGGTTCGGCGGGCGGAGCAACGGCGACCGGAGGTTCCGCGGCGACCGGAGGTTCCGCGACAGCGGGCGCAGGCTCCACGGGTAGGGGAACAGGACGCGGAGAGGCGAGGCGCGGAGTCGTGGGCGCGGTCGCTTGAGCTCGACCCGGGTACTCTCGAGGCGAGCGCCGCAGGCTCTCTTCGATTTCGCCGACCACGCGCTGCGCTCCCGCGAATTTCAGATGCTCGACCGCGAGCCCCAGTTTTCCGCGCATCCGATAGAGCAAACCTAGGTAGAGATGACTTCGGGCGTGATCGGGCTTCAACTCGATCGCCCGGCGCAGCTCCTGCTCCGCCTCCCCGAGCACACCGGCCTTGAACAGGATCAACCCCAGGTTGCAATGGAGGACCGCCGAGTGTGTGTTGGCGGCGAGGAGCTGCCTGGCGGCTTGCGCCGCCTCGTTGTAGTAGCCCCGCTTGAACTCGACGACCGACAGGAGGTTCAAGACTTCTTCGTCGTTGGGCTTGGCCAGATCCGCGAGCTCGAGCTCCTTTCGCGCGAGATCAAACCGTTCCTCGGCCAGATGCTTGCGCGCGCGGGAAATGTGGACGAAGAAGATTCCGCGGTCCAAAGGAGGAAGGCTTCCCGGAACTCGCGACATGACGGCCGCTCCGCTCTCGCGGGCTTAACTACGCCGCGTCCCGCGCGAGGCGAGCTCGGTCGTAATGACCGGGCGATTGTTCTTGTCGCGCGTGACGCGCACGGGTCGCCCCGGCGCGGCCCAGGTTCGCGAGCTCGGCAGGCCGAAACCCCCTCCGAGCACGGACTTGCCGTAGTACGCGGTCAATCCTTTGCGAACGTAGAGCTGCGTTTCCTGATAGGGGGGGACTCCGCCGTAGCGAAGCACGACATTCTCGCCCGCGTTGTACGCCGCGAGAGACTTGACCAGATCCCCGCCGAAGACGTCGAGCAGGTCGCGAAGGTAGCGCGCCCCTCCGGAGATGTTCTGCGCGGGGTCGACGATGTTGCTGACGCCGTAGCGGACGGCCGTCTCCGGCATGAGCTGCATCAACCCACGCGCGCCCTTGCGCGAGCGGGCAACCGGGTTGAAAGCCGACTCGATCAGCATGACGGACTTGACCAGCTTCGGATCGATCGCGTTGGCCTCGGCGGCCTTGTCGATCAACCCGTCATAGAGCGAGGGAATGCGGATCCGGGAGGCGAGCCAGGAGTCGCTCTCGGCCAGAGCCGCGTGGGAGGCTTCTCCGATGCCGTCGTTGTAAACGATGGTCTTGCCGTCGCGCACCTCGATGCGCACGACCGCCCGCGCGGCCAGAGAGCACGCGAGGGCCACCAGAAAAGCGACGCCGATCCTGATCTTCATTAAATGGGTGCCGAAGAGTAGGAATTATAGCAGCTTGCGCGGCTGGAAGAGGTGTTTGGTAGGACGTAGCTGGTCGCGATTCTTCCTGCGTCCTATGGCCTAACCCCCAGTATCCCCGAGCATTTCCCGGACGGCGGCCTCCCCTTCCTTCATGGCGGCTGGCAGGAGGCTCTCGTTCTTGCCTCCGGCCTGGGCCAGGTCCGCCTTGCCTCCACCGCTGCCTCCCAGCGCTTTGCCGATGCGCGAGGCGATCCGGGAAGCCGGCAGGCGCGATGTCAGGTCCGCTGTGACCGCCGCGACGACCGAGGTCTTCCCCTCGCCCGCCGTCCCCACGATGACGACACCGCTCTTGAGCCTGGAGCGCAGCGAGTCCGACAGACTGCGCAACTCCGGAATAGAGAGGCCCGAAGCGATGCGGGTGACCAGACGAATCCCGTCCACGTCGACGGTCTCTCCGCCGCCCCCCGCATCGCCGGAGGCGAGCTTCAGCTTCAACTGCGCGACCTCCCGCTCGAGCGCGCGCAGCTTCTCTTCGCGCTCCTGCCACCGCGTCAGCAGCGCCTCGCGCGGAGACTGAGCGGCGCCGGTCAGGCTGGAAAGGACCTCTTCGTCCTGTCGCAGCAGGTCCACCGTCCCAAGAGCTGTCACGGCCTCGATTCGCCGGACTCCTGCCGCGAGCCCCTTGTCGGAGACGATCTTCAAGGAGCCGATCTCCCCCGTGCGAGGGACATGACATCCTCCGCACAGCTCGGTCGAGAAGCCCGGCACGGAGACCACGCGGACGCGTTCCCCGTACTTCTCGCCGAAAAAGGCGATCGCCCCGCGCTCTTTGGACTCGTCCATGGACATGTATTCCTTCGCCACCTCCCCATCGCGAAGGATCTCTTCGTTGACGCGCCGCTCGATCTCCGCGATCTGCGCGGGCGTCAAAGGCGTGCTCGCCGCGTAATCGAAGCGCAGCCGATCGGGGGCGACGAGCGATCCCATCTGCCGCGCCGACTCCCCGAGGACCTGCCGCAGGGCCGCGTGAAGCAGATGTGTGCCCGTGTGATTCGCCTGCGTTCGCCGGCGCGTCCACTCCGGGACTTCCATGTCGACCAGGGCGCCGTCTCGCAGCGTGCCCGATGTCACGGTGACGCGATGGGCGATCGTGCCGGGCAGCGGCTTTTGCGTGTCCGTCACGGAGGCCTCTCCGCCGGGCCATCTCCAGGTTCCGGTGTCGGCGACCTGGCCTCCTCCTTCGGGATAGAAGACCGTGCGGTCGGTCACGACCTGACCGGTCTCTCCCGCCGCGAGCTCGCTCGCCCGTGAGTCCCCTTTCAAGACTCCGACGACCCTCGCGCCCGCGAGGCGAACGAAGTCGAGCTCCGGATAGCCCCGAAATTCCGAGTGCTTGGCCGGCAACTCGAGCCGCTCGAAGGCGGAGCCGTCCGCCGCCTCGAACTTCGCGGCGGCACGGGACCGCTCCCGCTGCCGCCCCATCGCGGTCTCGAACGCGGCGCGGTCGACCGAGAGCCCCTCGTCCCCGGCGATCTCCTCGATGACGTCCACCGGAATGCCGTGGGTGTCGTAGAGGCGAAAGAGGGTCTCACCCGAAATGACTCGTTCCCCCGAGCGCCGCAATTTCTCGATCTCCTCCCCGATCCGGTCGATACCGATCGAGAGTGTCTTGACGAAACGCTCCTCTTCGGCCCGCAGCGTGGATCCGAAGAGGGCGGCCGCGTCGATCGCGTTGCCCGATCCGTTCTCGTAGCGGCCCGGCCCGAGCTTGCGCAGGTGAACTCCATCGAAGAGGTCCAGCACCTCGGGGGCGAGCCGGTACAGGATCGGCTCGTCGACGCCCAGCTGGCGCGCGTATCGCAGCGCGCGCCGGATGATCCGGCGCAGGACATAGCCGCGGCCTTCGTTGGAGGGAAGCGCTCCGTCCGCCATCAGCATGCTGACCGCGCGCGCGTGGTCGGCAAGCACGCGAAACGGCGCGTCTTCGACCGCCATGCCTCCGCGGTAGGGACGGCCGGAGATTTCCTCGATTGTCGCGATGATCGGGCGGAAGAGGTCGGTGTCGTAGTTGTTGTTCGCTCCCTGGAGAACCGCCGTGATTCTTTCCAACCCCGCCCCGGTGTCCACCGAGGGCTTGGGGAGCGGCGTCATCTTGCCCGACGCGTCGCGCTCGAACTGCATGAAGACGAGATTCCAGATTTCCAGCGTGTCGTCGCCTTCCCCGTTGACGAGCTCCGGCCGGTTTCCCGAGAGATCGGCGCCCTGGTAATAGTGGAGCTCCGAGCACGGCCCGCACGGCCCCGTCTCCCCCATCGCCCAGAAGTTATCCGCTTCTCCGAAGCGCAGGATCCGCTCTTTCGGCAGAAACCTCTCCCAGAGCCGCGCCGCCTCGTCGTCGTCGGTGTAGACCGTGGCCCAGAGGCGCTCTCGATCGAGCCCGTAGCCCTTTTCGGAATCCGTCACGAGCTCCCACGCGAACCGGATCGCCTCGTCCTTGAAGTAGTCGCCGAAGGAGAAGTTGCCGAGCATCTCGAAGAAGGTGTGGTGGCGCCCCGTGTACCCCACGTTGTCCAGATCGTTGTGCTTCCCCCCCGCCCGGACGCACTTCTGCGAGGAGGTGGCCCTCACGTAGTCGCGCTTCTCACGCCCCGTGAAGACGTCCTTGAACTGGTTCATCCCGGCGTTGGTGAAGAGCAGTGTCGGATCCTGGGCCGGGATGAGCGACGAAGAGGGAACGCGGCGGTGCCCCCGCTCCTCGAAGAACTTCAGGAACCGCTCACGGACCTCGGTCGATTTCATCGTCGTCATGAGAGCCTTTCATGATCTCAGAAACTCGAGCGGCGGCGAAGCCCCGCCTCACCAGCGCGCTCCAGATCCGCTGCCGCCGCCGCTGCCGCGGGGTTCCGGCGCTCGAGGCCCAGAGCTTCGCAAACGCGCGTTCGAGGGACTTTTCTTCCCCCGACGGGTCGGCCTCCGCCAGCGCCGCCGCGATCGTCTCCGCGGAGAAGCCCCGACCGGACAGCTCCCGCTCGATCCGGGCGCGACCGTAGCGCGCGCTTTTGACCCGGACGAGGGACCTCGCCGCCGCGAGATCATCCAGCAGACTCTGCCCCGCGAGCCGGTCGAGCGCCTCCTGCGCCGAGGCTTTCGAAAAGCCGCGCCGTTGGAGGTCGGCGCCGAGCTCCGCGCGCCCGCGCGCGCGAACCGTCAGGAGACGCAGCGCCCGGTCGTAAGCCGCCGCCGCGGAATCGGGATGCTCTGTTTTGGAGACCCGGCGAGGCGTGGCCGTTCCCGCCTAGCGCCCAAGGCCGAGCGCCGAGCGCCCGCTCATCGGGTCCCGGGCGGCTGCCTCGAAAAATCAAACGGCGACTCTTCCGACTCCATCGGGTTGAAGTCGCTCGGCGCCTCCAGCTCGGCATCCATTTCCTCGCGCGCCAGGTCGGAGGTGGACTGGATCCCCTGAATCTTGAGCTTGAACTCGTTGGGGTTCGTGGCGCGCCGCAGGGCCTCTTCCAGGGTGATGAGGCCGGACTTGTAGAGCTGGTAGAGGGACTGATCGAAGGTCTGCATTCCATACTGCGAGGTGCCCGCCGCGATCGCGTCCTTGATGAGCTTGGTCTTTTCCTTGTTCTCGATGCACTCCCGGACATAGGAGGTCCGCAGCAGGATCTCGGCGGCCGGAACTCGGCCGAGGCCGTCGGCCCGCGGCATCAGACGCAGCGAGATGACCGCCTTCAAGACCGCTCCGAGCTGTAGGCGGATCTGCTTCTGCTGGTGCGGGGGGAAGACCGCGATGATGCGGTTGATCGTTTCCGTCGCGTCCAGAGTGTGAAGCGTGGAAAAGACCAGATGTCCTGTTTCCGCCGCCGTCAGAGCCGTCTCGATCGTCTCGTAGTCGCGCATTTCGCCCACGAGAATGACGTCCGGGTCCTGGCGCAGTGCGCTTCGAAGCGCCACCCCGAAGCCCTTCGTGTCGACCTCCACCTCGCGCTGGTTGATGATCGACTTCTTGTCCCGGTGAAGAAACTCGATCGGGTCCTCGACTGTCATCACGTGCTCGTTGCGGGTCGCGTTGATGTGGTCGATCATCGCGGCGAGCGTCGTGGATTTGCCCGAGCCGGTGGTGCCCGTGCAGAGAACGAGGCCGCGCTGCTCCGTGCAGATCTTCTCCATCACCGGCGGGAGCAAGAGCTCGCGGATGCTCAAGATCCGCGACGGGATGACGCGCAGAACGAGTCCGACCGTGCCCCGCTGCTGGAAGATGGCGCACCGGAAACGGCCCAGATTGGGGACCGAGTACGCGATGTCGATCTCGAAGTCGTTCTTGAACTTCTCCTTCTGGCGGGCCGACATGATCGAGAAGGCCATCGCGATCGTGTCTTCCTGCATCAGACGCCGCACGTCGGCTAAGGGCGTGAGCACCCCGTCGATGCGCAGAACCGGGAACGCCGACACCTTCAGATGGAGGTCCGACGCCTTTCGCTCGACAGCGATCTTGAGCAGGTCATTTATATGCATAAGTAGTTGACAAGGTTACGCCTATCGGCGAGGGATTGGAAGGAAATTGAGGTCTGAAGTCTAAAGTCCAAGGTCTAAGGTTCGGTCAGCCAGCAGCTTAGACTTTGGACCTTAGACGTTAGACCTTTGCTTCCACGGGAATGGGCGTGAGCCAGCCGTAGCGGTCTTCCGAGTCTCCCCGGAGCAGCCCGAAGAACTCTTTCTGGAGACGCTCCGTGACGGGGCCGCGCTTGCCCGTGCCTACCGGGATGCGGTCGACGGACCGGATCGGCGTGATCTCGGCGGCCGTTCCCGTAAAGAAGACCTCATCGGCGATATAAAGGAGCTCTCGCGCGATTTGCTGCTCGACCACCGTGTATCCCGCGTCGCGGGCCAGGGTCAGAACGGAGTCGCGTGTGATCCCGGGCAGGATCGTCCCGGAGAGGGGCGGAGTGAGGATCTTGCCTCCATAGACCAGGAAGAGGTTTTCGCCGCTGCCTTCCGAGACGCGGCCGGCGTTGTCGAGCGCGATTCCCTCCGTGTAGCCGTTGACGATCGCCTCCATCTTGATCAGCGCGGAGTTCAGATAATTCCCGGTTGCCTTCGCCATCGCCGGAAACGTGTTTGGGGCCATGCGGTTCCAGGAAGAAACGCAGACGTCCACTCCCTGCTCGATGGCTTCTTCTCCGAGATACTGACCCCACTTCCAGATCGCGATCAGAACTTCCACGGGGCTGCGGAACGGGTTGACGCCCAGGGCGCCCAAACCCCGATACACCACGGGCCGGATGTAACACTCCTCGAAGCCGTTGGCTCGGATCGTGTCGAAGATCGCTCCCTTGAATTCCTCCTTCGAGTAGGGGATCTCCATCCGGTAGACCTTGCAGGAATCGAACATGCGCTTGATGTGCTCGTCCAGACGAAAGGCGGCAGGCCCGTTCTTCGTCTTGTAAACGCGCGCGCCTTCGAACATCGCCGAGCCGTAATGGAAGACGTGTGAGAAGGCGTGAATCTTCGCGTCGGCGAAGTCCACGAGCCGGCCGTTCATCCAGACCTTCTTGACGTCTTCGTAGGACATCGCCTGCCTCCGGTTCGATTGTCGGTGTCGCGCCAGTATCTCCCCGCGCGGAAGGGGGTGTCAACGTACGACGGGCGAATGGCGAACGGCGAAGGGCGAAGGGCGTGGAGAAAGGAAAGCTATCGCCTTTCGCCTTACGCCTTTCGCCTTTCGCCGGCGCTGCGCTCGAGCGCGGCTCGCGCCAGGACGAGCGCCGCAATCGCGGCGGTCTCGGCGCGGAGCAGGCCGGCGGGCAGGGAGGCGGCGATCCATCCCTTCTCCCCGGCGGCCGCGCGTTCCTTCTCCGTCCAGCCCCCTTCCGGGCCGATCAGGAGGGCGAGCGGGGCCTCGAGCGAAGAGGGAAAGGGAGGCGCCTTCGGGTCGAGGATCAGACGTGTGGCGTCCCGCTCTTCCGAAAGGATGTCTGACAAATCGCGGAAGCCGGAGATGGCGGGCCACCGGGCGCTTCCACACTGTTTGGCGGCCTCCTGTGCGACGCGTGTGAGCCGCTGCGACAATTCGGGAGTGGCGCGGAAGCGCTGGGTGCGGTCCGTCGAGACGACGGTCAGGGCGGTGGCCCCGAGCTCGGTGGCCTTTTCCGCGATCCACGAGAGCCGCTCGCGCTTCAATCCCGCGACGAAGAGCGCGATGCGTTCTCGGGAATCCGGCCCGTGGCGAATCTCTTCCACGAAAACGGCTGCGGCGTCGCGGGAGAGCCGCAGCAACGTGCCGCGCGCCTCCGTTCCCGTCCCGTCGATCAGCACGACGGGATCACCGCGCTGGAGTCGTCGCGCCCGGGCGTGGGCGACTTCGCCCCGCGAGAGCTCGGTCTCGCCCTGGCGGTTCGGGCAGCGCTCGACGATCAGGCGCGCTCGAGAGTCAGGCTCGTCCATTCGTTCTCGCTGCGCCGTCCCGCCAGCCGCCAGCGCTCGGACCGGACGCGGTCGAGCACCTCGTCCTCCCGATCGCGCGAGATTCCCGAGAGAATCGCGCGCCCCTGAGGGGCCACGCGGGCGAGCACGCGCCGGCGGATCGGGAGGAATTCCTCAGGAAGCAGGTTGGCGAGCACGAGGTGAAACTGCCCCGCCACGGCTTCGATTCCGGCCGCGAGGAAGCGGACGGTCTGTCCGAAGGAATGCCGCCGGCGGTTCTCTTCCGCAACGCAGACGGCGTCTAAGTCCGTGTCGAGCCCGACCGACCGGCGAGCCGCGAGCGCGGCGGCCGCCAGCGCCAGGACGCCCGAGCCCGTGCCGACGTCCAGAACGTCGAGGTCGACGGGCGGCTCCTCCTCCAGAGCGAGCAGGACCAGCCGCGTCGATTCATGGCCGCCGGTCCCGAAGGCGCGGGAGGCGGGAAGCCGCAGAGCGATCCGGTCGGACGGAGGTTGTGAGTCGGAAGGCTCGCCCGGATCGATCCAGAACCGCTGTCCCACAGCGAAGGGCCGCGAGGCGAGGCGAAACGCCTCGAGAGGGTCTTCTTCGGGAATGTCCGTGACGAGCTCGCAGCGCACGCCTCGAGTCTCGAGCTCCCGCTGGGCGTTCCGCGCCCGGTCCGCGTCGCGGAAACAGGCCACGAGGTCCCGCCCTTCCTGGGCGAACCCGAGCGTCTCGTGGAGCCACAGCAGACCGACGACGGCATCGTCCTTGGCCTTGCGGGGAATCGAGAGGCGGGAGTACTTGAGACGGGGCAAGCTCTCAGCTTTCAGCTCTCAGCTCTCAGCTCCCGGAAACGTCGTGCCATTCTGGCTGATAGCTGAAAGCTGACAGCTGACAGCTCACTTGAAAATCTTCTTCGCCTTCTCGGCCATGCTCGGCTTCCCGACCGGCGCGCCCACGAGCTCGGCGTACTGCCGCAGCAGCTCTTTCTCTTTTGCCGACGGGGCCTGCGGCACGTCGACACCGACGCGCACGATCAGATCCCCGCGCCCTCGTTGCCCGATCCGGCCGAAGCCCTTGCCGCGAAGGCGGACCTCCGAGCCGGCGGGCGTGCCCGCCGCGATGGAGATCTTCTCGGTCCCCTCGAGCGTCGGCACCGTGACCTCTCCGCCCAGAACGAGCGTGGGATACGGAAGCGTGAGCTTGAGGATCACGTGATCCTCTTCGCGTTCGAAGACTTCATCGGGCCGCACCGTCAGGACGACGTAGAGGTCTCCGGCCGGGCTACCGTTGCTCCCGGCGTCCCCCTCTCCCGACAGTCGGAGGCGCGAGCCCGTTTCGACTCCGGCGGGGATGCGGATCGTCAGCGACTGCGACGCCCGCTGGCGTCCCTGCCCGCGGCAGGCGCCGCAGAGTTTCTCGATCGTCACTCCTTCTCCCCGGCAGCGGCTGCACGGGCGCGTGATCATCAGGAAACCCTGCGAGAGGCGCTCGCGTCCCCGGCCGCCGCACGCGCTGCAGGTCTTGGGACGCGTTCCCTTCTCGGCGCCGGATCCGCCGCACTCCGCGCATGGCTCCATCCGGGAGATGAGCAAGGGAGCCTCCAACCCGAAGGCGGCGTCGCGGAAGGAGATCTCCATTCGATAGACGAGATCGCTTCCGGCGGGCGCGCGCGGCCCGCGGCCTCCCCCGCCAAAGCCGAAGATCTCCCCGAACAGATCGGAGAAGTCGCCGAAATCAAATCCAGAAAACCCGCTCCCGGCCGAGGCCCCGACTCCGGCGTGTCCGAATTGATCGTAGCGCGCGCGCTTGTCCGGATCCGAAAGCACGGCGTAGGCCTCGGACGCCTCCTTGAACCGTTCGGCCGCTTCCGGGTTGTTGGGGTTACGGTCCGGGTGGTGCTGGAGAGCGAGCTTGCGATAAGCGGATTTCAGCTCGGCAGCGCCAACATCGCGCCTGACACTCAGTATCTCGTAATAATCACGCTTTTCGTTCATCATCAAGTCAACAGTCCACAGTCATCAGTCCACAGTTTGAATTTCAGAAGTTCTCCCCGGCTGTCGACTGTCGACTGTCGACTGTCGACTCCTTCAGGCCTTCGCCGCCCCGGCTCTCTGCAGCATCACTCTCGTCAACACCTTGGAAACCCCCTGCATATCGAAGAGGGCCTCGTTCAGGGCGTCCCGGGAGTCTCCGACGGACGCGATCTCGTGCGATCTCTTGAGGGTTTCCTCGATGCGCTCGCGCTCATCGGCGGCGAGCGCCGAGCCGAACTCCCCGAGCACTTTCTCGTTGGACGCCAGCATCGCCTCCAGCCGCGCCTTCAGCTGCGCGAGCTCGCGCCGCACATGGTCGGCCTCGGCGAACGCGGAAGCCTCCTTGATGATCTTGTCGATCTCGGCCTGGGAGAGCCCGCCCGCCGGATTGATCTGGATCCCCTGGGCCTTGCCGGTCGCGAGGTCGCGGGCCGAGACGTTGACGATTCCGTTGGAGTCGATGGCGAACGTCACTTCGATCTGCGGAACACCGCGGGGGGCCGCGGGGATTCCCACCAGCTCGAACCGGCCGAGCGACTTGTTCTCGCGCGCGACCTCGCGCTCGCCCTGGAGAACGTGAATCTCCACGACGGACTGGTTGTCGGCAACCGTGGTGAACACCTTCGTGTTCTTGGTCGGAATCGTGGAATTGCGCTCGATGAGCTTTTCGAACACACCGCCATGAGTCTCCAGGCCGAGCGACAGGGGCGTGACGTCCAGAAGCACGACGTCCTTGATCTCCCCCTTGAGAACGCCGCCCTGGATGGCCGCGCCGATCGCCACGACCTCGTCCGGGTTGATCTCGCGGTTGGGCTCGCGGCCGAAGAGCTCCGCGACCATGCGCTGGACCTTCGGTGTGCGCGTCTGGCCGCCGACCAGGATGACTTGATCGACGTCCGCGGGCTTGAGTCCGGCCGCCTGCAGGGCGTCCAGGCACGGCGCTGCCGTCCGGTCGATCAGATCCGCGACGAGCGTCTCGAACCGATCCCGCGTGAGAGTCCGGTTGATGTGCTTGGGGCCCGAAGCGTCCGCCGAGATGAAGGGCAGCGTAATCGTGGTCTCCGTCGCCGTCGACAACTCGCACTTGGCCTTCTCCGCCGCCTCTTTGAGTCGTTGGAGTGCCATCCGGTCCTGCTTCAGATCAATACCGGTGGACTTCTTGAAGTCGTCCAGCATCCAATCCATGATCTTCTTGTCGAAGTCCTCGCCGCCCAGGTAGGTGTCGCCCGCCGTCGACTTGACCTCGTAGATCCCTTCGCCCAGCTCGAGAATCGAGATATCGAAGGTTCCACCGCCCAGGTCGTAGACCGCGACGACCTCGCTTCCCTTCCGCTCGAGACCATAGGCGAGCGCCGCCGCCGTCGGCTCGTTGATGATCCGCAGGACTTCCAGACCCGCGATGCGCCCCGCGTCTCGGGTGGCCTGGCGCTGCGCGTCGTCGAAGTACGCGGGCACGGTGATGATCGCTTCGTTGATCTCCTCGCCGAGGGCCTCCTCGGAGAATTCCTTGATCTCCTTCAGGATGAACGCGGAGATCTCCTCGGGGCTGTACTCGCGCCCCCGCGCGCGGATTTTGACATCGCCGTTGACTGCGCGCACGACTTCATAGGGAAGAACTTCGCGGGCGTGCTGCGTCTCCTCCGATTCGAACTTGCGGCCGACCAGACGCTTCACCGCGAAGACGGTGTTCATCGGGTTGGTGATGGCCTGGCGTTTGGCGATCTGGCCGACGAGCCTCTCGTTGTCCTCGGTGAATCCGGTGATCGACGGGGTCGTCCGGCTCCCCTCCCGGTTGGTCAGCACCTGAGGCGTGACTCCTTCCACCACCGCCACGCAGCAGTTGGTCGTGCCCAGGTCGATGCCGAGGATTCTGCCCAAGGTCTACTCTCCGGACCGGGACTGGGCGGACTCGACGGGCCGGACCGCGACCTTGACCCAGGCCGGCCGAAGGAGTCGGTCGTTGAGCATGTATCCCTTGCGGAGCACTTCGAGGATCGTGTCCTTCGGGACGTCCTCGGCTTCCTCCGTGGCCACCGCCTCGTGCAGGTTCGGATCGAAGGGCCCGTCGGTGTCCACCTCGACCAGCCCGTATTTCTTGAAGAGCTCCGCGAACTGGCGGCGGATCAACGCAATTCCCTGGCCGAAGTCGCTCCGACGAGCTTCCGGCGGGGCGTGGGCCAGGGCGCTTTCAAAGCTGTCCACGATCGGCAACAGATCGAGCAGGAAGTTGGCCAGAGCGTTGCGGAAGTATTCCCCCTTCTCGCGCTCCGTGCGCTTTCGCATGTTGTCGAACTCGGCGAGCTTGCGCTGATGCCGGTCGCGAAGCTCTTCCAGGTTCTGCATGACCGACTTCAGTTTCTCCTCGGCCGCCGTGATGGCGGACTGCTCCTCTTCCGCGAGCGCGTCCTCGAGTGTCTGACCCGGGTCTTCGACTTCTATCCGGTCGGAAGGATCCTTGGGGTGCGGACGGTCGCGGGAATCGTCGCCGTTCATTCCGGATCATCCTCCGCCGGAGCCTCGCGCCCTTCCAGCCGGTCCGACAGAGCCCGACCGAGAAGCTCCACGACTGGAATCACCCGGGGATATTCCCGGCGGGCAGGTCCCAGTACTCCCAGCATTCCGGTCAGTGTCTCTCCCGTGCCGTAGGAGGTCAAGACTGCCGACAGGCGAGACTCCTCGCCAAGGCCCGTCTCGGAGCCGAGCACGACGCAGGGCCCCTTCGAATTCAGATATCGCGTGACCAGATCCAGCAGCCGCGCCTTCTCGTCGAAGGCGCGCAGAACGCTCCTCAAGGACTTCAGATTCGAGAACTCCGGCTTGTCGAACAGCTGCGCCGTCCCGTCGACGTAAACACGATCCTCCCCCTGCTGCTTCTCCAGCGCCTGACGTCCGAGGGGAAGCGCCCGGGCGAGCATCCGGTCGCAGGCGGCCTTCTCTTGCGCCACCGCCGCGAGAAGGAGCCGGCACACCTCGTGGAGCGTGTTGCCGCAGAACTCGCGCGTCAGACGGTCCGAGATGGCGTCGAGCTCGGAGGCCGTGTAGTCGACATCGGTTTCGAAAACGCGGGACTGGACGACGTCCGGTTCGTTGACCTGGATGACGAGGATCTTGCCGGGCGCGACCGACAGGAAGCGCAGGCTCTTCACCACGGTGTGGAGCGCGTCGGGAGCGACGACGAAACCGACTTCTCCGGAGAGTCGCGAGAGCAGGCGCGAGGAAGCCTGGAACAGACCGCGGATATCGCTGCCGGCGGAGGCCAGATCGAAGTCGACCTGCTCGCGGACATCCGGGGCGATCCGGCGATGCTTCATCAGTTCGTCGATGTAGACGCGGTACGCGCGATCCGTCGGAATGCGGCCCGCAGAGGTGTGGGGCTGGGCGAGGAATCCGGCATCGGTCAGGTCGGCCATGATGTTGCGAATCGAAGCGGGAGAAAGCTCGAACCGCCGGGACTTGAAAAGTGCCCGGGACGATACCGGTTTTCCGGTGTCCACGTGAAGCCGGATGATCTCCTTCAAGATCGCCCGGCTTCGAATGTCGAGCGGATGCATCATTTGACCGCCTCGGTCCGACCGCCCGGCCGGACCGCCTGGAACCCTCCCCGGACAATGGTAACAGGCGGCGCGGCGGCGCGGAAACAACGGCGGCCTGGACCAAGGACTGAGGACGTCGGAGGTCTGAGGGCGTCGGACGCGGGCAATGGGGAAGATCCTGCCACCTCCATCCTCATGTCAGACTTCAGACTTGGGGATCGGGGGCGTATGCCGGAGAACATTTTCAACTGGTCGGTGGCAATCGTCGGGCCCGGGCGAGCCGCGAAGGCTTTCGCTCGATCCTGGCGCGAGGCGGGAGGCCGCATCGATTACGTCTTTTCCCGCGATCAGGCGGGAGCGGAACGCGCCGTTGCCCTCCTGAAGGCAGAACAGCCCCGCACGGCGGGATCGGGCCCGTTCGACTGCGACCTGCTTCTTCTCGGCGTGCCGGACGACTCGATCAGCGCGGTCGCCGCTCGAATCGCGCCGGAGGTTTCCTGTCGCCTGGCCTTCCATCTCTCCGGCGCTTCGTCTGCCGAAGAGATCGGGATCCTGCGGCGCTCGGGCGCCTCTGTAGGCTCTCTCCATCCGCTGAGGGCCTTCTCGGGGGAAATCTCGGAGACCTGGCGCGGCGCTTTTGTTGCGATCGAAGGGGACGAGCCGGCCTGCTCGGCGGGAGAGCAGATCGTCCGGGCCTTCGGCGCTATCGGGAGGCGCCTGGCCGCCGAATCCAAGGCTCTGTACCACGCCGCGGCGACTCTCGCGGCGGGAGGCGCGCTCGCATTGGTCTCCTGCGCAACCCGGCTCTGGACGTCGATCGGCATCCCCGAGGACGAGGCAAAGGCCGCGCTGGCCGACCTGGCGGCGCGGGCCACGGCGACGGCGACGCACCGCCCCTTCGAAGACGCGTTTACGGGCCCTCTGGCCAGGCGGGATCTGCAGACGGTGCGCGCCCACCGCGCCGCTCTGGCGGGGCGGCCGGAGCTGCTGCGCCTCTACGATCTGCTCGCGCGGGAGACTCTCGAGCGGACACCGGGCCGCGGGAAGGAAGACGAAATCCTTTTCCTTATGGAGGGTGGTGACGATTCCATCCCCTGAGGGCTTGATTCTGCTTTCCCCGCGTCCCATCCTCCGTTTCGCCGTTGCGGCGAAACGACTTACGGCGGGAGCGATGGTAGAATTCTTCCACGCGCTCGTGTGCGCGAGCAGATAATCGTCCATGGTCTTCTTCAACTACGCCACCATGCAGATGGCGGCCAAGATCGTCTATTACGGCCCCGGTCTGTGCGGCAAGACGACGAATCTCCACCACATCTACGGGCGCACCTCCCCGGGCTCCCGCGGAGAGATGGTGTCGCTCGAGACGGAGACGGATCGGACGCTTTTTTTCGATCTGCTCCCGCTGGACGTGGGCATCATCGGGGGGTTCAAGACGCGGGTCCAGCTCTACACGGTGCCGGGCCAGGTCTTCTACAACACGACTCGCAAGCTCGTCCTGAAGGGCGTCGACGGCATGGTGTTCGTCGCCGATTCCCAGCGCGCGATGAAGGAGGCCAACACCGAGAGCGTCAACAACCTGCGCTCGAACCTCGCCGAGATCGGGATCAAGCTCGATGATCTCCCGCTCGTCTTCCAGTACAACAAGCGGGATCTTTCCAACATCCTCTCCGTCGAGGAGCTCGAAGAGAGCCTGAATCCCGAACACAAGTACGAGAGTTATGAAGCGTGCGCGGTTCTCGGCCAGGGGGTCTTCGAGACTCTGAAGGCGATCTCGCGACTCACGCTGAGATCGCTCAAGAAGAGAATGCTCGGAGATGATCGCGGAGCGCGCGTGAGCGCCGCCACGATTCCGCCGGAGGTCGCCCCGCCGCCGCCGCCCCGACCGGTCCCGCCGCGCGAAGTCCCGGTTCCGGCGGTCCAGCCGCCTCCGCGGCCCGTCGAGATCGATCTGGAGCCCGAGCCGGAGGCCATTCCCTTCGACGTGCCGACTCCTCCTCCGCCGCCGACGCTGCTGGGGGTGGAGGCGTTCGACGCCGACGACGTCGAGACGGTCAACGAGTTCGAAGACGCCTTGAACTCCCTCGATGCCCCGCTGCCGGAACTGGACGTGCCGTCCGAGCCGCTGGAAATTGGGGAGATCTCGTTCGCGGAAGCGCCCGCGGCTCCGGAACCGACGCCGATCGCGGAGCCTCCGGTCAAGCACGTCCGGGTCCGGTCCAACATCGACATCCTCGCGGAGCTCGAAAAACTGCGAAAGAGCGCGACGGCGGAAACGACGTCGACGGACCGGGCCGCGCGCCGCCAAACGACCGGCATTTCCATCGACGATCTGCTGGCCTCGAGCCTGAATCACCGCAAGGAGATCAATCGCATTTTCGAAGTGCAGGTTCCACAGGGGGAGCTCGCGCAGGGACGCCACGTCACCATCGGACTGCGAATCGAAGACGATCAGAAGAATCCCGTAGGCGAGGAGAAGACATTCTCGATCGACCTGCACACCAAGCAGGAAATCGAGAAGCTCCTGCTCTCTCTGAAGTTTCACATCTTCGGAAAGTAGCTGAGAGCTGTCAGCTGTTAGCGATCAGCTGTCAGCCGGACGTTGAGGAAGCGTTATGTCAATTTTGATATAGAAGGTTTCTTCCCCCGGACCGGGTCCGGTCCATCCGTTGTCCTCCCCGGTAGACATCGTCGGACCCAGAAACCCTTTGCCTTGCGCTCTCGAGGCGGCTAACCTTTCCGTACAGATGCTTCAAGAGATCCGTGCCCGGGCGAAGGAGTACGCGCTCCTCGCATCGGCGCTCGCACTGGCCGGATGCGCTTCCTCGCCGGCGCGCAAGGCTTCGCCGCCCGCGCCTTCGCCGGAAGTCGCGGCGATGGAAGCTGCGAGCCGCGCGTTCGATGTGGGGCGCGAGGCCGCCCTCTCGGGAGACGGAGCCTGCGCTGCCGACGCCTTCGGGCGCGCCATCGATGCCCTGCGTCCTGTCGGCGCTGCCCCGCCATCCGATCCTCGCTTGCGCGACTTTTCTGAAGACCTTTTCGAGGCCATCCTGCGCTACGAAGCCCTGGCGGCCCCGGTGGACGAGGCGGCCGCCGACCGTATCGCGCCGGAGCTGCGCCAGATCGAGGCGCCCGTGTCCAGTCCCGAGGAGATCTCCCGGGCCGCGACAGCCGTCGCCACCGACACCGCCGGCGTGACCTACGACATCCCCATCGTTGCGAATGAGTCGGTGCTGCGGATCCTCGCCGTCTTCCAGAACGACCTGCACGACGTGATCGGGCGCGGCCTTGCCCGCTCCGGCCGCTACGTTCCGATGATCCACCGGATCTTCCGCGAGGAAGGGGTGCCGGCGGATCTCGCCCAAGTGGCCCTGATCGAATCCTCGTTTCTTCCTCGCGCGCGCTCCAACAAGGCCGCCCACGGAATCTGGCAATTCATGCTCCGAACCGGTCGGCAGTACGGACTGACCGCCAACGCGGTGGTGGACCAGCGCAGCGACCCGGAGAAAGCGACGCGCGCGGCCGCCAAACACCTGAAGTATTTGAACCTGCTCTTCCACGATTGGTACCTGGCGCTCGCCGCGTACAACGCGGGAGAGGGAAAGGTCCTCAAGGCGATGGCCCGCACGGGATTTTCCGACTTCTGGCAGCTGGCGGCCTCCCCGGGAGCCTTGAAGGCGCAGACGATCAGCTACGTGCCGGCGGTGATCGCGGCGACGTTGATCGCCAAGAACCCGACCCATTACGGCTTCGACGTGGAGTATGAAAAGCCCCTCGAGTACGAAACGGTCGAGTTGACGCGCCCCGTCCGTTTGAAGAACCTCGCCGACGGGCAAAATGCGCCCCTGGAGGAGCTCCAGCGCCTGAATCCGGAGCTGACCGGGGACGTGACCCCGCGCGATGCGGAGGGCTATGAGCTGAAGGTGCCTATGGGAACGCGCGAGGCCGTGCTCGCCGCTTATGCGGCCGCTCCGACCGCCATCGCTCCCTCGTACCGGCGGCACGCGGCTCGACGCGGCGAGACGCTCGCCGTGATCGCCCGCCGCTTCCACGTTCCGGTGGCCGTCTTAGCCGAGCTCAACTCCGTGGAGCCCAAGGCCCGCCTGCCGCGCGGACGGGTGATTCTGGTTCCGAAGCCGGAGAAGGTCCAGATCGCCACCGGCAAAAAGCCGAAGAAGAAGGCCGGCAAAGTCGTGGCGGCCGCGGATCGGACGAACAGACCTTCGCCGGAGAAAAAGACCTACCGCGTCCGGGGCGGCGATACGCTGTACCGGATCGCGCTCAAGCACGGCACGACGGTGGCGATCCTGATGACGGCCAACAGCCTCGGATCGCCGGCCCAGATTCGTCCCGGCGACAAGCTCACCATTCCGGCCAAGCCGTAACCAAGTTCAAGCTTCAAGGTTCAAAGTTCAATGTTGAGGCCCGTGATGACCTTGAACCTTGAACTTTGAACTTTGAACGTCTAGACTTTCCCCGTCCTCACCGGGCGGTCCGGCGCTCTCCTCGCACCCCGAGGAGGTTTGATGCTCGCCCGTGTGCATTCCGCAGCCGTGTCCGGGATCGATGCCCGCGTTCTCGACGTCGAGGTGGACGTCTCCGACGGTCTCCCCTGCTTCACGATCGTCGGCCTTCCCGACACCACCGTGAAGGAGGCCCGCGACCGGGTCCGGTCCGCGTTGCGCAACAGCGGTTTTCCCTTTACCAGTCGCGCGATCACGGTCAACCTGGCACCGGCGGATTTTCGCAAGGTCGGCGCCGCGCTCGATCTTCCCGTCGCGATCGGGCTGCTGCTCGTCGACGGTCTCGCCGTGGCGACACCGCGGCGCCGTCTCTTCATCGGCGAGCTCGGCCTGACCGGAGAGGTGCGCTCGATTCGCGGCGCGCTCTGCCTGGCGGCCGCGGCCCGCGAGGCGGGGTTCCAGCAGGTCGTGCTTCCCGCCGAAAACGCCGCGGAGGCCGCCGCGGTCGAGGGACTCGAGATCATTCCCGTCCGAAGTCTCGCCGGAGCCGTGGCGCACTTGACCGGCCAACGCCCGATCCCGCCCTTCTCTCCCGGCCCGGCCCCACCGGCAGCTCCCTCGGAGCTGGACTTCGCCGAAGTCCGGGGACAGAAAGTGGCGCGTCGCGCGTTGGAGATCGCGGCGGCGGGAGGACACCATCTTTTGCTGTCGGGCCCGCCCGGAGCAGGCAAGACGATGCTCGCCCGAAGACTGCCCACCATTCTGCCTCCGCTGACGAGGTCCGAGGCGATCGAGGTGACGAAGATTCATTCGATCGCGGGCGCGCTCCCTCCGGCAGCGGCGCTCATCGAGAACGCGCCCTTCCGGGCCCCTCACCACGGAATCTCGGCGCCGGGCCTGGTGGGAGGAGGCGTGAGGCCGGGGCCCGGAGAGATCTCGCTCGCTCACCGCGGCGTGCTCTTCTTGGACGAGCTGCCCGAGTTCCGGCGCGACGCGCTGGAGGCGATCCGGCAACCGCTCGAAGAAAAACGAGTCTGCATCGTGAGAGTCGGCGGCGCCTCGGTTTTTCCCTCCGACTTTCTGCTGGTGGCGGCCATGAACCCGTGCCCCTGCGGGTTCGCCGGAGATCGGGAACATGCGTGCTCCTGCGACTGGAGAGAGCGGCAAAGGTACGCGCGCAAATTGTCCGGTCCTCTGCTCGACCGCATCGACCTGCACGTTCCCGTGCCCGCCGTGCCGTGGGCAGATCTGGCCCGCGGAAGCGTGGCGGAAGCTTCCGCTCCGATCCGCGAGCGCGTCGAGGCCGCCCGGCGGCTGGCCGCTGATCGTTTCCCGGGGCGACCGGCTTTTCGCAACGCCGAGCTTCCGGTATCCGACTTCGATCGAATCCTTCTCCTCGACGGCTCGGCTCGGCGACTGCTTCCCGCGGTCGTCGAACGTCTCCGCCTCTCTCTTCGCGCGCTGCACCGGGCCCTCCGCGTCGCGAGAACGATCGCTGACCTGGCTGACGCGCAGCGAGTCACGTCCGCGCACGTCGCCGAGTCGGTCGGTTACCGGATGCGCGCCACCTGTCCCATGGGTCAGGTTGACAGGATCTCTCCGACGCCCGTACGATGTGCATCAAACTCGGACGAGAGTCCAAAAGTTTGAAAACCGTGTCCTCCCGGGCGGCGTCGGCCGCTTTCCGAGGGGCACCTCATGTGGGAGGAGAAACTTCCGGTGAGGAAATACAACACGATCATCTTCGTGCCCCACGCGAAGGCGCGGTTCCGAAAACTCACGATTTCCAGTCGAGCCCTGGCCTTGACCGCCCTCTCTGTCGTCACCGTGCTGGTTGCCGCGATCGCATTTGGCTGGGCCTTTCTCTCCGGTGCGCGCCGGGACTACCTCTACCGCCAGGCTCTTGCCGAGAACGCTCGCTTGAAAAGCTCCACAAGGGAGCTGTCGCACAAGCTCGAGGGGCTGTCCCGCCAGTTCTCCGTCTTCGAGTCTCGAACGCGCCAGCTCGCGATCGTTGCGGGGCTGTCAGATGCGGCCTCGAAGGCTCAGGGGGGGCCGAACCTTCCGACAGACCCGTCGGGCCGGACGGGAGAGCTGGACGCCCGTCTCAATCAGATTGAAACGCAGTTTCGACGCCATTCCGACATCGCCTCTTCCACCCCCACGGTCGCCCCGGTGCGGGGTCTTTTAAACTCAGGCTTTGGCTCCCGAATGGACCCCTTCACCGGAGAAGGGGCATTTCACCCGGGAGTGGACATCTCCACCCGGCGGCACGAGCCGGTCTTAGCGACCGCCGAAGGAGTCGTGGCCAGGAGCGGATGGGCCGGAGACTATGGCAAGGCAGTCCAGATCGCCCATACGACCGGATACACGACGATCTATGGGCACCTCGACGTCATCCTCGTCAAGGACGGACAACATGTCCACCGCGGCGAGCAGGTCGGTCTCGTGGGC
>JBKPDV010000065.1:0-6865 GCA_046728075.1 Acidobacteriota bacterium | reverse complement strand
CGCCGGTACTATCGAATGGGCTAGAATGCGATCATACCGTGGGGGCGGATCTTGGCGCAGCAGCAGCGCAGGCTTGCAGCGATCCTGGCAGCCGACGTGGCCGGGTACTCTCGGCTCATGGCGGCCGACGAATCAGGCACGCTCGCTCGCCTGACTAAGCTTCGTGCCGAGGTCATTGAACCCAAGATCCTCCAGTTCCACGGGCGGATCGTCGGTTCCGCCGGGGATAGCCTGCTTGTCGAGTTTGCGAGCGCAATCGATGCGGTACAGTGCGCCGTCGAGGCTCAGAAGGGGCTAGCTCACCAGAACGCCAACCTGCCGGAAGACAAGCGAATGGCCTTCCGGATGGGTGTCAATCTGGGGGATGTAATTGCCGAGGGCGATACAATTCACGGCGACGGCGTCAACATCGCTTCGCGGCTGGAGAAGCTTGCGGAGCCTGGCAGTATCTGCATCGGACGCAATGTCTACGATCAGGTAAGAGGCAAGCTCGCCTGCGTGTATGCCGATCTCGGCGAGCAGCGGCTCCACAACATCCCGGAGCCCGTGCGTGTCTACCGCGTCAAGCCGTCCAAACCTGGTGCCGATACCTCGACTGTGCTTTCGTCCAAGGACACGCTGCCACTACCCGACAAGCCGTCGATCGCAGTCCTGCCATTCCAGAACATGAGCGGCGATCCAGAGCAGGACTATTTCGCCGACGGGATGGTGGAGGACATCATCACGGGACTCTCGCGCATCAAGTGGCTGTTCGTGATCGCGCGCAATTCCACCTTCACCTACAAAGGGCAGCCCGTCGACGTGAAGCGGGTCGGTCGCGAATTGGGCGTGCGCTATGTGCTGGAAGGCAGCGTCCGCAAGGCGGACGAGCGCATTCGAATCAGTGCCCAGCTGGTGGAGGCGGAAACCGGCGTGCACCTTTGGGCGCACCGCTACGACAGCCGTCTCGACGACATCTTTGCACTACAGGACGAGATCACGTTAAGCGTTGTGGGTGCAATCGAGCCGAGCTTGCGTGATGCGGAAATCGAACGCGTCAAGCGCAAGAGGCCCGACAATCTCGACGCCTACGATCTCGTTCTGCGCGCCCTTCCTCACGTCTACGTAGCCATGCCGGAGGAGGCAGCCAAAGCGGTGCCGCTGCTCGAGCAGGCGCTGGCGCTGGAGGCCGACTACGCCGGCGCCCATGGCCTGCTCGCCTGGTGCAAGCAGTTCCTGTTCATCCGAGCTGGGTTCGAGGAGACCGACCGCATCGCGGCCGTTCGCCACGCTCGCGCAGCAGTCACCCATGGCCGCGATGACGCAACCGCCATGGCCCTGGGCGCTTTCGTCATCGGGCTGGTGGAGCATGATCGCGCTGCTGCCCGTGAAGCATTCGAGCGGGCGCTTGCATTGAGCCCCTCTTGCGCCTTCGCGCTCTTTCTTGGCGGCATTTTCCTGGCCTGGTCCGGAGAGGCGGAGCGGGCGATCGAGTGGGCCGAGCGTGCGTTGCGGGTCAGCCCTGTAGACCGGTTTGCCTTTGGGGGTCACCAAGCCGTAGCCGTCGGCAATTTCATACTTGGGCAATACGAGGAAGCGGCAACAGCCGCCCGGCGAGCCGTCTTGTCCAATCCAAGCTTCAGCGTGACCCAGAGCCTCTTGGCGGCGGCGCTTGCCAAACTCGGGCGAACGGCGGAAGCCAAAGCCGCCGCCAAGCAGGTGCTTGTGCTGCAACCATCATTCAGTTCGAGTGGATATTGCAATGCCATTGGGATCACGCCCGCCCTGGCTGCAACGCTGATGGAAGCATGGCATCAGGCCGGCCTGCCGCCATAGGATTCTTTGCTGAGCCAACGGACCGAGATGGCCGGCGGGCGGCCCGAGGTGCCGCCTAGACCTAGAAGCCCCGGGCCAGAACGATGTCGAAAACACCGCGCCGGAGGTCGCCGTCCTGCTTCAGGTCGATCGCCAGGGTCGGCTTGTGGCCAGCCCACGGGTCGCCAGCAAGGAAGGGGTCATCCTTGAAATAGAGCTGCGTCGTGAGCGGGACGTGCAGCGATTCCATCACCCGGAAGTGGATGTGCGCGGGTCGCGTCAATCCCGCGTATTTCTCGAGCCCCGGCAGATTCGGCGGGATTGGATAACGGCCGGGCATGATCGTCTCGATCTCGTACTGCCCCTTCTCGTCCGTATACATCATGCCTCGCAGGTGGAAGGCCGTGACCTCGGTGAAATTGCCGGGCTTGTTCGTATCGTAGAGGCCGGCCTTGTTCGCCTGCCACACCTCGATCAGTGCGTCCGGCACAGGGGTCTGGCAGTCCGAACTGAACACGGTACCCGTCACCTTGAGCCTATCGCCCGCCTCGTCGGGTCCGGCCAGCCGGGTCTGGAACGGCGCGCCGAACCGATAAAACGGACCCAGGATGTCGGCCTCGGTGAGCTGGCACGCTTGCGTGGCAGCGTATGCGCGGCCGGACAACAGCGCGCCACCGAGCATCACCGCGCTCACTCGCAGAAACGTCCGCCGTGACTTGGTCACCCCCGGAATCAGAATCCTACTCATGCTTGCCTCCACCTCCAAGACGCGTAAGTTGATGGCACTTCAGTTCCATCGCGCGTGACCGCGATAACGCGGGATCGGATGTGCGCCGCAACTTCATGGGTCCCATCTTGCGGCGTCCCATATTGGGGCGTGAGCTCATAGTCAGAGTCCGCTTTGTAGCCGTGAGCGGGCCGCCAAACGCGACGGGCACCACTTCCGAGAAGTGCCACAAGCCGCCATTCAAGCGTGTCCAGCTAGCGTGGCTTTGTACCTGCCTCGGGAACGCTCATCCTACGGCTCGGGGCTACCAATGCGAATTCCCATCGATGTCGATTCGCGCCTTGACGACGGTCTGCTTTGCTGATCGTCCTGACGTTGAGCGGTTGCGCCGCACATAGCGGATGGCTCGGTCCTCCCATGACATCACCAGCAACGAGAACGGCGGGCAATAGAACGCCAGCGCAAGCGGGAGAAGATCGACACAAGCTAGCAGACGCGCGGCCGGTTGTCGCCGGGAACGATCGGCCCGCACAAACCGCTTGCCGCCGACGTGCGGCTCCACCTAGATAGGACCGGTCGGGAAGGTCGATCCGGATCGTGCGGACCCGGATTCCGGATGGGGAAACGCGGCGCATGCTCAACCCTCGTCTCGCGCGCGACCTGATCTGGGCGACGGTGGCCAAGCTGTTCGCCTTGGCCGCCCTCTATGCCCTGTTCTTCGGTCCTTCACACCGGCCAGTCATCGATCCGGTTGCGCAGATGGCTGGGCCCGCCACCGCGGCGCCCGCTGATCCGCTGCAACGGTGATCGCGATGGATGTCGTCGCGCTCTCGCGCCTGCAGTTCGGCCTCACGGCCATGTATCACTTCCTGTTCGTGCCGCTGACGCTCGGGCTTTCCGTGCTGCTCGCCATCATGGAGAGCGTTTATGTGATGACGGGCCGCACGATATGGCGCGACATGGTGAAGTTTTGGGGCACGCTCTTCGGCATCAACTTCGCCATGGGTGTGGCCACTGGCATCACCATGGAGTTCCAGTTCGGCACCAACTGGGCCTACTATGCGCATTATGTCGGCGACATCTTCGGCGCGCCGCTCGCCATCGAAGGGCTGATGGCGTTCTTCCTCGAGGCGACCTTCGTCGGGCTCTTCTTCTTCGGCTGGGACCGGCTCACGCGGGTCCAGCATCTCGCGGTCACCTGCCTAGTGGCGCTCGGCACCAACCTGTCGGCGCTGTGGATCCTGGTGGCCAACGGCTGGATGCAGAACCCCGTGGGCGCGCGGTTCAATCTCGACACCATGCGCATGGAGGTGACGGACTTCGAGGCGGTGCTCTTCAATCCGGTGGCGCAGGCGAAGTTCGTGCACACGGTCTCGGCTGGCTATGTCACGGGCTCGGTGTTCGTGCTGGCGATCAGCGCCTATTACCTGCTGCGCGGCCGCCACCGCCCGCTCGCCCTGCGCTCGATGACCGTCGCAGCGAGCTTCGGCCTTGCCTCGGCGCTGTCGGTCGTCGTGCTCGGCGATGAGAGCGGCTATACGGCGGGCCTGAACCAGAAGATGAAGATCGCCGCCATCGAGGCGATGTGGGAAACCGAGCCGCCGCCGGCGTCGCTCACCGTCTTCGGCCTGCCTGATCTGGCGGCGCACCAGACACGCTATGAGATCCGGATACCCTGGGTGCTCGGCCTCATCGCCACGCGCTCCATCGACGGCGAAGTCGCCGGCATCAAGAACCTCGTGGCCGCCGCACAGGTGCGCATCAAGGACGGCATGATCGCCTACGATGCGATGTCGCAGCTGCGCAGCAAGCTGGGCGATCCCGAGCTGCGCAAGACCTTCGATGCGCATGTCGGCAACCTCGGCTATGCGCTGCTGCTCAAGCGCTACACGCCGAACGTCACGGACGCCACGGGCGAGCAGATCGACGCCGCCGCCTGGGACACCGTGCCGAACGTCCTTGTGCTGTTCTGGTCGTTCCGTTTCATGGCCGGCCTCGGGTTCTTCTTCATCGCCTGGTTCGCGCTGAGCTTCTGGCTCGCATCCGTGCGCAAGCTCGACCGCTCGCGGGTCTATCTGTGGATCTGCCTGCTCATGCTGCCGACGCCCTGGATTGCCGCCGAGCTCGGCTGGTACGTGGCCGAGGGCGGGCGGCAGCCTTGGACCATCGACGGCGTGCTGCCGACCTTCCTGTCGGCCTCGAGCGTGTCCGCGGGCAACGTGTGGCTCTCGCTGGCCGGTTTCGTGCTGTTCTATTCGGTGCTCGCCGTGGTCGACGTCTTTCTCATGGTGCGGACGGTGCGCCATGGACCGGAGATGGCCGAGGTGAGCAAGCACGCCCCTGATCCAGGGGCGCGGATGCGGCCGGCGGAATAGGAAGCGCCATGGACTACGAGTTCCTGCGTCTGTTGTGGTGGGCCCTGCTCGGCATCCTGCTGATCGGGATCGCGGTCATGGACGGCTTCGACATGGGCGCCGCCATCCTGCTTCCGATCGTCGGTCGCACGGACATCGAGCGGCGCGTCATCATCAATACCGTCGGGCCGGTATGGGAAGGCAACCAGGTGTGGCTGATCCTCGGCGCCGGCGCGATCTTCGCGGCCTGGCCGCCGCTCTACGCCGTCGCCTTTTCGGGATTCTATCTCGCGATGCTCCTGCTGCTCTGCTCGCTGATCCTGCGGCCCGTCGGATTCAAGTTCCGCAGCAAGCTGGAGGGCGCGCGCTGGCGGAGCGTGTGGGACGCAGCCCTCTTCATCGGCGGCCTGGTGCCGGCGCTGGTGTTCGGCGTCGCCTTCGGCAACGTGCTGCAGGGTGTGCCGTTTCGTTTCGACCCGATGCTGCGGATGACCTACGAGGGCTCGCTGCTGGCGTTGTTCAATCCGTTCGCGTTGCTCTGCGGGCTGGTCAGCGTCGCCATGATCACGATGCACGGCGCCGCCTATCTCGCCTGCAAGACCGGCGGCGAGGTGCGGGCGCGGGCGCAGCGGGCCGGCGTGCGGGCGGCCGGCGCACTCATCGTGCTATTCGCCCTGGGTGGTCTCTGGGCGACGCAGATCGACGGCTACGTGATCGTGCGGGCGGCCACGGACGGACCGTCGAACCCGCTCAACAAGACGGTCGAGCGGGCGGCGGGCGCGCTGCTGGCGAACTATGGCGTGCATCCCTGGATGATCATCGCGCCCGTGCTGGCGGTCGCAGGAGCGCTCGGCACGGCCGCGCTCGCCCGCGCCGGCGGACGCGGCATCCTCGCCTTCATCGCCAGCGGACTCGCCGTCGCCGGCGTCGTCGCCACGGCGGGCCTGAGCCTGTTTCCCTTCCTGCTGCCGTCGTCGCTCGACCCGACCTCGAGCCTCACGGTGTGGGATGCCTCGTCGAGCCGGCTGACGCTCGGTGTCATGGCCGTCGTCACCGCGCTCATCCTGCCGGTCGTGATGCTCTACACCGCCTGGGTCTATCGCGTGCTGCGCGGCCCCGTGACGGCCGAGTCGATCGGACAGGATTCCCACTCCTACTGACGCGAGGGAAAACTGATGTGGTACTTCAGCTGGATCCTCGGTCTCGGTTTCGCTTGCGCCTTTGCGATCCTGAACGCCATGTGGCTGGAGCTGTCGCCCGGCGACCAGCCGCCGGAGTAAAGCCCAGCCGCTACGGAATCGATTTCGGGATGCCGCCGTTTGCAGGTGGCGGCCCAGCTATCGGTTGCGGTGGCAGAAGGCGTTATTGAACCGTCGGTCGGCTTCGCTCGATAGCGGCCGTCGCGACGACGCTACGGCGGGTCGTCTTCGCCGGAGAAGATACACTATCGCAAGAGCGCCCAGTCGCCCGCAAAGACCGAGACCTTCGGTGAAAGTCACGCGGAGTAACGAATGATTCTATTACACGATAGGGGCGGCAGAAGATTGCACGGTCGCACAGCCTGGCTGGTCATTTCGTCAACTGCTGGAGCATATCGGCGAGTTCTTCTACCGCCGAGGGCCGGCTTCGACCCAAACATGATGGCCAAATCTTCGTAAGGATAGGGCTCGATCCGTTGGAGCGCGATCGGTCAGACCCTGGCGGCCAAAGTCCATGCTCAGCCACGAGGGTCGCGGTAGGGACGGTGATTGCTCACCGCCCCCCGCACAGATCCCGGCGTGCGCTGCTAACGCACCGGGCTCCTACCTCAGGTCGAACGGCGGGCGGTCGTCGGCGATGTCGACGCCATGCCCGGCGCACATCCGCCACTCCGATCGACGCAGCGATCCGGCTCTGAGTCCGGACTGCGGCGGCCTGACGGCTGTTCCCCTTGGTTGAGGCCCTTCCCTCCACGGCCTCCGTCGGAGGTCGCCCTCCATTGTTCGGCCGC
>JBKPDV010000064.1:0-10767 GCA_046728075.1 Acidobacteriota bacterium | reverse complement strand
ATCTAGCACCGGCCTGTCCTCGCAAGCGCCGTGGACCCGCCCGCCAGTGAGGATTTACATCTCTTACGAAACTCTTACGGCGCTCTGACGACTTGCCACGGCTGGCCTCCGTACTCTCCCATATCAAGCGGCACGAAGCCGCGCGAAAGGAGCGAATGACATGAAACGCAATTGGAGACTCGGAATTCTAATTCTGGCGGTGCTGATCAGCGCTGCCATGTCGGCTTTTGGCCAGGCCGGAATCCCCACCTTTCGAGGGCCCAGCGGGTGCGCCCAAGATCTCATCCAGGCCGTGGGGCTGACAGCCGCTCAGCAGTCGACTCTAGAGGTCCTGCGTCAACAGACAGCCGACGCCATCAAGCCGATCTTCGATCAGATCCCGGCTTTTCACCAACAAATCGACACGGCTCTTGTATCGGCGAGCCCGGATCCTTGCGCGATCGGAAACTTGGAAATTCAGGCGTACGGGCTTCGCGCCCAGATCCAGACGATCCAGAAAAACGCGGAAGCGACCTTCGTCGCCTCTCTCACTGCAGACCAGCAGACCAAGTATGCGGCCTTCATCGCCGCGAATCCCGAATGCGCCGCGTTTCCTTCTCGTCAGACGAGAGTGTGGATTGGCCCGACGCACGCCTAGGAGCCATCGGAAAGGGGGTGAAGCGGCGTCGTGAGCGGCGCCGCAACCCCACTTCCACCACGAAAGACGGCCTCTCTCTTCGGAGCGCCGAGGAAACAGTCCCGGATTCAGCCCGGTGTGCTCAAGGAGGATTCCATGAGATTCGTTCGGTTACGCGCTCTTCACATCGCTGCGTTCGCGATGGCGGTCGCGATCGCGGTTCTGGGAAACGAAGTGCTGTCCGGCTTCGGGCCTCTCGGCCCGAAGGCCGCAGGGGTGTCTCGGGGCGAGAGTGCCGACTCTGAGCGCGAATACCTGGCCGAGGAGACACTGGCCGACGTATGGGGCGATGACTCTTGGGCAGACATGGGCGACCCGAGCGAGGAGGACGAAGCGGTAGTGCTTGACAACTCGACGCTACCCACTACCTGTGTAGCGACACGTTTGAATGCGGGTCATGCAAACAATGCGCTGCCGCAGACGGCGCAGGCGAACATAAATTGCCGGACCCTGCCGGGACACTCACTGGAAGAAACCCGACTCGAGCTTGAGAAAGTTGTGGCCGATCCGAGGATCAAGGTGCAGTTCCGCAAGACCAGCGGCGCTCTGGTCGATCATGCGCCGGACCAGCGCAGCGCCGACCCTCGAGCGCCACGGAAAGAAGTTTTTTGACCCGCTCAACAGGATAGTGGAGGAGATGTGGCCCGGAATACTGTAGTGGTCACCATGACCCAGGGTGCTTCAGATAGCAGGTTTACGAACGCGGCAGGCATGCCAACCTATATGATCTCCGCCGTTGGCTACGACCGCAATGACATCCGAGCGCACGGGAAAGATGAGCGGCAGCGGGTGGATTGGTTTCGTCGGGGAGTCGATTTCTATTATCGGTTTTTGAAGGGAGTGACGGCGGAATAAGTTGCCTGGCAGGGAGGGAAGAACAATGGCGCCCGTTGACTCAACCCGTCCTCGCGGGATCGTCATCGCCGCGTCGCTGATGATGCTCTTTGGTTTCGCCGAGGTGGTGACCGCATTCACGCATTCCTTCTTGGGCATATCGACCTCCGGGCTCGAGGTGTTCAGCTACTTAGCCGCGGCTCTTGGCTCACTCTATGCCGCTGCCGGGTTGCTCGTCCTGACCATGACGAAGCGGGCGGCGACCTACGCCATCGCGTTGCTTCTCGTAGACATCGTCGGGCGAGTCGCCCTTGTCTTAGCCGGTCTCTATCCCATGAACTCTCACAAACAGGTCTTTGCCATCGTCGTGGGTACGAGTCTCGTAGCGGCGTTCGCGGTCTACATTAAGTTGAGATGGGATTTTTTTCGGTGAGGTCGTGCCGGCCAAATCAAACCGAGCAAGCCCCCATCTCCGTCGGCAAGCACTTCCACGATTTCACCTCTGATGCAGGTCGACCGGTCCAATCGAGCGGTTGGCGCACCATAATGATTATTGCCGCAGGACATGACTTTAAGCACGACGTTGCCGGGCACGAAGAAAAGTCGCCCGCGGACTCCAACAGCCGGTGCGAAGGCTGACTGGAACTGATGCGGGTGAACCCGAAGGTCTGGCAAGCGTGCCGCGATATGTCGCTTCGCATCATCGACGAGCACCAGCCCTATCTCAATATCAGCAAGCACTCGACGTCGCCAGGGTCGCGCCCTAGGAGTCCGTTTTTGTAATCAGGGGCGCGGGGTGTGGCGGGGTTGGGTGCGTGGCGGTATCAGTTGTCCGCTGATCGTCCGGAGAGCTGGAAGGCATTGTCCGGGAGCAGAGTCCAGCAATACCTCAAAGCATGACTGACCCCGCCGTCGTCCTAAGTGACCCCGCCTCCGTCCCGCCCGAGGGATGGCGGGATCGGGCCAGAGCCAGCCCACCGAGGGCCATGGCGATCAGCCCAAGCACCAGGGCCACGGCGCCACCGACTACTCCGTTGCCGGTGCCGGGACCACCTTTGGCGATGGCCAAATTCAGCCCGCCGTTGACCACGGCGATCAGCCCCGCCACCAGGGCCACGATGGCACCGAGTCGCCCGGAGGCCGTGCCGAAACGACTGGAGGGGCGGGCCAGAGCCAGCCCACCGATGACCACGCCGACCAGCGCCAGCACAGCGGCCGTGGTGGCCCAGAGTCGCCGGGGCGTCAGGCCGTAAACCGTGGTGGCGGCTGGCTCCGAAACGTGCGCAACCACCAGCACGGCATGCACAAGCCCCGCGAACAGGGCGGCTGCAGCCAGGCCGGCGAGAATAAGACCGAAGGTTCGTTTCATAGATTGCCTCCTTGTCACCTCGGGCTTGTGTCATTCGTCAGGGGTATGACGGAACAGGAGGTGGGAAGGTAACAATGGACCAGCGAAGCTGGCTGACCGAGCGGTTCGAAGAGAACCGGCCGCGGCTGCGCGGAGTGGCCTACCGCATGCTCGGTTCGCTCAGCGAGGCCGAGGACGCGGTGCAGGAAGCGTGGCTGCGTCTCAACCGCACCGACATGGCTACCGTCGACAACCTGGGCGGCTGGTTGACGACCGTCGTCTCGCGCGTGTGTCTGGACATGCTGCGCTCGCGGAAGTCACGCCGCGAAGAGCCGATTGGCTCGCAAGTCACCGAGCGGAGCGTCGTGCGTCGAGAAGGCGTCGATCCCGAAGCCGAAGCGGTGCTCGCGGACTCGGTCGGCGTAGCGCTGCTTGTCGTGCTCGACACGCTGACGCCCGCCGAACGCCTTGCGTTCGTCCTGCATGATCTGTTCGCCATGCCCTTCGATGAGATCGGTTCCATCATGGGACGGTCGGCGGCTGCGACAAAGCAGCTCGCGAGCCGCGCGCGCCGGCGCGTGCGCGGCTCGCCCGCGCCCTCGGACCCTGGCAGGGCTCGTCAGCGCGAAGTGGTGGACGCGTTCATGAGGGCGGTGCGCGTCGGCGACCTCGAGGGCCTCCTCGCCGTACTCGATCCGGACGCCGTCCTTCGCATCGATGGCGCGGCACGCATCGCCGCGGGAGCAGCGGACGCCGCCGACACGCCGCGCGAGCTCAGGGGCGCCTCGACGTGGGCTGCACGGTTGATCGCGATGTCGCGAGGGCTGCGATTCGTACAGCCGGCGCTCATCAATGGATCGGTCGGAGTGATCCTCGCGCCGGGCGGCAAGCTGTCCCGGGTACTGACCTTCACCTTCACGAACGCCAAGATCACGCGACTCGAGGTCACTGGAGACCCTGCTCGCCTTCGCGAGCTCGATATCGCCGTGCTCTAGTTCAAAGCCGGCCCCGATACGCCGTTTACAGAGACTGCCAGGTTTGGGGAGGCGCAGGAGTCAGTCTTGTCTTGTTGGCTTATGTGCCGCTGCTAGCAGGCTCGGGCAACATACCCATATATGCCGAGACTGACCCCATCCGACCATAATACGAAGTTCGGGTTCGAGCGGATCGACCGATGGTCCAAGGACCGAAGAGGCAGCCACGCGATGAATGCGTTTCTTAAGTGCGGCGCGATCGCCGGTCCGTTGTTCACGGTCGCCTGGATTCTGGAGGGGGCCACTCGCGCCAACTACGATCCACTGCAGCACGCCATCAGCTCGCTTTCAGTTGGCGATCGTGGCTGGATACAAATCATCACTTTCATCGTCACTGGCCTGCTGATCGTCGCCTTCGCGTTTGGATTGAGACGCGCTCTCGGCCACGCGGGCCCGGTCTGGGGACCTGTTCTGGTGGCGCTGGTTGGCATTGGTCTCATCGGTTCCGGAATCTTCGTCACCGATCCGCTGAATGGCTATCCGCCTGGTACTCCCCGCATTCCCACGGAGCGAACTGCTCACGGAATTCTTCATGATCTATTTGGGGTTCCTGTTTTTCTCGGCCTGCCTGTCACGTGCGTATTGTTTGGACGCCTCTTCGCGCGATCGGGAGATCGCGCATGGGCGGCGTACTCGACCCTTAGTGGCATCGCAATGTTCGGGGTATTTCTGGTTGCGCGGTTGGGCATGCGCGAGGTGCCAGGCTTCACGGGCATCACTGGCCTGTTCGGACTGTTCCAGCGCATTACGGTCACGATCGGGTTTGCCTGGTTGACCCTGCTCGCCGTACACGTGCTGACGATCCGAAAGCAGAATGGGTCTAGCAGCCTGTGGCTAAAGTCGCCCTGACCATCCACGTCTCTTGCTGCTGGGTCAGACCCTGAAGGGTGACCGTCGACCGCCGATTGTTCCCTCATCGAGACGCTCCCTCCCTCATGAAGGCGAGGAGATCGGTGTTCAAGCGGTCCATGTGGGTGAACATAAGCCCGTGCGGCGCGCCTTCGTACACGACGAGCCTGCTTCCGGGAATCAGTTGCGCCGTCCTTCTCGCGGTTAGGTCGAGCGGCGCCGAGACGTCCTTGTCGCCGTGAACGATCAGCGTCGGCACGTTGAGCCGAGTCAGCTCGTCGCGGAAGTCTGTTTCGAGATCGGCGCGACTACAGTCGATCAGGGCCCGGAGCGACGTCAGCCGGCACAAGCCGATGCCCCACTCGACCGTCGCCGCGGAGGTATCGACGGCGAAGAAGGGCCGGGCGTTGTCCGCTAGCCAGCTCGGGAAGTCCCTCCTCCAGAGCCCACGAAGGCGGAATCGCGATTCGCAAATAACCCCACACCGAAAGACTGACCCCAATCCTTTCTAGCCGACGAAGCGGTATCCCAGCCGATGAACGGTCACGAGGTGCTGGGGATGCGTGGGATTGACCTCGATTTTCTGCCGCAGGGAAGCGACATGGACGTCGACCGTCCGGGTGGTGGGCATCGCATCATAGCCCCAGACCTTGTCCAGCAACTCGTCGCGCGACAGGAGAGCGTCGCGGTGCTCGATGAAATACCGTAGCAATTTGTACTCGAGCGCAGAAAGAGAAATGGGCTTGCCGGAGCGGAGCACGCGAGCGGCTCGAAAATCGATGAGGATGTCGCCAAATCCATATTCGCCGGCCCCGCTGCTCGAGCCGGCGCGGTTGCGCCGCAGGAGTGCCTCGATTCTGGCCAGGAGCTCGATCATCTCGAACGGTTTGACCAGGTAGTCGTCGGCGCCGAGCTTCAGGCCCACGACGCGATCGGTCACTTCGCCGCGGGCGGTCAGCATCAGTACGGGGACGCCATTCCCCTTTTGGCGGACCTCCCGGCAGACATCGAAGCCATTCTTCCCCGGCAAGGCGACGTCCAAGAGGACGAGGTCGAACCGCTCTGAAATCATTCGCTTCAGCGCGGAGATACCGTCGCCGACGGACTCGACGAAGTAGCCTTCCGACCCGAGCCGATCGGAAAGCGTGACGACCAGGCTCGGCTCGTCTTCGACGAGAAGGATCCGAGGGCTTGCCGCGCCGGCGGCGTCCCAGCTCGGCGGCTCGACCACTCTCGCGTGCTTCATGAAGCAGCCCCTGTCTGCGGGTGAAGGTCGTCCGCAGGTTGCACGAGACCGGGCAGCGTGACACAGAACGCCGTTCCTTTTCCGAGCTCGCTCTGGACCACAACGCGACCGCCGTGAGCCTCCGCAACGCGGCGAACCAGAGACAGACCCAATCCCGAGCCGCTGACCCTTCTCGAGGAAACATCACTCCCGCGGTAGAAGGGCTCGAAGATGTGAGGGAGATCTTGCGGCGAGATGCCGGGCCCTCGATCTTGGACCGTCACCTCGATCGTGGAACCCGCCGGCAGCGCCTGGAGGCGCACTTGTCCCTGCCGGCCGCCGTATTTGATGGCATTGGAGACCAAGTTCTCGAAGAGAGTGCGAAGCGCCGAAGGATCACCCGCCACGGGAGGAAGATGATCCGAGATTACCGAATCCACCGCCGTGTCGTATTCCTGAGCCAAGGGCCGCAACGCGGCGGTCACTTCATCGAGGATTGGGGGGATCGCGACAGAGCCGGTCCTCACGGCCTCACGTCGCGCCTCGATGTCCGCCTGCGCCAGGGCATCTTCGATCAGTCCAGAGAGCCGGCGACTTTCGCGCTCGAGGAGCCGTCCGTATTTTCGGACGCGGTCTCGCTCTTGGACTAGACCATCGGCTAGGTTTTGGCCGGCGGAGCGGATGGCAGCCAAAGGCGTGCGCAGCTCGTGCGTCAAGCTGGCCACGAATTCGACCTGCTGTCGAGCCAGACGCTGCGCGCGCTGAGAAGAGGTCACCAGAGCGGCGACCGTGACGCCGAGAAGAACCAGGATCGCGCCGCTGACCGCAAGGTTGCGCCGACGGGTGGCCCGGACAGCCGCCTGCAGCGAACCCGCGCGGTGAACTGCCACGAGCCGCCAGGCGCCTTGCCCGAGTCCCGCAACGCGCTGAGCCTCCTGCGCCGTCCCGAAGAACACCAGAGATTCTCGCGGCGAAGTTTCGGCAGAAGGAGCGCCGCCACCGTGAGCCAGGGTGCTCAAAGGGCCGTCAAGAAGAAAAACTTCCGCATCGGAGGTCCGCAGGTGGCCGGCTGGAAAACCCTCGCGCGAACGATAAAGAACCGCGGATGGATCGTCCCTTCGGAGGACAGCCACGTCATACTCGCCCGTCTCGCCAAAGTATCGCCGGACCAGATGGGGAAGAAAGTCCGTCAGGATCGCGCGCCGGTCGAGCCACAAAATGATCCAGCGCTCTGCGGTCGGCTCCTCGATGAATCTGCCGGGCTCGGCCGAATGGCGCAGGTCGGGAATCAAAACCGCGGGTACCTCGTCGAGGATCTGAGGCCCGAACCAATGCCGCATCGGCATCTCTGGTCCTTTTCTGTCGAGCTCCGGTCCCTTCCCCTCGAACCGGAACCGCAGCGGCGCGCGTAAAGAGGTCCGAGGTCTGGTGGTGATCCACTGGCGCGCGGCTTCGAGGTCGCTCGGCCAGGGTGCCGGCTCGAGCAACCCCGAAGAGAGATTCACTCGATCGAGGTCGTCGTCTCTCTTGCCTCCGGGCCGCGACACGAAGATCCCGGCAATGAGTGACGGAAATCTCGACTCTGCCGACCAGCGCTTTGCGTTTTCGGCGATCAGGGAGCCCAAGCCGCCGTCGGGCTTGGCCGATCGCGGCGGGAGAGAAAAATGCTCGAGAACGCGGAAGATTTCCCGATTGAAATCGGTCGCCACCCCATCGGCCGCTCGGCGTGCTCCGGCGCGCATCCGGCTCTCTTCCGCCTGACTCACCTCGCCGATCCACCGGTATTGAAGAATCGCGAGTCCTGCCAGCAGCAAGAGCATCACTCCCGCCGCCGTCAAGGAGAGTCGAATTCCCGGAAGCAGCCGAGACATGCCGAGAATCTAGCACCGACCTAACCGCGCGAACCTCATGAATGAAGCTCGTCGGCGAAGGTTTACATCTCTTACAAAACTCTTGCGACGCTCTGACGACTGACGGCGGCCGGTCCCCGTACTCTTCCGTATCGAGCGGCACAAAGCCGCGCGAAAGGAGTGAATGACATGAAGAGCGAGAAGGGAAGACTCGGGGTCGCGATTGCTTGGATGCTGATCAGCTATGCCACGCCGGCTTTTGGCCAAGGGGTCTTCATCCACCATTCTGGGGAGGCGTGCACCCAAAATCTCGTACAGGCCGTGGGGCTTACGGCCGCTCAGCAGTCCGCTCTCGAGGACCTGCGCCGACAAACAGCCGACTCGATCGGGCAGATCTTGGATCAGATCATTGCGATTCACCGACAGATCGACACGGCTCTTGCATCCGCCAGCCCGGATCCTTGTGCGATTGGAAGTCTCCAGATTCAGGAGAACGAACATCAGAACCAGATTCAGAAGATCCAGAAGAACGCCGAGGCGACCTTCGTCGCATCGCTGTCCACTGATCAGCAAAGTAAGTACGCGTCCTTCATCGCTGCGAATCACCAGTGTGCCGCGTTTCCGTCTCGCCTGCCGAGATTCGAGACAGGGCCTCCCCTCGGCGGCGGGCCGGGTAGCCCGGGGGGCAAGGCGTAAGGCTCGTCGTGGCGGAAGGGTCGATGGATTCGGCGCGCCGGTCAAAAGGAGGGTTTGTGAGGTTCGGAACTCTTGGAGAGCGGGGCCTTAAGATTGCCGCGTTCGCGATGTTGATCGCGATCGCCGTCCTCGGCAACGATGTGCTCTCCGATTTAGGCCGGCGTGCCCGCAGCCCGAAGACCAACGGGTCGTCGGAACAAAAGAAGGCGGATCTCTCCCGCAAGAATTCGACCGAAGCGGCGCCTAACCCGCCCGCGGAGGAGATCGACGACTCTATTCTTTGCCCCTGCGATGAGACGGATCGACTACTGGCCGACCTTTTCGCCCAAGCGCCGTGTGAGGAAACATGTCTTTGCGCCGATTCGATAGATGAAGGTTTCGCCGGCTGTGCTTGCCTCGCACAGTCTTACGAGATTCCTTCCGGCATCGTCACGGCTGACGCTTTCAGGATCCCCTGAGCAACAATCTCCTGCCACTCCACATTTTCACTGTTACACCGAATGGTGTAATATGGGCGCATGAAATGCGCCCCGATCTCCGCAAACATTCCCACTTCGTTTGGCAAGCTCTTGATTCAGCAGCGGCCGCTCATCGACGCCAGGCGCGCCCATGACCTCTCCCGGCTGTTCAAAGTTCTCTCGAATGACACACGCCTACGGCTCCTGCATGCTCTTGCGCGCGCCGGGGAGCTCTGTGTGAGCGATCTCTGCACAGCCGTGAACATGGCGCCTCAGGCGGTTTCCAATCAACTTCAGCGCCTGGCCGACCGGCAGATCGTGGTCGCACGGCGCGAGGGAACCCGCCTTTTCTATCAGATCACCGACCCGTGCATTCCAGGTCTCTTCGACCTCGGCTTCTGCCTGCTCGAGGAGATACCGAATACGCAGAAACGAAATCGGTCGAGGAAGGGCCGGTCATGAAGCCGAACGAGTTCTTCGCCTCCCAACAGACGGTGGCCGTCGGTGACGCGCGCATCCGTTACTTCGATTCCGGCAGCGGATCGCCGGTTCTCTTCCTTCATGGATGTCCATTCGCCTCGTTCATCTGGCGAAACGTCATCGATAAAATGAATACGTCGTTTCGCTGCATTGCCCCCGACCTCCTCGGACTGGGCGACACCGAAACACCACCGTCCGCTGATTGGTCGCTTCGCGCGCAGGCATCGGCGGTCATCGGTCTGCTCGATGCGCTCTCAATTCGAGCGCCTGATGTCGTCGGTCACGACCACGGAGGGGCCGTTGCCCAGATCCTTGCCGCGGAACACGCAGAACGCGTCGGGCGACTCGTCCTGGCGAACGTCGAGGCGTACGACAACTGGCCGTCGGCGAAAGAACGTCCCTTTGTGCGGATGACGCAACTACCGTTGATCGGCGACGTCGTGCTCTGGATCTGGTCATGGAAACCGGTTCTGCGCGCGACGCTCATCGAGGCTAGGGCGGTCCACAACCGGCAGGCACTCACGCCCGAGTTTCTCGATGCTTACGTCCGCACGAACTTCGCCGACCGGCATCGGCGTCGAAAGACCAGACGATTTCTGGCCGGTCAATTCGATCGCCGAAACAACGAAGTCACGCTCGAGATCGTCGATGGACTCCGCCGGTTCGATCACCCGACCCTCCTCATCTGGGCCGAGGACGATCCGCACTTCGGTCCCGAATGGGGCGAACGGCTGCAGCGCGACATACCGGGCGTGGTGCGACTCGATCGCATGCCGGCCACCGGCCACCTTCTCATGGAGGAGCGGCCGACTGAATTCGCGAACTCAGTCCGTGGGTTTCTATGCGCGGGCGGAACCTGAACCGGTCAAAACAAGGAGAACGTCATGCCCACTTACGAAATCCCCCGATCTCTGCTTCGACTCGGTGCGATTGCGAGCATCGCGGCCGGCATTCTGATCACGGCGGGTTTCCTTCTGCATCCCGCCGGCGAAGACGCGACGTTCGGCACCGATCCTCTCTGGGTACCTGCGCACGGCGTCCTCTGGCTGGCGTTCGTCGTCGCGCTCATCGGCTGGATCGCAGTTCACGTGGTCCAGGCGTCGCGCGCAGGCGCGATTGGAGTGGTCGCGTTCGCCATTGTGATCGTCGGGTCGAGTTTCGCGTCCTGGATTTTCAGCGGCGACGTCACGTTCGTGCCCGTCATCGCCGCCGAGGCGCCGGCACTGTTCAAGAAGATCTTCAGCAGAGGACACATCATTGTTGGACTCGTCAGCGTGCTGAGCTGGGTTGCGGGAGTCGTGTTGTCCGGTATTTCCG
>JBKPDV010000063.1:0-6624 GCA_046728075.1 Acidobacteriota bacterium | reverse complement strand
ACCTGTGAGACCTCGAACCGGTCACTGTCGACCGGAATGTTCTCCCTGGCCCAGACGCTGCGGGTCCCTTTCGCGACGTCATAACGGTAGATCGTCGTCGGCGTGACGAACGAGACAAACGTGAAGAAGCCTTCTCCCTGGTCCCAACGGCCGCGCATTCCCGAGAGCGTCCCGATGGCAGGAAACGAGATTTCCCCGGAGGGCTTTCCATCCGCGTCGAAGATCCTCGTCTTCGCGAGCACGTTCTCGAGGTAGCGGACGAAGAGCTTACCGCCGACCGCCGAGACACCCGCGATCGGTACATCCCGCTCCGCGACGACCTCTTTCCAACTCTCTTTCCCGGGGTGAGCCAGCTCCACCGCCAGGACGCGGCCCTTGGGCGCTTTCCAGTTGGTCTCCAGGTAGAGGCGGTCGCCGGCGAAGTTCGGCGAGAACCGGGCCTCGATGTCATTGACGATCGTGACGATCGGCCCGCCTTTGGCGAGGTCACGCACGTAGATCTCTGTCTTCGTGGCGGCGGACCCGTGCGAGACGAGGATCCCGAGGTAGCGGTCGTCGTCGGAAACGAAGGCGGAGATCCCCTTCTCGGGGCCGTACCCGTCGCCGAAAAGCTTCTCGTCCTTTGATAAGTCCGACCCCATCGCGTGGACGTAGACGCGCGGCCCCTCTTTTTCGTGTCGGGAGAAATAGAGCGTCTTTCTGTCCTGGGTGACCGAGATGCCGGAATACCGCCCGCGGGGAAGGACGTCGGGCAGCTCCTTGCGGGAATCGACGTCCAGGAAATGGACGGTCACCTCGTCCTCGCCCCCCTGCCGGATGCCGTACGCGATGAGCGTTCCATCGCGTGTCGTGTCCAGAAGCGAGACGGAAGCGGAGTGGTCCGGGGAAAGCGAGTGCGGATCGACCAGAACCTCTTCTTTTCCTGTGGCGCCGCGGCGAACGTAGAGAACGGGAAGGTCCTGATCCGCTTTGCGGCGGGAGTAGAAATAACGCCCGGCCCGAGTCGAGGGAACCGTCACGGTATCGACTTTCAGCAGCTCGGCGAGGCGTGCCGAGATCGCCTCGCGACCGGGCAGGCTCTTGAAGAACGAGTCCGAGTAGCGATTCTGGGTGTCGATCCAAGCACGCGTTTCCGGCGCGTTTTGATCCTCGAGCCACCGGTAAGGGTCGTGAACCTCCACGCCGCCGCGCGTCTCGACGACATCCTCGACGCGGGTCTCGGGCGGCTGCGTGCTCTCGGGCGGCGCGGCGAAAATCGAAAACGAGACCGCGAGCGCGGTCAGGGCAGCGAGAACGAGCCTGCGTGCGATGGGCAAAATCATCGAGTGTCGCCTCTCTTATTTGTTTGAAGATGCGAGCATACAACCCGCGTAAGGCCTGTTTTCGTCCGAGTCCCGAGTCCCGCCCCGGATCACTGGATCGAGACGACGACTCCGTTCTCGAAGGTGACCGTCTTCCCAACGGAAGAGTAGATCCACTTCTCCCGGCGGGCCCCCGACTCCATCGTCTCGGATTGGATATCCGATGGGGAGCCCAGAAGCGCTCGCACCTGGTCCGGTGTCATGTTTTCCGTGACAGCGCCGCCGGAGCTGCCCTTGTCGGCTTCCGCCTGCGCGGACGACCGGGCCGAGTCGCGTTCAGCGCTTCTACGAGAGACGTCGCGCGCCCTTTCGATGGGAGCCTTCCCATCGACCGCGCCCGGGTCGCTGCGAGTGAACAGCCCCGATTTGGTGAACACCCACCAGGCGACCACCAGCACGATCGCCAGCGCGAGAAGTCGTCCCAGGCTCATCTCTCTGGAATTCTACGCCCCATTTCCGAGGTCTCCGCGAGAGCGCCGCGTGGATCGACGGTTCTCGGTGCCCGGCCGCGTCGCTCGCGCAGCGCGGAGCGACGTGCAAGAAAAAGGGCGGCCGAAGCCGCCCGAAAGCGAATGCGTCCAGACCGGAATGCCTAGCTTTTTGCCTTGCTTGTCCGGTGGATCTCCGTCGCGAACATCTGACCGTTCTTATCGACGATGTCGAAGTGGATCGAGTCGCCCACCTGAAGCTCTTGCGCGGTCAGATTGTTCTTCCACTTGGTCGTGTCGTCCCAGTAGAGCGTAAAGGTGTCCCCCTTTTCGTTCTGGATCGCCAGAGTTCTTGCGGAAGTATCGATGTTGGTGATTTTGCCCTCGTGAGGACGCCGGTCGGCGACGGCAACCGCGCTCACGAGAATGAAAGCGAGAGCCGCCAATGATAGGGACAGTTTTCTCATAGCTAACCTCCACCCTAATTCCCGCAAGAAACAGGCCAAAAAAGAGGCACCGTCTCTCTGAGAGGACGATGATGCGAGAGCTGCGATTTTCGCAGCGCGCGCCTCTACGCGTTGTGCGTGTAGGTGGGAAGAATCGGCCGGCCGCTCGCCCAGACGTTCATTTCCTGCTCCGAAACGAGCACGTCCTTGAGCGTCAGTCGCGCGAGTACGCCGTCGATCGCCTCCTGGATCGTGCGCCAGACCGAGCGGATGGCGCAGTCTCCCATGTGGGTGCAGAGATTCGCCGCGCCGGTGTGCGTGCCGCAGAAGTTCGAGTCGAAGAGGCGGCCTCCCAGAACCGCGAGCACGTGACCGACGGCGATCTGGTCCGCGGGGCGCGCGAGCGTGTAACCGCCCGACTGCCCTCGTGTGGACTTGACGAAGCCTCCCTTGAGCAGAAGACGCATCATCTTGGCCACGTGCGGCTGCGAGATCCCTTCGGAGCGCGCCAGCTCCGGCATCGTGACGCTTCCCTCCGTGCCTTCGCGTCCCACGCGAATCAGGCACCGCAAGCCGTACTCCTCCTGCGAGCTCAGTCTCATCGCTCGTCCTCCGGCGCTGTCGACTGTCGACTGTCGACCGTCGACTCGTTCCTCACAACATTCCCAACTGCAGCTTCGCGGCTTCCGACATCATGCTCATGTTCCAGGGCGGGTCGAAAAGCACCTGCACGTCCGCTTCCCGGACTCCCGGCACGGCCAGGAGCTTGCCCTTGATGTCGTCCTTGAGGACGTCTCCCATCCCGCAGCCTGGCGCCGTGAGCGTGAAACGGACGTCGACCTTGTTACCTGCCGCCGCATCGGCCAGAGGCGTCGCCTCGCATTTGTAGACGAGCCCGAGGTCCACGATGTTGACCGGAATCTCCGGGTCGTAGCACGTGCGTAACTGATCCCAGCAAAGCTCTTCGACCGACTTTCCCGCCTGCGACGCCGCATCGGGAACCGCGACCTCCTGGCCGATGGCGTCGGCGTCCTTGCTCTCCACGCGAGCCATGTAGCCGTACGGGGTCAGCACGGTGTAGGTTCCGCCGAGAGATTGGGTGATCGCGAGAGAAGTCCCCTCCGGAATCTTGATCTTGATCCCGCTCGGAATTTCGCTCGCCTCGATTTCGCGCGTCGTCGTGACTTCTTTTTCGCTTCTCATGGTTTTTCCTCAGCAGACTTTCGCCGGAGGCGTCGTCGGCCTCGGCTCGTCTTTGGGCGATGCCTCCGCTCCGTCTTCCGTCGAGATCACCGCGGCGTCTCCGTGGAGCGCCGAGCGCATCGTGTGCCAGGGCAAGGTCGCGCACTTGATCCGCACCGGATACTCGCGCACGCCCGAGAAGACCTCGAGCTTGCCGAGAGGCGGTCCGCCGGCCGCGGCCTTCGTCTCGCCGGTGATCAGATCGCGAAACTTCTCGAAGAGCGCTTCGGCTTCCCCGCGGCTCTTTCCCTTGAGGGCTTCGGTCATCATCGAGGCGGACGCCGTCGAGATCGCACATCCGGCCCCCTCGAACGCGGCGTCCACGACCCGGTCCCCTTCCACCTCGAGATACACGGTCTCCCGGTCTCCGCACAGGGGGTTGTACCCCTCGGCGCGGCGGTTGGCCTTCGCGAGCGCGCGGAAGTTGCGCGGCCTCTTGCCGTGGTCGAGGATCATTTCCTGGTAGAGATCGCGAAGATCGCTGCTCACGCGAACATCCTCTTGACTTCGTGGAGGCCCGCCACGAGAGCCTCCACCTCTTCGGGCGTGTTGTAAAAGGCGAAAGACGCGCGCGCGGTCGCGGGCACCTTGAAGAAGTCCATCACCGGCTGGGCGCAATGATGGCCCGTGCGCACCGCGACTCCCTGGCGGTCGAGCACGGTGCCCACGTCGTGAGGGTGCACCCCTTCGACGGTGAACGACAGAACGGCGGCCTTCTCCCGTGCGGTGCCGATCAGGCGCACGCCGGGAATGGCGCCGACTTTCGCGGTCGCGAGCGCCAGAAGCCCCTCTTCGTAGCGCCGGATCTCGGAGAGACCGATCCCGTGGACGTAGTCGATGGCCGCCTTCAGACCGATCCCGCCCGCGATATTGGGTGTTCCCGCCTCGAACTTGTAGGGGAGGACGTTGTAGGTCGTCTTCTCGAACGTGACGGAGCTGATCATGTCGCCGCCTCCCTGGTAGGGAGGCATGGCGTCGAGAAGCCGCGACTTTCCGTAGAGAACGCCCACACCCGTCGGCCCGTAGATCTTGTGTCCCGAAATCGCGTAGAAGTCGCAGTCGAGCGCCTGCACGTCCACTTCCAGGTGCGGGGCCGCCTGCGCGCCGTCGACCAAGACCGGAATCCCCTTCGCGTGGGCCAGCCGCACGATCTCGGAAATCGGGTTGACGGTGCCCAGAGCGTTGGAGACGTGGGAGACCGCGACGATCTTCGTCCGATCGGACAGAAGCCGCTCGAGCTCCTCGAGGAGGAGCTCTCCGCGCAGATCGATCGGGACCACCTTCAGCTTCGCGCCCTTTTCATCGCACAGGATCTGCCAGGGCACGATGTTGGAGTGGTGCTCGAGGGCCGTGATCAGCACTTCGTCGCCCGCTCCCACATGCGTCCGGCCGTAGGTCGCCGCGACGAGATTGATGGCTTCCGTCGTGCCGCGCGTGAAGACGATCTCCCGGGCCTCGGCGGCGTGGAGGAGCCCGCGGACCGTCTCGCGGACTCTCTCGTACGCCTCGGTCGACTCCACCGAGAGCCAATGCACGCCGCGGTGGATGTTCGCGTAGAACCGCTCGTAGAGGTCCCGCTCCGCTTCGATCACCGAGATCGGCTTCTGCGTGGTCGCGGCGTTGTCCAGATAGACGAGAGGCATGCCGTGAATCGTCTGCGACAGAATCGGAAAGTCGCGGCGGATGCGCTGCACGTCGAAAGACGGCGCCGGCGGCGCGGTCGCAGGCGTCGGGCGAACGGCTCGGACGCTGCTCATGAAGAAGTCTCCTCGGACCCCGTTTGCGAAAAACGAAGGCCCAGCAGTTTCTCGACCTGGGAGCGGATCGCGGGGATCTTGATCCGGCCGGCCACGTCCGCGGCGAAGGCGTAGGTCAGCATCGATCGGGCGTGCTCCTCATCGATGCCGCGCGACCGAAGATAGAAGAGCGCGTTGGCGTCCAACTGGCCGATCGTCGAGCCGTGCCGGCACTTGACGTCGTCGGCCAGAATCTCCAGCGCCGGCGTCGAATCGACCAGGGCCTCTCGCGAAAGGAGCAGGTTCTTGTTCGTCTGCATCGCGTCGGTTTTCTGAGCGCCCTTTCGCACGAGAATCGTGCCGTGAAAGACGCCCCGGGCCTTGCCGTCCAGAATCCCCTTGTAGAGCTCGCGGCTCGAGCAGTGAGGCTCCGCGTGATCGATCCGCGTGTGGTTGTCCAGGTGCTGCGTTCCAGAGCCGACGAAGAGGCCGTTCAACGTGCACTCCGCGCCCTCGCCGGTAAAGAGACTATTGAGGTCCGTCCTCGAGAGAAGCCCGCCGATCGTCAGGTTGTGCTGGGTGAAGCCGCTGCCGCGCGCCTGCCGGGTCTCGATGGCGTGGACGTGGTACGTGGACCGGCTCTCCTCCTGGCGTTTCAGGTGCTCGAGCACGGCGCTTTCGCCGACGGAGATCTCCGTCACCGCGTTGGTCAAAGAGACGGCGTCGCCATCCCCCACGTACGTTTCGACAACGGTCGCCTGGCTGCGCGCGCCGCCCAGAACGAGAACACGCGGCGAGGAGACGGCCAACGCGTTCTCTTGCGCCGTCACGAACAGAAGGTGAACCGGCGTGGTCACGACGGCACCCGGAGCGATCTCGACGTAGGCGCCGTCGACGAAGAAGGCCGTGTTCCAGCTGGCAAACGCCGAGACTTCGCCGGCGGTCTGCTTGCCGATCCAGGCCTCGGCCTTCTCGGGGCTCGAGGTCAGCAGGTCGGCGAGGCTCTGGACGGTGACTCCGTCTTGCGCGGCAGGGACACGGGAGTGCTTTTTCGAGAAGGCTCCATTGATGAAGACGATCTCAACCGCCCCGGGGATTCGCCAGGGGGCGAGCGCCCGCTCGGAGACCGCGTCTCCCACGGCCGACCGGGTGGCGGGCGTCCAGACTTTCTCGGCGATCGGCGCGGTGTTCGTGTACTTCCAGGCCTCGACCTTCGCCGACGGGAACCCGAGCTCGGAGAAGCGTGTGAACGCGTCCTCGCGAAGCCGGCGCAGCCACGCGGGCTCGTCGTGTCGCCCGCGTTCGAGCGCCGCGAAGGCGTCTCGATAGAAACCGTTCTCCGAAACGGTCTTTTCCATCGTTTCTATCGTCTGCATCGCTTCCATGGATTCGCTGCTCAACAGTTCGCCCC
>JBKPDV010000062.1:0-8443 GCA_046728075.1 Acidobacteriota bacterium | reverse complement strand
GCTGCCCACCACCGGGGACTTGAACAACGACGGCAATACGCGCAACGACCGTGCGCCGGTGTTCGGCCGAAATACTTTCCGGCTTCCTTCGCAGTTCTCGGTCAACCCGCGCATCATGCGCCGCATCCCGATCGGCCCGGTGGACGTGGAGGTAGTTCAGCGACACGGCAAGATCGCCGGTCACCGCATGATCGACGCCCAGGCTCGCCTGTTGAACTTTCGGGTCCTGGTAATTCGGATCCACGACGAAGATGGTCGGCTTGGGCAGCGTCACGCCGGTCGGGATGGAGGGATAGATCGCCGGGTAGGTCGGAATCAGGCTCCCCGTGAACGTGATCGTCTGCACATTGATGCCGTTGTTGGAGGTCGCCGTGCCGTAGACGATCGACGGCGTGCGGCCATAGAAGACTCCATACCCTGCGCGCACGACCGTTTCTCCGCGCCCTCCCGGAGTCCAGGCCATTCCCAGACGCGGCGCGATGTTGTTCTTGTCCTCGTGGATCTGGTTGGTGAGATAGCCGGCGGCCACGAGAGCCGGATCCGGATTCTGAACGCTCGGCTGGCGAATCTTCTGGTAGTCGTAACGAACGCCCAGGTTCAGAGTGAAGGCCGGCGACAGTCGCCACTCGTCCTGAGCGAAGGCGGCATAGTCTGTCAGATCGGGATGCGTCTCGGGTCCCGTCGTTGCAGGACCCGGAAACGCCTGAACGAAGGTCGAAGCGATTCCCTTGTTGAAGTTCGCGAGCGTGCTGAACGTGTAGGAGCCCGAGAAGTTGCCAGGAAAGAAGTTCAGGATCAGGTCCCGGTTGAGGTCAAAGCCCGCCTTGACGGTGTGATTGCCAGCGAGGAACGTCACCGTGTCGGCGGCCTGGTAGCGCGTAATCGTCGTCTCGCGCGGAGAGAAAAAGTTGCGGCCGATGACCAGGACCGTCCCGCTCTGCAGGATCGTCGCCTCCGGGTCGGAGCTGTTGGCCGTGCCGGGTTCCTTGTCCTTCGCGTACAGGCCGCGCAACTCGTTGAAAAAGGTCGGCGTGAAAGAGCTCGCCAGCGACCCCGTCAGCGTGTCGGTCTTGACGATCGAGTCGCCGGTGTGCTGGAACGAGTTTCGGATGCCGCCGTTCTCGAACCCCACGCCCGTGAAATCCTGCCGGTTGTAGCGCAGCGTCGCGTGGTTGTTCGAGCCGACCTCGCCGTCGAGCTTCAAGAGATAGACGTCCTGGTTTTGCTGGCGATTCCAGCTTGCGGCGAGAGGCGTGAGCGTGGCGATCGCGGCCTGGCTGTCCGGGTCGGTCGGGGGAGAGGCGGGAAGTCCGAGCGCGACAGTGTTCGGGATCTTGTTGCGCTGACCGTCGTAGTTAGCGAAGAAGAAGAACTTGTCACGCACGACCGGGCCGCCCACGCTCGCTCCGAACTGATCGAAGTGGTAAGGGGCCTTGGGGCGACCGTTGATCGCGTCGATGTAATCCTTCGCGTTGATGCTCTCGTCGCGATAGAAGTAGAAGCCGGACCCGTGGTAGTCGTTGGTCCCCGACTTCGTCACGACGTTGATGACCGCCGCGCCCGCACGCCCGTACTCTGCAGAGTAGGAGTTGGAGTTGACCTGAAACTCCTTGACCGCGTCCTGGCTGAACTGGTACGGCGCGCGGCCGGAGCCGGTGCGCCCGAGGGCCTGGCCGAAGAAGGTGTTGTTGTTGTCGGCGCCGTCGACGACGAGGCTGTTCAGCGTCCCGCGCTGGCCGGCGAAGCTGATGTCTCCCAGGCGCACGTCGGTCACGACGCCCGGTGTCGTCAGCACGAAGTCCTCGAAGTTACGCCCGTTGGTCGGCAGGCTCTGGATCATTCGCTCGTTGACGACGGAGCTGACCTCGGACTTGGTCGCCTCGATGAGGGGCGCCTCGGCCGAGACCGACACGGCCGCCTTGACGCTCGCGAGCTCGAGCGTCAGCTTGACCGTCGCCTCGCTTCCAACGTTCACGACGACGTTGGCGATTTTGGCGGACGCGAAACTCGGCAGCTCCGCCGAAACGGAGTAGTTGCCCACCGGCAGCAGTGGGATCCGAAACTGGCCGGCTCCCGTGGAGGTCGTCGTCCGGACGGCGCCTGTCTCCGACTGGGTCACCGTCACGGTGGCGCCGGGAAGACCGCCGCCCGAGGCGTCGACGACCGCGCCCGCGATCGAGCCGGTCGCGCTCTGGGCCGAGAGCGGCCGCGCCGACCAGGTCAGCAGAAGCAGGATGGCCGCGGTGCGGATTCCGATCAGGGCTTTTCTCATTGAAGCGACTCCTCTCTTGAATGGAATCATTGATTCCCCACAAAGCGTCCCTCCGGGAGACCCGGAGCAAGAAACCAGTTTTCGTTCGGTTCGAGTTTCAGCGTCTTGGAGCGGCGGGCATCTTCCAGCAGAAGCTCGCGCAGCGACCGCTCGCTGCCGCCGACGCGCGGACAGGACTTCCAGACCCCATACCCGCCGCCGCCCGATGCGCGATACGAATTGAGCGCGACGGTCAGCGTCTCGTCGTCCTTGACCGGCTGGCCGGCGCGCCGCACGAAGAGCACGCGCTTTCCTTCGGGTCGCGTCGGATCGATCGCATACTCCACGCCCTCGGCCGTGTCGCAGTTGTATCCCCAGATGGCGGCGTTTCGCTTCCAGACCAACTTCCCATCCTGCTCCCCGAGACCCGAGATGCAGCGGCCCGCCTGTTCGAGCGCTTCACGGATCTGCCGGCCGGTCGCCCGCACGGTGACGAGCGCGTTCTCGTAGGGATAGAAGGCCCAGACCTGGCGCACGGTCAGGGGACCGGCCGGCCAGGGGGCGAGGTTTCCGGGCAGCATCGACGCGAACGAGACATCCGCCTTCCCCTCGCGGCGCTGCACGGAATGGAGCCAGTCCAGAATCCCCGTATCCGCGACCCGGGCGTCGGCGGAAACGACCGCGGCATCCAGAGTGCCCACCGGCTCGGAGAGCGCCTTCATGGCGGCCTCATGCTCGGGCGCCACGAGCGCGACGATCTCCAGGGCGGGCGCAACGTCCTTCATCGGCAGATTGCGCCCGGAGATTTCCTCCACACGCCAGCGGCCGCTCTTCTTTGCCAGCGTGACGTCGAAGCGCGTCAGGGTATTGCCGAAGCGGCCCGGCTGTGAGATCCACGCCGTTCCGAGCCGGCGCGGATCGATCACCGTGTGAGTGTGCCCGGTCAACAGCAGATCGATGCCGGGCACTTCCGTCGCGATGCCATAGGCCTGGTTCTCCTCCGAACCCCCGCGGTCCTGCCCCGTCGCCGGGTCTCGCTCGAATCCCTGATGGGTCAGGACGATCACGAGATCGCAGCGCTCGCGGCCGCGCAGGATCGGCACGTACCGGCGCGCCGCTTCCACCGTGTCCTGAAACTGAAGTCCCGCGATGTGAGAGGGCGGCTCCCAGGAGGGCACGTTTTTCGTCGTCAGGCCGAGAATCCCCACGCGAATCCCCTGGATCGTCAGGACGACGAACGGGACGAAGACCGGTTTTCCGTTCTCGACGATGTTGGCCGAGAGCCAGGGGAAGCGCGCCTGCGAACGGGAGCGCTCCCACTGCGCGCGCCCGAAGTCGAACTCGTGGTTTCCGACGGCCATGGCCGCGTAGCCGATACGATTCATGGCCCGCACGGTCGGGTCGTTCGCTTTTTCCCCCGCCAGCTTGAACACGAGGGCCTGCGCCGGGGTTCCCTGGATCGTGTCGCCGGAGTCGAGCAAGAGCGTGGGACGCCCCTCCGAACGCGTGGAGGCGACGGCCGTGGCGACCCGGGCGAGGCCTTCTCCGTAGTCGCGATCGGCGATCTCATCGTGTGGGTCGACGTGGCCGTGAAGATCCGATGTGTGGAGGACCGTCAGGGTGACGGCCGGCGCGGCAACGGCGAGCGCGCCGCAGATCGCGGCCAGGGCACAGCGGTGGAGGAGACGAGAGTGGATGTCGGAATTCCTCGAGCGGCCCGAGTCAATCACGCCTGCGAGGAGCGGTCAATGCAACGGAAATTGTGCAAGGAGGACGACTAGAATCGACGCACCGTGAAGTCGATTCGGATAAAAAAGTCGAGCCCCCGAGAGACGCTCGAAGAAAAGAAACGAAGGGCGAAAAAGATTCTGCGTCGGCTCGGGAAGGCCTACCCCGACGCGAAGACCGCGCTGAACCACGGGAACCCCCTGGAGCTCCTGGTCGCGACGATCCTTTCGGCGCAAACCACCGACATCCGCGTCAACATGGTGACGCCGAATCTCTTTCGCAAATACCGCACGGCCGCCGACTACGCTCGCGCGCCGGCGGGAGAGCTCGAGCGCGCGATCCAATCGACGGGCTTCTTCAACTCCAAGGCAAAGAGCCTGCGCCGCGCGGGGGCCGCGATTGCAGCCGAGCACGGCGGCAAGGTGCCTGCCAGCATGGAAGAGCTGGTCCGGCTTCCCGGAGTCGGGCGCAAGACCGCCAACGTTGTTCTGGGAAACGCCTTCGGAATCGACGAAGGGTTCGTCGTGGACACCCACGTCGCTCGCCTGGCCTCGCGGATGGGCCTGACCCGGCAGACCGACCCCGTCAAGATCGAGCAGGACTTGATCGCGCTGGTGCCGAAGGGGCAGCGCACGTTGGCCGCCCACCGTCTGATTTTCCACGGCCGCAGGATCTGCCAGGCCCGGAAGCCTCGTTGCTCCGAGTGTCCCGTCAACGATCTCTGCCCGAAGGTGGGGGTCCGGCTGACGGCGGAAGGCTGAGGATGTATATGCGAGATGCATCTTGGCCGGCGCCGCTGGAGTCCTCAGTCCTCGGTCCTCGGTCCTCAGTCGGAGGAAGGCGAGCGCCATGACGACCCCTCGGGTCTACCTCTCAGGCGCGATCGAGCACGCGTTCGACGGAGGGACCGGCTGGCGCCGGCAGCTGGCTTCCTTTCTCGAAGAGGAACTGGGTCATGAGGCTTACGACCCGGCCGCGGACGAAAAGAAGGATCTGACCGACGAAGAGCTCGCGGGGTTTCGGCGCTGGAAAATCGAGGATCCAACCCGGTTTCGAGAGGTTGTCCGCAAGATCATCGCCTGGGATCTGAACCGCATCCAGGAGCGGACGGATTACGTCGTGGCCTTCTGGGACGACTCGTCCGGGCGGGGCGGAGGCACGGCCGCCGAGATCACGCTCGCTTACCGCCTCGGCAAGCCGGTCTACGTCGTCCTCGGCATGCCGCGCGACGCCGCCTCCGGATGGATCCTCGCGGCGGCCACGGAAGTATTCAAGGATTTCGAGGATCTTCGAACGTTCCTCCTGGATAAGTACGGACAATCACAGAAGCTACCGACGGGGTGACGGGGGGACTGGGAGACTGGGAGATAAGAGAGGGACGGCTAGGCATCCGCCGTCGCCCCGTCCCCCCGTCCTGTCTCTCTCAAGGTAATATCCGCCCCCCATGGCTCTGGTCAATACCCACCTCGGCTGGATCGAGGTGATCTGCGGAAGCATGTTCTCCGGCAAGAGCGAGGAGCTCATCCGGCGGCTCCGGCGCGCCATCATCGCCAAGCAGCGAGTGCAGATCTTTAAGCCCATTCTCGATTCCCGTTTCTCCGACGCGGAGATTGTTTCCCACAGCGAGATGCGCCTGCCTTCTGTCTCCGTGGCCGACAGCCGCGAGCTTTTGGAGAAGCTCGATCACCGAACCGAGGTCATCGGCATCGATGAGGCCCAATTCTTCGACGAGGGGATTATCCAGGCCTGCCAGCAGCTGGCGGACCAGGGCAAGCGCGTCCTCGTCGCCGGCCTCGACAAGGATTTCCGGGGAGATCCCTTTGGACCGATTCCTCGGTTGATGGCGGTCGCGGAGGACGTGACCAAGACGCTGGCGATTTGCGTTCGGTGCGGCTCTCCCGCCAACAACACCCAGCGCCTAGTGGAAAGCGACGAGCTGGTCGTGGTTGGGGCGCAGGGAGTATACGAAGCGCGCTGCCGCCGCTGTTTCGAGCCCCCGGAAAAGAGGTAGAACGCCTTTTTTCGGCGCTTCCGATCTTCAAACTCTCGACACTCCGGGCCACTGAAAAAAGTTTTCCGAAGCGGCGGAGGAAAACCCTGTCGAAATGCCTGTGGAAAGAGTCGAAAAACGGCCAAAGTGCGGGGTCGCCGTCCGGTTTGCACCGACTGTTGTGCGAAACAATAACGCTCAGTCCATCAAACAATTAGAGAATTGCGCCAGAATTTCGCTCTCCCGACGGAAACCGGCGGCGCAGGCAAAAGACTTTTCCACACGGCCAAGCGCTTCGACCTCCAGCACTTAACGCTCCGCAGCCGAGGCGTTCATCGAAACTTCTTTCCCTCCTAACCGCGGAGTAGATCCCGCCCTGCGGCTGGGAGAGTCAAAGCCGAGAGCCTCTCGCTGCGAGGACTCGGGCACAATCCGCTCGGGGCGCGCGTAGTCTCCCGAAGTCACCGAGGGAGGAGGCGCGCGCCGCGGGAGCGGAGCGATGCGCCCGGGACCAGGCGAGCGGTCGAGCCCCTTTGGGCGAGCCGATCGCCGGTGCGCCCAAAGGGCGCAGGTCACGGGCGCAGCGCGGAGCGACGGTTAACCACCCGGGCGGTGCTCGCCGAAGACTCCCTTCAGGGATGAAACGACCTCTCCGAGGGTTGCTCGGGCTTGGACCGCCGCGAGGATCGAGGGCATCAGGTTGCGATCTTCTTTCGCGTCCCGCTGAAGCTTTTCCAGGGCCTGCGCGGCGACGACAGGGTCGCGAGCCGCCCGAAAGGCCTTCAATCTCTCGATCTGCTCCTGCTCGAGCGCCGGATCGATCTCCAGGACCGGCGGCGGAGCGTCTTTCTCTTCGCGAAACGCGTTGACGCCCACGACGATCCGGCGGCCTCCCTCGATTTCCTTCTGGGCGACGTAGGCGGCTTCTTCGATCTCCCGGGCTTCGAACCCGGTTTCAATCGCGGCGACGGCTCCTCCTTTTTCGTCGATTCTTCGGATGAGAGCGCGCGCACGGTCGGCAACCTCTTCCGTCCAGGCCTCCACCAGGCCCGACCCCCCGAGCGGGTCGGCGACGTCCGCCACGCCTGTTTCCTGAGCGATGACCTGCTGGGTCCGAAGCGCCAGGCGTGCCGAGGCCTCGGTCGGAAGCGCCAGAGCCTCGTCGAAGGCGTTGGTGTGCAGGGACTGTGTTCCCCCCAACACAGCTGACAGCGCCTGAAGCGCGACTCGAACGATGTTGACGTCGGACTGCTGGGCGGTCAATGTCGAGCCAGCGGTCTGGGTGTGAAAGCGCAGGCGCCAGGAGCGTGGGTCCTTCGCGCCGAACCGGTCGCGCACGATTTCGGCCCAGAGCGTCCGCGCCGCGCGGAACTTCGCGATTTCCTCGAAGAAGTTCGAATGCGCATTGAAGAAAAAGGAGAGGCGGGGAGCGAAGTCGTCGATCGCGAGTCCGCGCTGGAGGGCCGCCTCCACGTAGGCGATCGCGTGAGAGAGCGTCAGTGCGAGCTCCTGGACGGCGGTCGAGCCGGCCTCGCGGATGTGGTAACCGGAAATCGAAATCGTGTTCCACCGGGGAACCTCTTGCCCGCAGAACTCGAAAATGTCGGTCGTCAGTTTCAGCGAGGCTCGCGGGGGAAAGATGTAAGTTCCGCGCGCCACGTACTCCTTGAGGATGTCGTTTTGAACAGTCCCCGAGAGGCTTTCCCAGGCGACACCACGCTCGCGCGCCACGGCCAGAAGCAGTCCGAGAAGGATCGAGGCGGTCGCATTGATGGTCATCGAGATGGAGACCCGATCGAGGGGCAACCCTTCCGTCAGAATCCGCATGTCCTCCATCGTCGCAATCGGAACACCCGCCCGGCCCACCTCTCCCCTGGCGAGCGAGGCGTCCGAGTCGTAGCCCATCTGGGTCGGAAGGTCGAAGGCGACGGAGAGGCCCGTCTGGCCCTGCGAAAGGAGGTACCGATAACGCGCGTTGGAGTCGCGCGCCGAGCCGAATCCAGCGTATTGGCGCATCGTCCAGAAGCGGGCGCGATACATCTCTTCCGTGATGCCCCGCGTGAACGGAAAGCTCCCCGGGGGCGGCTCGCCGTAATAGGGGGCGATCGGGATACCGGAGTCCGTTTCCGCTCGCGGGGGCGGCTTTCGGTCGTTTTGCCGGGCGGAGGAGGGCGCTTCCTTCGTTTTCTCTTCCTTCAAGGGCGTTCCATCCGGGGATTCTTGCACAGGCTCCTGGGCAACGCCCTGCTACAATCACCGATTCGGATTCGACTTCTGTGACCGAACGTTTGCGCGGCAGGCTGGAGGTCTTCGGATTCGCGGACCTCCTGCAGTGGATGGAGCTGAATCGCCGCTCCGGGCGACTCACCCTCTGGCAGGCACGAGACCGTCGAGTTCTGGACTGGCGGGACGGGCAGATCGTGTATGTCTCGGGATCCCTTCCCCGCCATCGGCTGGGAGTTCATCTCCTGCGC
>JBKPDV010000061.1:0-16741 GCA_046728075.1 Acidobacteriota bacterium | reverse complement strand
AGAGAAATCAAAAGGAGGTTCACATGAAGAAAACATTTGCGGTGCGCCTTCTCACCGCGGTGTTCGCATTGCTTCTGCTCGCGCTCGGACACCTGGCGTGCGGCGGCAGCGGATCCAAGTCACCCACCGCACCCGCCGAGTTCGGCGGCACACCCACGCCAATGGGCGCGCCGACTCCGACGCCCGGCGGCGGGGGATACTAGGCGACCGAATTCAGGGATCAGCGCTCCGGGTTGGGGATGCTTGCTCGGTCCCGGACGCTGACCGCTGGCCCCTGAACCCGCCTCTCTCCCGCACCCGCCTCCAGCATTGCGGCGATGAGGGGATCCTTCTCGCATCTCGCGATCGGCGGCACGTAGAGGGTCGAGCGAACGCTGACGGGCGCTTCGCCGAGCTTGCCGATGGGAACCGTCTCGATGCGCGGATCTAGAAAAGGAAGATCGGCAATCTCGTAAAGGACCGCCTCATGCTGGGGCCGATAGAACCGGACGAGCGCCTCGCCCAGGCGAGCCAGGCCCTCCGGATTCCCGGCCTCCCCCTCGCGGTAGCCCGTCCAGCCGATCACGCCGGCCTGGAGCAGGACCAGGCCGCAGCGAGGATCCAGAGCGGGACGTTGCTCGAGAAAGCGTCCGGCGTCGAGGATCCGGTGGCCCTGGACGGCGGGATCGACGCCGAGGTCGGCGAAGAGGCAGTCTTCGAAGGAGACCGCCGGGAGCATTCGGGCCGCGGCGCCCCGCAGCCGAGCGCGGGAGAGCATCTCGTGCGCCGCCGGCAGCCCGATCGCCGGATGGCCCGAGAACGCGACGCAGACGGAGGCGTCCTCGGTTACCTCTGCCAGGACCGCGTCGACCATCCGCTCGAAGGCGACCCGCCCGCTCTCGCCCTCGCGATAGCAGTCGTGGAGCGAGCGGGCGTCCGGGTGAAGCTCCTCCAGGTAAGCGCTCGTGCCTGGGTCGGTCACCAGATAGAAGAGTCGACGGGCCTGCTCGATCGCTGCCCGGGTCTCCAGGTTCATGTGGCCCGCCACGCGATAGCCGGTGCCGACCAGAGTCAGGCAGCCGCGAGCTCCGGCTCGGTCCGGTGGCGCCGGCGCTCTCTCGTTTCGCGGCGGGACAAAGAGCGTGGAGCTCGTCGAGACCTCGGCGCGGTCGAGGCGGGCGAGCGCGACGCGCTGGAGGACCGGCTCGGAGATCGCGAAGCGTGGAGCCTCGTAGACGACGACCTCGTGCTCGGGGGAGTAGCGCTCGGCGAGCGACTCGGCGAGGATGCGGAGTCCCTCCTCGCTCCAGAGCGTGCGGTTGCGGTACGTCGAAACGCCGATGGCCCCGATCTGCCAGAGGACGAGCGGGGAAGCCGGGTCGAAGGCGCGGCGGCGAGTCAGGAAATCCGTCGCCTCGAAGCTCTGCCAGCCGCGTGCGGCCGGGTCGAGCTCCAGGTCCGCGAAGAGGCAGTCTTCCGACGAGATGCCAGGCAACATGCGCGCCGGATAGCCCAGAGCGCGCGCGCGCCGGATGGCTTCGTGGGAGGGATGTACGAACACGCCCGGATGGCCGTAGAAGGCGGCGCAGACGTCGAGTCCGCGGCGCACGGGCGTGAGAATCCGCTCGGTCATCTCCTCGTAGGAGTCCGGCCGGTATCTCCCTTCCGCGTAGGAGTCCAGGAGCGACTCGGCCGTGGGATTCGACTCCTCGAGCCAGGCCCGCGAGACCGGATCGACGACGAGGTGGAAGAGTTTCTCTGAGCCTTCGATCGAGGCGAGCGCCTCCGGTGTGGTCTGGCCGATTCCGATGAGGCCCGTCCCGACGACGGTCAGCGAGCCGGCCTTCACGCGAGGCGGTGGAGCGTCAGGAAAAGACGACGCAGCCCGGAGGGGCGTTATCCCCGAGGTGCTTGCGGATCTTGTCGTTGTCCTTTGTCCGCAGGACCTTCTTGTCGTCCTCGTCCAGGTCCTCGCCCGCCATCGCGCCGTCGGGGTCCTTCTTGAAATGCTCCGCCTTCTTCGGATCGCGCGAGAGCTTCGCGATGAAGTGAGCCGCCTTCTTCGACATGTTCGTCTCCTCTGCGGTCATCGAGCCAAGAGAAACGTTTGCCGTGGAATCGCACCGGCTACACTATTGGCGGATCTCATTGCTGTCAATGACTTCGCAAGACTTGGATTCGAAGAGGAGGAAGGGTCTGAAGGGAGAGCTCGCGCTCGGAACCGGCTGGTTGCCCGAGCCGCCCGACGCGCGCGACTTTGGGCACGACCACGTGAGTATCGCCTCTCTTCTGGAACGGGCCGGCGTCGGGTTCTGGTTCCGCAAGAGCCAGGCGCTTCCGGCGCGTGTCGATCTGCGCAGGTGGTGCCCGCCCGTTCGCTTCCAGGGCGGATACAACGACTGCACGGTCAACGCCGTCGCGGAGCTCGTCGAGTTCTTTGTGAAGAAAGCACACGGGAAGTCTGTTCGCGCATCGCGCCTCTTCCTCTACAAGGTCGCCCGGAGCCTGCTGGGCACGGAAGGGAACGTCGGCGTCTACCTCCGCCAGGTAATGGGGACGTTGAAGCTCGTCGGCGTTCCGTCCGAGAAGTACTGGCCCTACCTCAAGGGCGGCACGCTCGCCAAACCAACCTCGACCGACCCGAGGCTCGACGCCGAGCCCCCCTCGCTCTGCTATGCCCTCGCGCACAACTACAAGTCTGTCTCCTACTACCGGCTCGATTCGGCAAGAGGGCGCAAGGGCGCCGACCTTCTGCGTCTGGCGAAAGCGCACCTGGCCGCGAAGATCCCCTTCGTCTTCGGCTTCCCGCTCTTCCAGTCGATGAAGCAGGGGATGAAGACGGGGAAGATCCCGTTCCCGGGCCGCGGTGAGAAGCTCCTGGGCAACCACGCCGTCCTCGCGGTGGGTTATGACGACCGCCTGCGCGTCCGCAACCAGAAGTCGAAGACCGCCACGGTCGGCGCCCTTCTCATCCAGAACTCCTGGAGCAAGGATTGGGGAGAGAAGGGCTTCGGCTGGATCCCGTACGAGTTCGTCAGGCGCGGCCACGCGCGCGATTTCTGGGCGCTGATCCGGTCAGAATGGGTCGATACCGAGGAATTCCAGCTGCGGCGCGGCCTCCTCTCATGATCGGCTCGAGCCTCGCGCATTACCGGATCCTCCAGAAGCTCGGCGCGGGCGGCATGGGGGACGTCTACCTCGCCGAGGACACGAAGTTGAAGCGCCGGCTGGCGCTCAAGGTCCTGCCGGCCCCGCTTGCCTCCGACGCGGAGTACTTGAAGCGCTTCGAACGCGAGGCCGAGGCGATCGCGGCGTTGAACCACCCCAACATCGTGACGATCTATTCCGTCGAGGAGATCGGCGGAGTCCGCTGCCTGACGATGGAGCTGGTCGAGGGGGGGACGCTCGCCGACCGCATCTCCGCCGGGCCTCTCGCTGTCCGGGAGATCCTCGACCTGGCGATTCCGCTAGCCGACTGCCTGGCAGCGGCGCACGAGCGCGGGGTGATCCACCGGGACTTGAAGCCGAACAACATCATGGTCAGCGGCGAGGGGCGCGTCAAAGTGCTCGACTTCGGCCTCGCCAAGCGTGTCGAGGACGAGACGATCCGTCCGGACTCGCGCCCGTCGGAGCTGTTGACCGAGGCGCCGCTGACGGCCAAGGGCACGGTCCTGGGCACGATCGAGTACATGGCGCCCGAGCAGCTTCAGGGAAAGAGCTCGGATCCCCGCTCGGACATCTTCTCGCTCGGCGTGACGCTCTACGAGATGGCCTCCGGTGTACGGCCGTTTCGCGGGTCGAGCATGGCGGAGCTGATCTCCTCGGTCCTGCGCGACGACCAGGAGCCGATCCTGTCTCTGCGGCCCGACCTGCCTCCGGAGCTCGCGCGCCTGATCGACAGATCCCTCGAAAAGTCGCCGGACCGGAGACTCCAGAGCGCGAAGGATCTTCGCAACGAGCTGCAGGCGATCCGCGACACCCTGATCTTGAGCAAGAGCCGTCCGATCCCGGTCACGCGCGTATCGGCTCCCCGGAGCCGGGTGTCCTGGCTGGCCTATGCCGCCCTGGCGGCCGTGGCCGCGACCGCAGTCTGGGGCGGGTTCGTTCTGGCCCGGCGCACGGCGCGCCCGCCCGCGGTCGCGGCCTCTGCCGGACCCGCCTTGGCCGTTCTCCCGATGGCGAACTTGACCGGGGAACCCGAGTACTTCGTGGACGGGATGACGGACGCGCTGATCTCCGCGCTCGGCAACATCGGCTCGCTCCGCGTCATCTCCCGTCAGTCGATCATGCGCTACAAGGGCTCGACCAAGACCCTTCCGGAGATCGCGCGCGAGCTCGGGGTGGACATCATCGTCGAGGGCTCGGTCGTGAAAGCGGGCCCCCGCGTGAGGATCACGGCGCAGCTGGTGCGGGCGGACCCGGAAAAGCAGCTCTGGACACACAGCTACGAGCGGGACTTCCGCGACCTTCTGGGGCTCCAAAGCGACGTGGCCGTCGCGATCGCCCGCGAAGTCCAGGTCAAGCTCACGCCCCAGGAAAAAGCCCTTCTGGCTTCGGCGCGATCGGTCGATCCCGCGGTTCAGGACGCCTACCTCCAGGGCCGCTACTTCCAGCGGAGTTCGGAAGGGCTTCCCAAGGCGATCGAATCCTTTGGCCGGGCCATCGCCCTCGATCCGACGCATGCCCCCTCCCACGCCGGCCTCGCCGATTCCTACGCGCTCCTCGGGTACACCGCCGTTGTCTCGGAGGAGCTCTTTTCCAAGGCCCGGGAGGAGGCGCAGAAAGCCCTTGCGATCGATTCCACCCTCGCCGAGGCGCACGCGACTCTCGGCTTCGTCCGGCTTTTCCACGATTGGGACTGGGCGGGAGCCGAGAAACAATTCCGGCTGGCGATCGCGAACAACGCGAGCTCGGCCTACGCGCATCAACTCTACTGGGGCTATCTCGAGGCGATGGGCCGCCGCAAGGAGGCTCTCGCCGAGATCCAACTCGCCCGGCAGCTGGACCCCCTGTCGCTCGTCAACGGCCTCGATCTGGCCGTGCACTATTTCTTCGCGGGCGACCGGGACGCCGCGATTGCGCAGTGCCGCAAGATCCTCGACATGAATCCGAAATTCGCGCCGGCGGAGCTGTGGCTCTGGATCGCCTACGACCGCAAGGGGCAGAGGGAAGAAGCCTACCGACACCTGCTTCAAACCCTGCGTCTCTACCGGCACGACTCGGCGGCGGCCGCCGTCGAAGAGACTTATGCGAAGTCGGGTTACCCGGCGGCCGTTCAGAAGGCCGCGGAAGAGCTGGCAGAGATCTCGAGGACGCGTTACGTCGACTCCAACCAGATCGCGTGGCTCTGGAGCGCCTCCGGAAACAGGGAGGGCGCGCTGCGTTGGCTCGAGCAGGCCTTCGACCGACGCGCCGCCGTTCTGGTCTGGCTCAACGTGCCCGGCGAGTTCGAGCCTCTGCGCGGCGATCCGCGCTTCCAGGCGCTCCTGGCCCGCCTCCGGTTCCCCGCATAATCGCCGCCGCCGTCAGCGCCCAACTGCCGGAGTTGCGCTCGCGCCCCCGTCCGCACCGAGGCCGGCGATGCCTTCGATGATGCGCTGGGCGGCTCCCGCTCCGCTATCCATGAAGATGACCTTTCCCTGGGCATGGTCGGCGACGTATTTCAGGGCGTCGGTGTACTCCAGGTAGAGAAGAAAATTCGAGTCGACGCCGGCGGCGCGCAGCGTGTCGGCGGCCTCCTTCATCCCCTCCGCCATGTTTCTGCGGAAGAGCGCGAGGCCCTCGCCTCGCAGGGAGGAAGCCTTCTTCTCCGCCTCGGCTCCGATCGTCTTGTAGGCGGCTTCGGCCTCGGCGTCCTTCGTGCGCTTGACCAGCAGCGCCGCGCCTTCGTTTTCGGCGGCCGCGAGGAGGTTCTTGGAGGAGACCACGCGTGCCATGGAATCCATGATCGACTGGTCAAACGTCATGTCGGTGATCTGGATGTCGCGGACCGCATAGCCCCAGGAGGAGACGACCTCGTCCAAGTTCTTCTTGGTGTGCTGGACGATTTCCCCGCGCATGCCGAGGATGTCCGCCTGCTTCGTGCTCGCCACGAACTGACGGATCGAGCCGTCGATCGTTCTTTGGAGCGCGAGCAGGAACTCGTTCTGGGTCGCGAAGCTGAAGACGGCTTTCTTGATCGTGTCCTCGTCGGCGTTGGCGACACCGTAGACGATCATCGTCGAAAACTTGACGTTGGCCTGGTCCTGAGTGATCGCCTGAAACTCCAACTGGAGGGCGCGATTCTGCAGGGACAGCCGCGAAAAGACGTTCTCCCAGGGCAGCTTGAAGTTAGCGCCTTCACGCATGACGCGCTGGAATTTGCCGAAGATGGTCACGACCGCGACCGTGGCCTGAGGGATGCTTCGGAACATCGAAAAGAGGATCCAGAGACCCACGATGACCGCCAGGCCGATCAGGACGATCCGAATCTCGGGCATGGGTCCTCCTTTCGCTCGACACGGGTTGAGACTTGGGAGAGCGGTGGCGCGAACATATTTCAGCCCCGCATAAAGTCAAGGGACTCCGCTCGCGGCGCCCCCCGGCCGGGAGGCGATCAGGCCGGGCGAGCGGGAGCGACGCGAGAAGCCCGCGACGCGAGCAGCAAGCCGAGCTTGTCGAAGTCGATCGGCTTGGTCAGATGGGCATCGAAACCGGACGCGAGAGCCTGACGCTCGTGATGCGGGCCGACGTGCCCGGTCAGGGCGACGAGGAAGATCTCCTCCTTGCCGAGATGCCGCCGGAGCCGCTGGGCGACCTCGTAACCGTCCAGATCGGGCAGACCGATGTCGATCAGCGCGACGCTCGGAGAACGGTCGAGCGCGCGCTCGATCCCGGTGAGCCCGCTGTCGGCGACGTCGACGACGTGTCCGCTGGCTTCGAGAAGCTCGCGGAGGCCTTCTCGGGAGTCTGGGTCGTCCTCGATGATCAGAATTCGCGGCGACGACGCTTCCGGAGGGGCGGAGGCAGGGCACGGATCTTTCTGGCGCGACGAAGTCCTCGATGGCGGGTCCGGGCTCACCGCGCGAGGATTGCTGCGAGCGAGCCTCCCGATCGCCGCCGCGAGGTCGATCGGTTCGAAAGGCTTCGCCACGTGCATTTGAAAGCCCGCCGAAAGAGAGCGGATGCGATCCTCTTCCCGGGCGTAGGCGGAAACGGCGATCGCTGGGATCAGCCCTCCCTCCTCGGGCGAGCGGTCCCGAATCCGACGGATCAGAGAATAGCCGTCCTCGTCGGGCATGCCGATGTCGCTGATGAGGATCTCCGGGCGGTAGACAGGTATTTCCGCCATGGCCTCGCTGGCGGAGGCGACTGCCTTCACCTGGCCGCCGGCCCCGCGAAGAATCTCGGTGATCAGATCGCGGCCGTCTTTCTCGTCCTCGACGAGGAGGATCCGAACGCCGTCCAGATTAGGGAGGACCTGGCTCGGATCGCCGGCCGCGACGACGGTTCCGGGTTCCTTTCGGTCGCCCGAGCCCAGCCCGATCGCGACGGCGGGGAGCAGGACCCGGAATCGGCAGCCGCGGCCGGGACCCGCGCTCTCGGCGGAGATCGATCCGCCGTGAAGCTCGACCAAGTGACGAGCGATCGCCAGGCCGATGCCGAGGCCCCCCTGTGCCCTCGTCGTCGAACTGTCCGCCTGGCGGAACCGGTCGAACGCCTGTTCGAGAAAGTCAGGGGCCATTCCTCTGCCCGTGTCCGTGATTGTGATCTCGAAATCATTCTCTCCGCGCGAGAGCTCGACGGAGACGCGCCCCCGCACCGGTGTGAACTTGATCGCGTTGGAGATCAGATTCCAGATGACCTGCTGCAGGCGATCGGGGTCGCCGACGATGCGGTCCTCTCCCGGACGCAGGCTCTTTTCCGACCGAACCTGGATCTCTTTGGCCTCGGCGGCCGGCCGCATCGCTTCGATGGCGGCGTCGATGACGTCGGAGAGAACGGCGGCCCGCAGCTGAAGGCGAAGCTTGCCTGTGATGATGCGCGAGACGTCGAGCAGATCGTCGATGAGCTTCGTCTGCGCAAGGACGTTGCGCTCGATGACCTCGACGGCGTGGTTTTTGCGGCGCCCTTCCAGCCTGCCCGAGCGCAGCAGCCGCGTCCAGCCCAGGATGGCCGAGAGCGGAGTGCGCAGCTCGTGGGACAGGGTCGTCAAGAACTCGTCCTTCATCCGGTTGGCCTCGCGGGCCTCCGCGTTGACGGCGTTCTCGATGGCGATCGAGCTCATCTGCGCGAGCTGAGTGAGAATGGCCTCGTCCTCCTCGGTGAAGTCCCCGTCGATCTTCTCGAGCAGATGGAGCAGGCCCATGTTGCGGCCGTCCCGGCTGGTCAGAGGCGCGGCCAGCCAGCCGACCTTTTCGGGCCGGTCGTTGGCCAGCAGGTCCGTCCACGGAGACACTCCCTGGTTTCGCGCGAGGCGCACGGGCGCCCGGATGCCGGAGAGGAAGGAGAGGACCGCCGCCCGATCGCGGAGGACGGGGCGTTCGCCGCTTGCCTGATAGCGCGCGGAGAGGGAGGCGCTCACGCGCGGCGCCGACCACTTCTGATCCGGAGCCGCAATGGCGACTGCCTGATGCGCGCCCAGAATGTCGCGCGCGAGGGCCGAAACGACCTGGAGCATCTGGTCCGGAGAGAGAGCCGAGTTGATGGCGAGAGAGGCCTGCGTCAGGCGTTGGAGCTGCCGGGCGCGCTGCTCGAGGGATTCGGCCTGGGACCGGATCTGCGCTGCCCTGCGAAAGAGCTCGACGAAAACCGAGACCTTGGTCTTGAGCACTTCCGGGTCGACCGGCGCCAGGATGTAATCGACGGCGCCCAGGGAGTATCCGCGCGCGGCGTGCGTGTCGTCCGGGTAGGAAGTGACGAAGATGATGGGGGTGTGCTCGGAGCTCTTGCGCTGGCGGATCAGAGCGGCCGTCTCGAACCCGTCCATCGTCGGCATGTGGACATCCAGCAGAACGACGGCGAACTCCTGTTGGAGAAGGAAACGCAGCGCCTCTCTCCCGGAAGAGGCGGTGACGACGTTCTGGTTGAGCTCTGCGAGAACCACCGTCAGCGCCAGGAGCTTGGCCGGGTCGTCATCGACCGCGAGGATGCTGACGGACTCTTCGGGTTTCATGCCGTCGCGATGTTTCTTCTACCGGTACAGCCAGGCGCGCAGGACAGAGAGCATCTGGTCGGTATCGACAGGCTTGGCGAGATAGTCCCAGGCGCCGGCCTGGAGGGTCTTCTCCCGGTCTCCCTTCATCGCCTTGGCCGTGACCGCGATGATCGGAAGATCTTTGTACTTCCCGATCTTACGGATCGCCTGCATGGTGTCGTAGCCGTCCATGTCGGGCATCATGATGTCCATCAGTACGACGTCGATGCCCGGAGTCTCCTGGAGTTTTTGGATTGCCTCCTTGCCGGTTTCCGCCGCGATGACTTCCATGTGCTGCCGCTCGAGCACGCTCGTCAACGCGAAGATGTTGCGGATGTCGTCGTCCACGATGAGGGCCTTCTTGCCAGCCAGAACCTGATCCGTGGAATAGAGCCGCTCGATCATTTCGCGCTGCTCGGGCTCGAGCGCCGAGACCGGTTGGTGGAGATAGAGAAGCGTCTGGTCGACGAGCCGCTCGAGGGAGTGCACCGGTTTGACGGAGGCCGCCCGCCACAAGCGATCGAGCCAGAGCCGCTCGGCCTCCGGAGGAGTCCAATCCTCCGGAGCGGACAGGACGACCGGGATGGACCGGGTCTGGGACTGGCGCACGATCTCCGCCGCCGAATCGAGGGCCTCCGCGGGAATCGAGGTCAGGTCGAGCACGACGCAGTCGACGCTGTGGTGGTCGAGTACTCCCAGCCCCTCCGGCGGAGTTGTGACAGGCAGCGATCGGATCGCGCCGTTGCCCAGCGCCTGGAGAATGCGTGACCGCTTGTGGGGGTCGGAGCAAACGACGAGGAGCTCCCGGGACTGTCGATCGAGGGACCCACGGATCTCCGAGAAGACGCGGTCGAGCACGTCCTTCGTCTTGATCGGCTTCTGGAGGACTCCCATCGCCCCAAGGGAGAACGCCCGGCTCGTGTCCTCTTCCGTCGTGATGATGTAGACGGGGATGTGGCGGCTCTTCAAGTCGCTCTTGAGACGGTCCAGAACGCGCCATCCGTCGATGACAGGAAGCTGGATGTCCAGCGTGATCGCGTCGATGCGCGGCTGCTGCTCGACGAAGGTGATCCCTTCGGCGCCCTGCGTGGCGACGAGCGCCTTGAATCCGTTCTCGTGCGCGAGGTCCACCAGGAAGCGCGCGAAGTTCTCGTCGTTTTCGATGATGAGCAGAACCCGATCGTCTGAACCCAGGTTCGCACGGTCATCGGGGACCTCGCAGACCTCGAGCGGGGCCGGCGGGGCCAGGTGAACGGCATCGACGTCGGACATGACCGAGACGATCCGTGATTGCGGCTCCACCGTGCTTCGGGAGGCCGGCGCGGCGGAATAGACCTCGGGGAGAAGGAGGGTGAAGGTGCTCCCGTGTCCGGGCACGCTCGTCAATCGGATCTCGCCTCCCAGAAGGCGGGCAATCTCTCGGCTTATGGCCAGGCCCAGACCCGTGCCTCCGTACTTCCGGCTCGTGCTTCCGTCCGCCTGCTGAAAGGCCTCGAAGATGATCTGCTGCTTGTCCCCGGGAATTCCGATTCCGGTGTCCGTCACCGAGATCGCCACGACCGAGTTGGCCCTGTTCAGCGACTCGAGGTCCGGGTTCCAGCCTCCGGAAGCGGTCTCGACCCGTAGCGCGACGCGCCCGCGGTCGGTGAACTTGAACGCGTTGGAAAGCAGGTTCTTGATGACCTGCTGGAGCCGCTTGGAATCGGTGACGATCGACCGAGGCGTCTGGTGTCCGGTCTCGATCTGGAACTCGAGCTTCTTGGCCTCGGCCACATGCCGGAACGAGCGATCCACATAGTCGAGCAGGTCGTTCAAACGCAGCTCGCCGACGTCCACGACGACGGTTCCGGACTCGATCTTGGAGAGATCCAGGATGTCGTTGATCAGGGCCAGGAGGTCCTTGCCGGAGGCGTGGATCGTCTTGGCGAACTCGGTCTGTTTGGAGCTCAGGTTGCGGTCCGGGTTGCGGGAGAGCTGGTCGGAGAGGATCAAGAGGCTGTTCAAGGGTGTGCGCAGCTCGTGCGACATGTTCGCGAGGAACTCGGACTTGTACTTGGAGGTCAAAGCCAGCTGGCGCGCCTTCTCTTCGAGGGCGAGGCGGGCCTGCTCGACCTCCTGGTTTTTCCGCTCGACTTCCACGTTGCGCTCGGCGAGCAGCGCGGCTTTCTCCTCCAGCTGCTGGTTGGTCTGCCGCAGCTCTTCCTGCTGGGTCTGGAGCTCTCGGGCGAGAGACTGCGACTGCTTCAAGAGATCTTCCGTTCTCGTGTTGGACTCGATCGTGTGGAGCACGATGCCGATGCTTTCCGTCAACTGGTCGAGTAACGCCTGGTGGGCGGGGCTGAACCGCTCGAAGGACGCCAGCTCGAGCACTCCCTTGACCTGTCCCTCGAAGAGAACGGGAAGGACGATGATGTTGGCCGGCGCCGCCTGCCCCAGCCCCGAGGAGATCGCGAGGTAGTCGCCGGGGACCTGAGTCATCAGGATTTTCTGCCTCTCGCTCGCGCACTGGCCGATTAAGGCTTCGCCGAGCTTCAAATACTTCGGGAGCGCTCGGGCCTTGCAGGCGTAGCTCGCGAGGAGCTTCAGTTGAGGCTCGTCGCTCGCCGAGTCGAGGGTGTAGAAGACCCCCTGCTGCGCCGACACGACCGGCGCGAGCTCCGAGAGGATGAGGCGTCCGACGGCGAGCAGATCCCGCTGGCCCTGGAGCATCCGGGAGAATTTCGCGAGGTTGGTCTTCAGCCAGTCCTGCTCGCTGTTCTTCAGCGTCGTGTCCTTGAGGTTGCGGATCATCTCGTTGATGTTGTCCTTGAGCGCCGCGACCTCTCCGGAAGCCTGGACTTTGATCGACCGGGTCAGGTCGCCCTTCGTCACGGCGGTGGCGACCTCCGCGATCGCGCGCACCTGGGTCGTCAGGTTCGCGGCCAGCTGGTTGACGTTGTCCGTCAGGTCCTTCCAGGTTCCGGCTGCCCCGGGCACGCTGGCCTGGCCTCCCAGCTCGCCCTCGACGCCGACCTCGCGTGCAACCGTCGTCACCTGCGCCGCGAAGGTGGCCAGCGTGTCGATCATCCCGTTGATCGTGTCGGCCAGCGCGGCGATCTCGCCCTTGGCTTCGAGCGTCAGATTGCGCTTCAGGTCGCCGTTGGCGACGGCTGTGACGACGCGCGCGATGCCGCGCACCTGCGAGGTCAGGTTGCTCGCCATGGAGTTGACGTTGTCCGTCAGGTCCTTCCACGTTCCGGAGACTCCCGGCACTGCCGCCTGACCGCCGAGCTTTCCTTCCGTTCCGACTTCGCGGGCGACGCGGGTCACCTCGGCGGCGAAGGAGGAAAGCTGATCGACCATCGTGTTGATCGTGTTCTTCAGCTCCAGGATCTCGCCCTTGACGTCGACCGTGATCTTCTTGGAGAGGTTTCCAGTGGCGACGGCCGTGGTGACATCGGCGATGTTGCGGACCTGCGAGGTCAGGTTGCCCGCCATGAAGTTGACGCTGTCGGTCAGGTCCTTCCAGGTTCCGGCGACGCCGCGGACGTCGGCCTGTCCGCCGAGCTTTCCTTCCGTGCCGACCTCGCGCGCCACGCGCGTCACCTCGGCGGCGAAGGAGGAAAGCTGGTCGACCATCGTGTTGACCGTGTTCTTGAGCTCCAGGATCTCGCCCTTGACGTCGACCGTGATCTTCTTGGAGAGATCCCCCTTGGCGACCGCGGTTGTGACCTCCGCGATGTTTCGGACCTGAGACGTAAGGTTGCCCGCCATGAAGTTGACGTTGTCGGTCAGGTCCTTCCAGGTACCGGCGACGCCGGGCACGCTCGCCTGGCCGCCGAGCTTTCCTTCCGTGCCGACCTCGCGCGCCACGCGCGTGACTTCCGAGGCGAAGGAGCGCAGCTGATCGACCATCGTGTTGATCGTGTCCTTGAGCTCCAGAATCTCGCCGCGCACGTCGACGGTGATCTTCTTGGAGAGATTTCCGTTGGCGACCGCGGTCGTGACGTCGGCGATGTTGCGGACCTGGGCCGTCAGGTTGCCGGCCATCGAGTTGACGCTGTCGGTCAGGTCTTTCCAAGTGCCGGAAACGCCTTCGACCTGCGCCTGGCCTCCGAGCTTCCCTTCGGTGCCGACCTCGCGGGCGACGCGCGTCACTTCGGCGGCGAAGGAGGAGAGCTGGTCGACCATCGTGTTGATCGTGTCCTTGAGCTCCAGGATCTCGCCCTTGACGTCCACGGTGATCTTCTTGGAGAGGTTGCCGGTGGCGACCGCGGTCGTGACGTCGGCGATGTTGCGCACCTGAGCCGTGAGGTTGCCGGCCATCGAGTTGACGCTGTCGGTCAGGTCTTTCCAGGTTCCGGCGACTCCGCGCACGTCGGCCTGGCCTCCGAGCTTTCCTTCCGTTCCGACCTCGCGGGCCACGCGCGTGACCTCCGAAGCGAAGGAGCGCAGCTGATCGACCATCGTATTGATCGTGTCCTTCAGCTCCAGGATCTCGCCGCGCACGTCGACCGTGATCTTCTTGGACAAGTCTCCGTTGGCGACGGCGGTCGTGACGTCGGCGATGTTGCGCACCTGGGAGGTCAGGTTGCCGGCCATGAAGTTGACGCTGTCGGTCAGGTCCTTCCAGGTTCCCGCGACGCCGGGCACGCTCGCCTGGCCTCCCAGCTTTCCTTCCGTGCCGACCTCGCGGGCGACGCGCGTGACTTCCGCGGCGAAGGACGAAAGCTGGTCGACCATCGTATTGACCGTGGCCTTGAGCTCGAGGATCTCGCCCTTGACGTCGACCGTGATCTTCTTGGAGAGGTCTCCCTTGGCCACGGCCTTCGTGACGTCGGCGATGTTGCGCACCTGAGACGTCAGGTTGCCGGCCATTGAGTTGACGCTGTCCGTCAGGTCCTTCCACGTTCCCGAAACGCCTTCGACGCGTGCCTGGCCGCCGAGCTTTCCTTCCGTGCCGACTTCCCGCGCGACGCGCGTCACTTCCGAGGCGAAGGAGCGCAGCTGATCCACCATCGTGTTGATCGTGGCCTTGAGCTCCTGGAACTCTCCCTTGACGTCGACGGTGATCTTCTTGGCCAGGTCTCCCTTGGCGACGGCCGTCGTCACGGCCGCGATGTTGCGCACCTGGCCGGTCAGGTTTCCGGCCATCAGGTTGACGTTCTCCGTCAGATCCTTCCAGGTCCCGGCGACGCCTTTGACCTTGGCCTGGCCGCCGAGCTTTCCTTCCGTGCCGACCTCGCGGGCGACGCGCGTGACCTCGGAGGCGAAGGAGGAAAGCTGATGAACCATCGTGTTGAGCGTTCGCGCCGTCCGCAGGAACTCGCCCTGGAGCGGCCGGCCGGCAGCCTCGATGTCCATCTTCTGCGAGAGGTCGCCTTTGGCGACCGCGCCGATGACGCGGGCGGTCTCGATCGTGGGGCGCGCGAGGTCGGTGATGAGCGTATTCACGGATCGGACGGACGCCGCCCAGGAGCCCTGGACGTCTCCGAGGGAAGCGCGTTCCGCGATCCGGCCTTCCTTGCCGACGAGCTGACTCAACCGGGCGAGCTCCAGGCTCATCTGCTGGTTGAGCTCGACAACATCGTTGAAGGCTTCGGCGATGCGTTCGTCGGTGCCCTGCAAACGGGGGGACAGACGGACAGTGAAATCTCCCTTCTTCAGCCGGGTGAGCGCGGAGAGCAGGTGGCGCCGGTCGAAACTCTCGAGCGACTCCGAACCGGTTTCGCCCCCGTTCCCGTTGCCCGCTCGCTGGCGCACCCGTGACCGCGCCCGCGGCGGAGAAGCCGACCGCGAAGAGTCCGCTCTCATAAATGTTCCTTTCCGGAATGGATCATTTTGCCAGGAATGAACGCGGGGCGGTCGGGCGGCAGTGTGAAAATCCGACGACAGCGTCGGTCTACGCCGTCCCGGCGCCCGCCGACACAATGTTTGGGTCTCGAGTAGGCGTACACGTTGAGATCGGGCAGGGTATTGCAAATGATGCGCCAGCTTCGGGGCTTCCGGTGACCGACACGGGGAGGAGTCCGAACCCGTCGGATACACTGCCGCGCGTGCTGCCCCGCCCCTCCGAGATCGTGGAGAAGCTGCGCGAGAAAGGCTCGCGAATCCTGTCCTTTCGGGATCTCGCTCGGGCCTTCCGTGTCGACCCCGAGGAAGAAGACGGATTCCGGGAGGTCCTCGACGTACTCGAGCGCAAGGGGGAAATTGTCCAGGTGCGGGGCGAGAAGTACTCCGCCATCGAACATTCCAACTCGGTGGCCGGCCGGCTGACGGTTCGCCCGGAGGGGTTCGGCTTCGTGCTGGTCGACGGCGGACCGGACCTCTTCGTTCCCCGCGCCGGGATGCACGGCGCCATGGACGGAGACACGGTGCTGGCCCGCGAGGAGCGGCCGAGGTCCCGTGGCAAAGCTCGGGGTCCCGAGAAGATTTCGGGGACCGTGGTCAAGGTCCTCGATCGGGCCCGCGAGCGCGTCGTCGGAAGATTCGAACGCAAGGAGGGCAGGTCCATCGTCCTCCCTTACGATCCGCGGATCGACGCGGTGATCCGGATACCGGAAGGGAAGACGCGGGGCGCTCTCGACGGGGAGATCGTGGAGGTCCGCCTGACGGCCTTTCCGGACGCGCGCCGGATGGCCCACGCGGTCGTCGAAGAACGGATCGGTTTTCTCGGAGAGCCCGGTGTCGACATCGAGATCGTGCTCCGATCGCACGGGTTGCCGACGCGCTTTCCCGAGCCCGTCCTCGCCGAGGCGGAGAAGTATCCGGAGGAAGTGACCGAAGAGGACCTGCTCGGCCGCAAGGATTTTCGTGAGCGTCGAATCGTGACGATCGACGGAGAGACCGCCAAGGACTTCGACGATGCGGTGGAGGTCGAGCGCACGCCCGAGGGATACAGGCTGGGTGTCCACATCGCCGACGTCTCTCACTACGTGCGCGAGGGAACCGCGCTCGATGACGAGGGGCGCAGCCGCGCGACTTCCGTCTACTTCCCGGGGCGCGTCCTTCCGATGCTCCCCGAACGGCTCTCCAACGGCCTCTGCTCCTTGAACCCCCGCGTCGACCGCCTGGTGGTGTCGGCGATTCTCGACATCGACGCGCACGGGCGCGTGACGTCGTCGAGCTTTTGCAGGGGCGTCATCCGCAGCCGCGAGCGCATGACCTACACCGAGGTCGCCCGCCTGCTGGAAAGCCCCGGTAGCGAGGCCGACCGGATGCGCTACGGACCGCTTCTCGACGACTTCCGGACGATGGGGGAGCTCGCGGCTCTTCTGCATCGCCGCCGGGACGCGCGCGGCTCGATCGACTTCGACCTGCCCGACGCCGACGTGGTTCTGGACGACGAGGGACTGGTCGTCGGCATCGTGCCCGAAGCGCGCAACGTGGCGCACCGCCTGATCGAAGAGTTCATGCTGGCGGCCAATGAGGCCGTGGCACGCAAACTGTTTTTCGCCAAGCAGCCGGCGATCTACCGCGTCCACGACCGGCCGGACCCGGACCGGCTCGTGGACCTGAAGCAGGTTCTCGAGAGCTTCGGCTACGAGCTCAAGGGAGATCTCGCGGAGATCCCTCCGGCGGCTTTTCAAAAAATCCTCAAGCAGATCC
>JBKPDV010000060.1:0-31552 GCA_046728075.1 Acidobacteriota bacterium | reverse complement strand
CCTCGAGATCGTTCATCTCCTTTTCGAGGCGCGCCAGCTTGCGATCCGCCAGATAAAACGGGATGCCGATCACCGGCTCTCCCGAAGGACAACCCCACTCGTCTGTCAGATAGCAGAGCGGCCGAAATTTGCGGATTCCCTTGCGTTCGAGCTCCTGGTAAAGCTTCTGGACGAATCGATCCAGCGGGGAGCCTTCAAGCTTCAACCCCAGCTCTTTGATGGGTTTCGCGAGAATATCCGCGATCTCGGGCGGGGCTTTCTCGAAAGCACGCACGCGTGTCTCGCGTAAGGGTAACACGAAGAACCGTTTGATCCCTCCTTCGCGGGTCGATTCCAGGTCCCCGACAAGAGGCTGAGGTTGAAAATCAGGAGGTCCAGGTTCAAAGTAGTAGCTTCAAAGCTCAAAAATCAAAGTTGGAAACTACGCCGACTCTCTTCGAACCTTAACTTCGACCTTCAACCTTCAACCTTCACGATGATCACGCCGCTTCTCCTGTCGGTCCTCCTCCAGGCAGCACCGGCGCCCCCGCCGCTGGCTGTCGATCTCGACGGGGACCGAGTGCCGGAAACGGTTTCGGCGACCCTTCACGGAAAAAAAGTGCGCATCGAAGTCAGCGATACCGCCGGGCAGCGGCGCGCTCGCGCCGAGGCTGCCGCGCCGGAATCCGGCGCCGCTCAGATCGCGCTCACGACAGGCTCGCTCGGGAGCGCGGGCGCCCTGCTCGAAGTGTCGGTTTCCACTCCCGCTCGCGAATGTCGCACCATCTGGCGCTTGCGAGAGAAGGAGCTCTCGCCGGTTCCTGTCGTGGGGAGGAAAGGGAAGCTACCCGAGTGCGCGACTCCCGAAGGCTGGACGGACCAATGGCGCAAGCCGCGCGAGGATGCCCCTGCGGATTGGGTCCGCGAGCGAACTCGCTCCGTGGCTCAGGGAGAACTTCTCCGCACGGAGGTCTACCAATTCTCCGGATTCGAGCTGACGTTGGACGCTTCCCGCTCGACCGCAAAGATCGACGGAGTGTGGATTCCCGAGTGGTCTTCGGAGACTCTTTATCCCAGATCGCTGATGGAGACCCTCAACTCCGGATTCGACCTCTCCGCCTTCAAGACCACCCCACGGCTGCGTGTGCTGGCCGATCGTGACGAAGGCGTGTTTGCCATCGAAGTCCTCCGCCCTTCCGGAGCCGAGCGCCTTCCCATCCGCCGGGGCGACTGGGACGAGAAGAAATCGGAGTGGCAACTGACCATCGTCCAGGACAAGCGTCCGGGGTATGTCCGCCTGCATATGTCTCCCGATCAACGGCATCCGCTCGAGCTTTCGATCGAAGGCTTGGGCGACGACCTGCGCCACGACTACGTTCCGATCAGCCGGCGAACCTCGGCCGGCATTGAAGTCTTCATGCGAGTCGAGGACCAGATCGCGCTCCAGTCCCTGACGGGATCCTGGGACAGCCGCGGTGGCGAGCGGCTCTCGATCAACGTTGTCTCGGTCGATCCCACGGTGCTCGAGATCGGAAAACAGCGGTTCCTGCTCGACATCGCGCGAGCGCCGCAGGGCTCCGACCTTCTCCTTCTGCCCAGGGACGGCTCTGCTCCGAAGATGGCGCTGCAACTGCGAGGTCCCGACGTTTTTGCCCGCCTGCCCGTCACCTGTGAGACGCAGACCATGGCGCAGACCGGCGGCTGCCGTGTGACGGGACGGGGCGAGAATTTCCGCCGCGTTGGATCCCAGGTGAATAGCCGCTAGCACGTCGCTCGGCGCTACGCGAGCGACGCGGCTACGGCCGCCGGCGGTCGGCTCGGCCAAAGGGCCTCGACCGCCCGCCTTGTCGCTCGCTCCGCGCCGAGCTCCCGGGGCGCGCGCCTCCACCCCTCTGGGAGACTTCGCGCGCCGCGACCCGGACTGCTTCCGGGTCGGCGAGCAAAGAAGGCCTCATCGAGCGCTCGCCTGTTGACCAGAGCAGAGACGGGACCGGGGCGCGGGTTTTCGGCGGTTTGGAGCGGCGCGGACGTGGTCCGGGGCACGAAAGGGGCGGGTTTGGGTTAATCTTTAGTGTTCCCATGCAGATGTCCTCTCTCGGGTTAGTGGTGCAGACGATCGGCGCCGGTCTGCTGGCGCTGATCTTTCTCTATCTCTCGCGCGACAGCGGCGGCAGCCGCATGCTCCGAGCGGCGGGCACCGGCTGGCTGTTTCTCACCCTCTCGCTCGTGTGCCTGATTGTCTCGGAACAGGTCACGCTCCCGTACAAGAACGCGCCCTATCAGTTTTTCAAGATTCTCTATTACGTCTCTCTCATGGTCGCGGCCGATCGCATGACACACGACTCGCGGCTGGGGAAGCCGCTTCTCCTCGGGATTCTTCTGGGTCTTCCCTTTTCAGCCGCGGTCGTCTACTTCGCCGGCAGCGGTTCGCTCTTCTACGCGATCCACATGGGGGTCGGGGCCTGCGCCTGGTTCGTGATCACCGCGCTGGTTTTCCGAGGCCGCTGGGCGGGCATGGGCAAGCAGTTCTCCGGGGCGCTGGCGCTTTTGACGCTCCTCGCGCATCTGGTCTACGTCGTCTTCTTCGCCCTCTCGGCTATGCATAACGACGAGGCATACCCGTTCCTCGCATACACGGGGTTCTACGACCTCTTCCTTCAAATGTTCTTCGGGATCGGCCTGATCATCTGGGCGATGGAGGACACCGAGCGCAAGCTGACGACGATCCACGCGCGTGCCACCGAGGACACGCAGCGTTCGAAGAGACGGGCCCAAATCGATCCCCTCACGGAGGCCTACAACCGCTTCTTCCTGGACGAGATCCGGCCTGCTTTGATGCGGGAGACCATCGGAGGCTCGATCGTCCTCATCGACGTGGACGGCTTGAAGACGATCAACGACAAGGAGGGGCACGAGGAAGGGGACAAGGCGATCTGGACCTGTGCTCAGGCGATCAAGAAGCTGATTCGCGGCGACGACTATCTGATCCGCTGGGGCGGCGACGAGTTCCTCGTGGTCCTTCCGGGCATGGACGAGGAGGTCGCCAAGAAGCGCTTCTACATGCTCCCCGCCAAAATCGAAGAGGTGCGCCAGTCGCCGCGGACCACCGGCCGCGCCTTCAAGAAGTTTCTCGCGGCGTCCGTCGGCGTGACCCCGTTTTCGACGCGTGTTCCCTTCGACATGGCGATCGAGATGGCCGACCGGCACATGTACGAGCGAAAAAAAGCCCACAAGCAAATGCGGGGTGATCCGCTGCGGCGCGGAGCCCGCGAGACTCCGTCCCGCGACACCGGCCCCCGGCGGACGCTGGACAACAAGACGAATTAGTCGACAGTCGACAGTCCACAGTCGACAGCCTTGACGATGGTCTCGAAACTCTTCCCCTGTCAACTGTAGACTCGGTTCATGAAATACCGCTGGGCCACCTGCCCCCGCTGCCAGTGCGAGCTCGCAATCAACTACACCGAGACTCCGCAGGGGCTGCTGGGATCGGTGCGACGGTGGAATCGCGATCGCACGATCAACGACGGCCGGCCGCTGCAGTTGGCCCTGGATGTGCGTTCGTCCGATGGAAGCTTCCAGACCGAATGTGTCTGCGGGCAGATGCTCGAAGTGCCTGCCCGGCCGGATGCGGTGAGCGCGGAACGGGATGCCGATCTGAGGGTGAAGCTGGGGGAATGAGAAGGGTCTAAGGTCTAAGGTCTAAGGCTCAAGAGGACGATCGTCGCTCCGATTCCCCCGCGCTCGGGGGGCGCATCGAAGAACTCGGACACGTCGCTGCGCGTCGAGAGGAGCTTTCGGACTTCTGCGCGGCGGATTCCCTTCCCCTTTCCATGGATCACGCGAACCTCCCGCAATCCTTTGTTCTTGGCCTCGCGCAAATAATCGTCGAGCACCGGCGCAATGTCCTTGGGATGGAACGAATGGAGATCGAAGGAGTCCTCGATCGGAACGCGCTTCATCGCTCCGGTCAACTTTAGACCTTAGACCTTAGACCTTAGACCTCTTCCAGCTCCACCCTGACCGGCATCGCGGATCGCGCAACTTTCGAGGTGATGCAGTACTTCTCCGCCAGCTGCAGCGTTTTCTCGACCGGCCCTCTCTGATCGGCCAACAGAGCGCGCGGGACCAGCGCATGGATGGTCGCGTCGAGCATCTTGAACCCGCCCGCCGGGTCCGGCCCGAGATCTCCGGAGACACGGACGGCAGGCTCCTGGTAGGCAACATTGAGCTTACGCAGAAAGATCGCCCAAGTGTTCAGGAAACACGCGGCGACTGCGCCGAGCAGAATCTCCTCGGGATTCGCCCCGACTCCACACCCGCCCAGTTTCTTGGAGCCGCCGATCGGGATCTGAAGGTTTCCCTCCGGCAACCGAAGCTGGCCGCAGCCGGTCCCGTCTCCAGACCAGGTGCCCGAGACTGTGAATTTGTGAATCTCCTGCCGCGGGGTGGTTGCTTCTGCCATGCGAGTCCTCCGAGGAGATGATGGCATAAGGCGGGAAGCGGGAAGCGGTGATGCGGTGATGCGGTGATGCGGTGATGCGGTGATGGAATACGATCGGATTGTGAGAGTCATTGCGGCATCCTTCGTTCTGTCGTGTCTTGCCTGCGTCAGCGCTCCGCCCCCTACGGCCGGGATGCGCGAGACCGCGAGGAACCCGCAGGCTCGAGTCGAAGGGCGCGTCGTCGACACGGCCGGCCGGCCGGTCGCGGATCTCTACGTCGAAGCGATTCCGCGCGGGAAGGACATCCCCTGGTCTCCCCGCGCCAGGACCGACTCGGAAGGCCGCTTCGCGCTTTCTCTCGCAGCGCCGGGACAATACGGATTCGTCCTAAGCGAGGAGGACCGGACCGTCGTCACCGACGATCCACGCGACCCCTCGCGAGTCGTCGTCGACCTCGAGCCGGGCGAGCGCCGCTCGGACATCCAGTTGATTTACCTTCGAGAAGAGCGGAAGAACATCCGATAACAATCTATATATTGTACCACATTCTTGGCTCCCCGCTCCCCGCTCCCTGCTTCCCGCTCCCCGCTCGCCTCACGGCCCCGGCGTTGGCGCGTACCGCTTCGTTCCCTTCATCTCCTGCTCGGTCATCGTGATGTTGCCCGATCCGAATTGATCGAACCAGGCCCAACTGCCGAAGCGGGCCTTGTGGAGCGGAAGGACGGAGTCGACGAGGGCCTGGCCCGACTTGCCTTCCTCCAGGCCGCGGGCGACCGTCTGACGGAGCCCGAAGATGTAGTCTCGGAAGAAACGGACGTCAAGTGCGTGCCCCGGATCCCCATGGCCGGGTACAAAGGCCGCCCGCGGAAAATCGTCGAGAAAACCTTCCAGCGTTTTCTGCCATGCGGCCGTATCCGCGTCGATCAGGTTCGGCACGGTCGCGTTCCAGATGAGGTCTCCGGCGAAGACGACGTCCGCGTCGGTGACGCGCACGACGGAGTCCCCGCCCGTGTGTCCGGGACGGAACAACACGTCGACGCGCCGCGAGCCCAGCCACAGAGTCAGTCCCTGTCGGTGTGTGATGTCGGGGAGCACCAGCCGCGAAAGCATTTCCTTTTCTTCCGGACGGATCTCCGCCCGCCACTTCAGGTTCTCTGTGCGGACCCACGCCCGCACGTTTTCGTGCGCGACGACGACGGCCCCCGCGCGGACGAAGACCGCGTTGCCGCCGACGTGATCGAGATGGTAGTGGGTGTTGACGACCCACCTCACGGGTAGCCTCGTCACCCGGCGGATTTCCGAGAGCAGCTCCTGGGCCGCGGCCGGCGTTGCAAACGAATCGACCACGAGAACGGAGTCCTCTCCCACGACGAACCCCGCGTTGCCGACCGCATCCCGATCTCCCGGCTTCGCGATCGCGGCATACACGCCGGCCACAACCGGAATCAACCGAAAATGCGTCGGCCCGGCGCCAGCAGTCGGCAACAGCGTCGGAGTCGGAGTCGGCAAAGCTGCCAGAGCGGACGCGCTCACCACCAGCAAAAGATGCGCAAACATCAACCCGATTCTAAGTTCTTCCCTACCGACTCCCGACTATCGACTACCGACTGCCGGTTCCTCCCTGTCGACTTCGACTGTCGACTGTTGACTATCCGTATAATTCCTCCATGGCCAGCGAGCCCAAGCCGGCGCCCCGCAAGGTGCGCTGCGTGATCAACGGCGAACAGATCGATGTCTGGGAAGGCTATCGGCTCTGGGACGCGGCCCTGGACGCCGATGCGCGTCTCTGGCACTGGTGCGGCGGCCACGGCCAATGCACCACCTGCGCCGTTCTGCCCCTTTCCGGCGCCGAGAACCTGACTCCCGCGACCGGCCTCGAGCGGTTCTCGCTGAGACTCTGGCTTCTCAAACCTCTCGCTCTCATCCGCAGGCGCTGGAAAGGGCAGCCGGTGCGGCTCGCTTGCCAGGCCTACGTGCAGGGTCCCGTCGAAGCGGTCGGGCTGTTCGGAAAAAAGGCCAAGCAGGTGCGCGAGAAACTCGGACTGGAGTGACTCGTGACTCGTGACGAGTGGAGGCACTCGTCCTCACGCTCGTTACTCGTCACTGCCCGCTCTTGACTCCACTGCTATGAAGCGACGAACGCGCACGGCGCTGACTCTTCTGGGAGCCGGAGCACTCGCTTACCTCGGCGGCTCTTACCTCGCCGCTCGGCGCCTTGCCAACCGTCTCATTTCTCCGAGAGGACTCACGCCGGCAACGGCGCGGCGGGAAGAGCTGCTGGCCGACCTTCGCCGCGAGGCGTCGATCGTGGTCGACCATCGCCACCCCGGAAGCGCCCGCGCCCCAGCCGTGCTCGCGGCTCTTTTCGCTTCTCCCGGCGAGCCCGAGCGGCGCGCGACGATTCTCTTTCTCCACGGAAAAGGAGGCTGCAGCGCGGAGTGGCGTCCCGACGCGCTGCGATCTTTGAGCCTCGGCTACAACGTGCTTCTTCCGGACCTGCGAGGACACCGGCCGAGCGAAGGCGATTTCGTCACCTACGGATTCCTGGAGAGCGACGATCTGAGCCGGCTGCTGGAAACGTCGCGAGAACGCTTCGGAATCGATCTCGCGAGGCTCGGGATCCATGCCTGCTCCGCCGGTTGCACGGTCGCTCTGGAGTTCGCCGCCGATCGGCCGGGGATTGAGGCTCTGTGGCTGGAGTCTCCCTACGCGAACTTGACAGAGATGGCCCGCCACTATCTCTCCGTGGTGAGCGGAATTCCGCGTTCCCTGCTGGCGATGACGACTCGATGGGCGATCTCGCGCGCCGCGGGGCGAGTCCGGCGGGAGCTGCACTCCGTCGATCCGTCGGCCGGCCTCGTTCAGATCGACCCGGTCCGTGCGCTGTCGCATATCCGGGGGCGGCTCTGCCTCGTTCATGGCCAGAGGGATTGGCTGGTGCCGCCTCGCTTCGCCGCGAGACTCCAGGCCGCGCTTCCAAGGGGCGCCATCATTTGGAACGTCGAAGGCGCCGGCCACTGCCATCATGACGATGAAGCCGAGAAAGTGCTGGCCGTTGAGTACGCGCGGAGATGGACAGAGTTTTTTGCCGCGAACCTGCCGCCGGGTGTGATCTAAGGTCTGAGGTTCTGAGGTCTAAAATTCGGAGACGGGCACCTGAGTCCCCCTCCAGAACGGCCACAGCGGGATCTTCACGACCTGCCTGGTCGACTTCCTCCGGCGCGTCCTCATCGAAGACAACGCCCGCTCGCATCCGCGGCGCGAAGTTGCAGCGCAGGCCGGGCTGCGGTAGCCTTCCGCGCGGTCACCCAGAAGTTCTTTCGATCGTCCGTGCCGGAGAGTCGGAACTTCCTCCAGGCCGGCGAGCTCCTCGAAGCGCCGTGAACTTTCCGCCTGGAGAGAGGAGAAGAATGTCCGTCACCTACACGATCGACAAACCCCTCGGTCTCATTCGCACTCGTTGTTTCGGGCAGGTCACGCTCCCGGAGGTGATCGCTCATTTTCACGAGCTGGAGGTGGACGAGCAGTGCCCGACTCGGCTCGATGTCATCCTGGACCTGACCGACACGACCTCGCTGCCATCGAACGAGCAGCTGCGAGCCGTGACGGAGAAGATTGGCCGGCTTCGCGACAGCGTCCGGTTCGGGGCGTGCGCCATCGTCGTCGGATCGGACGCCTGGTTCGGCACGGCGCAGGTCTTCGAGGTGCTCGCGGCCCGTAACTTTTCGGCGACCAAGATCTTTCGCGAGGTCGGAGCCGCCGAGACCTGGCTGGAGGACCAACGATCCCGGGCGTGAAGCCTTCGGCTCGGAGCCTCGTTGCGGAGCACGCGCGTACGCTCCGGATTTATGCTGGCTCTTCCAGATGAGTCGGGCAGCCCGCTCCGTCGCGTCTCCGCGGGTCGTGAGCATCGGGGACCTGCGTCCCCTCGCTCGCAAGCGGCTGCCGCGAGTGGTCTTCGACTACATCGACGGCGGCGCCGATGGCGAGGTCACGCTGAAGGAAAACTGCCGCGCGTTCGAGGAGCTCAGCTTCCGGCCGCGTCAGGCGGTCGCCGTTCCGCAGTCCGATCTGGCAACGCGGGTACTGGGCCTGGATCTCGCGTTACCGGTGCTGCTCGCGCCCGTCGGTTACAGCCGGCTCATGCATCCTGGCGGCGAAGTCGTTGCGGCACGAGCCGCCGGCGCCGCCGGCACGGCGTACGTTCTGTCGACGGTTTCCGGGCACCGGATGGAAGACGTGAAGGCGGCTTCCCGCGGGCCGGTCTGGTATCAGCTCTACCTGGTCGGCGGCCGCGAGGCCGCGGAGGACGGCCTCCGACGCGCTCGGTCCGCGGGTTTCTCTGCCCTGGCTGTCACCATCGATACGGCAGTGCCCGGCATGCGCGAGCGAGACTTTCGAAACGGTTTGAAAGAGCTCCTGGGCGCGAGCGTCCTGGCAAAAATTCCTTTTCTGCCGCAGTTGCTCGCTCGGCCGGGGTGGCTCTCCCGTTTTTTCCGCGACGGCGGCCTTCCGACGCTGCCCAACGTCGTCATTCCGGGAAAAGGTCCGATCCCGGTCATCGACGTTCAGACCGCCCTGTCCCGCTCGGTCGTCACCTGGGAAGATCTGCGATGGATTCGCGAGGTCTGGGCCGGCCCGATTCTGATCAAGGGCGTCTTGACCGGCGACGAGGCGCGGCGGGCCGTCGATGAAGGCGCCGCGGGAGTCATCGTGTCGAATCACGGCGGACGCCAGCTCGACGGCGTTCCCGCCTCCATCAAGGCGCTCCCGGAAGTCGTCGCGGCGGTGAATGGCCGAGCCGAGGTCCTGATGGACGGCGGCATTCGCCGCGGCGGCGACGTCGTCAAAGCCATCTGCCTGGGAGCCCGGGCCGTTCTTGTCGGCCGCGCTTACGCCTGGGGTCTGGCCGCCGCGGGCGAGGCCGGCGTCGCGAGGGCGCTCGAGATCCTCCGCGCGGACCTCGAGCGGACGTTGAAGCTGCTCGGCTGCTCTTCCATCGCCGAGCTCGATCGTTCGTACGTGAACGTGCCGGGCAGCTGGTCGACGAGCTAGGACGTTATCGGCTGCAGGCCGGGAGCGCCGGTTTTTTGAAGCCGGCGCCCGGACGCGCCAGCTGAACGCGGAGAAGGAGCTTGTGCCCTCGGGCCCTGTCCGGGTTAGGCTAGGAGCCTTGCAAAGACTGGTTGATCTCACGATCGAGGACCTCTCGACGACGCCGGTCTGGCGGTACGAGGGGGGGAGCGGCGCCGATGCGGTCGTCGTTCCGACGGGGCGCAGCTCGCTCTCCGGGGAAGATGATGAAGTCTGCCTCGCCGCGACCGAGTTCACGCTTTGCGATTCCAGCCGACACCTCGGGTTCTGTTTTCCTGTAGACGACTCCGGCCTCGACTACCTCCAGCCCGTCATCCTCACTCGAGCTGGACAGGTCAGCTTCTGGTTCGATGGGCCCATCGCGCAGGAAGTCCTCACTGCCCAGTGGAACGCTCTCGGCAAGCGGCCGGAGGAGGTCTTCCCGGTCCAGTTCCGGTGTCTCGTGCCGGTCGCCGGCCGTACGGTCACGGGAGTCATTCCGCACGTCGAGTCTTCGGCGGAAACATTCTGTTCCGGCAACGCCGGGCCAGTCCCGGAAGCGGCTCGTGCGAACGGCTCGCAGACGAATCCCGGCCCGCGAGCCGCGCGATCGGTCCGGGGGGTCCGGCCGACGCCGGCACGTGCGTTCTCCGCCGTTGGTCCCGGCGTGCGCCACCGCAAGGCAAGGCCTCCGCGACACAATGTGGAGATGATGGTCGAATTCGAGCACGGCGACTCGCGGGGCACGGGCGTGACGCGCGACATCTCGAGCGGCGGCATGTTCGTCGCCGCCTCTCCCCTGCCCAATGTGGGCCCTTCGCTCCAGCTGACCGTGCACTTGCCCAATGGGCGAAGGCTCGAACTGAAGGGGAAAGTCGTGCGAAGCGCCTCTCAGGCCGGCGTCTCACTTGCGCCGGCTTCGCCGGGCTTCGGCGTTCGCCTCACGGATCAACCCCCCGAATACGACGAGCTCCTTTCGCGACTTCTCGGACCGCAAAAGTAAGCGGCGACTCGCGGTCGCCTCAGGACCGCCGCGTCAGCGACCGGATGCCGAACCGGCCGCGATCGATCGGGCCGGATGAAAGACGGCCATCAAGAGCGCCACGCCGACTCCCCACGCTCCGTTGAGCAGGAGAGCTCCGATCAGGATGGACAGCTTCCCTCCGCCGGCGACCGGCTGGCCTTTGAGGGGTGCGACGACGAAGAGGGCGACAATGCTCGGCGCGATCGCCCCGATGACCGCCGCCAGCAGCCAGTAGCTCGAGGCCCCCTGATGGCGCGCAAGGACGAGCCACAGAAGAATGCCCCAGACGCCGCCCCAGAACGCGAGAGAGATCACAGCCGGAACGTGCAGAGGCGCCGTCGGATCCATCGCGTACGGCTTGCGCGGAGTCGCGCCGGCCGCATGCAGGATCGCCAGCACGCCCTGGTGGAACACGAGCGTCGAGAGGAATCCCGCGAGGAATGCTTTGAGGTAATCCATGTGTCCTCCTCCGGCAACCAATGGGGTCCCGACGATATCGCGGCGAGACTCTCTGTTCCGCGCGAGCTTGCTTCGGACCGGCTCGGAGACCGATACCGCGTGGTTGAATATCCTCATGGCGAACCCCAGGGTCGCGAGCCGGGTTCCCGCCGCACTCTTGTCGGGACGGATCCTCGGACGGTTTGTCCTTCTTCTTCTCCTGGCTTGCGGACTCGCACCGGCGACTCTGAGGGGCGAGCGGCTATCGTTCGAGCTCGAGCCCGAGCAGAGCACGGTCACGTTCACGCTCGGCGCGTTCCTGCATACGGTTCACGGAACGTTGCGGCTCAAACACGGAACGGTTCGATTCGACACGGAGACCGGGGAAGCGACCGGCGAAGTCGTCGTGGATCTCACGAGCGGCGCGACCGGGAACAGCTCGCGCGACCGGAAAATGCACGAAGAGGTTCTCGAAAGCCAGCGCTATCCGGAAGCCGTTTTCACTCTCGAGCGGCTCGAAGGTCGTCCATCTCTACAGGGAGAGTCCGACGTGAAACTTCATGGAAAGATGAGAATCCATGGCGGCGAGCACGAGGTCGTCATTCCTGTCCGCGTGCAATCGAAGGACCGCGAGGCGACCGCCACCGCGCGCTTCGAAATTCCTTACGTGAAATGGGGAATGAAGGACCCCAGCACAGCGCTCTTGAGCGTCAAAGATCGAGTTGCGGTGGAGGTCCGTGTGATTGCCCCGGCTTCGAAACAGCCGTGACCCGATCTAACAATTTTTAGATTGTATCTCGGACAGACAGGTCTTCCGGATGGGATCTTTTTCTTCATCCGACGGCCGTCCTCTGATTTCTCTGCCTCAGAGGGCTATCTCCTGCGGCCCTGGCTTGCCTGCGCCGGCTTGGCGGAAGCCTTGGCCTGCTTGGTTTCCTCGGCGCAGTCGGAGCACACGAGGGGGGTCTTGCGGCGAGACCGGCGGGCCAGGTAGGTCCGCTGAACGCGGTTGCACACAGTGCAGGCTTCGACAAAAACGAGAGCGTTAGTCATGGTGTAGTTCCGTCCTTTGGGGATCACGCTAGAACACTCCCGAGCAACGGAAGATTCCTTCAGGCGGACCGTTTCGAGCCGGATGACCGGCTCGAAGCAAGAAGCGCAAATCCTTCACTCGGCTGGGGATAAGTTGACGGTTCATCTAATTCACCGGCTCGATGGAGTCGAGGAAACGCGTCCAGACCGCGGCGTCGGCGGGGACGGGCGGGGTGGCGGGCCGGTAGTTGATCAGGAGGACGTTGTCGTCCAAACCGTGCGCGAGATAGACGAGGTAGAGGCTGGAGCCTTCGCGAGTCCTTCCGGTGACGACGAGCCCCGGATGTTTCCCAAATTTCCGGTGCGCGATGTTGCCGCCCGTGACGCCGGAGGTCCTGAGCAGCCGCTCGAGCTCTCCTTCACCGCTGAACAATCCGGTCGCGTGGTCGAAGGCCACGTTGGTCGAGAGCCGCGCCTGGAAGACGCCGTGAACGAGCTTTTCGAAGTTCGGGCCCTCGGCAGTGATCACGCGATTCAGGTCTTCTTTGGTTCCCCAGAAGCATCCGGCTCCGGGTCCGTGGTGGGGATCGAGCGTCAGGAACCCGGGCGGCAGCGAGAACGAGAGTCCCATCGGCGGTGAGATGTAATTGCAGGTCGCAGTCGCGAAGTCGACTCTCTTCCAGCCGCCCGGCGAGGCCGCCGGCGGCGTGGCACCGAGCGCCGCTCCCGCGAGAATCAGTCCCAGGGCCGGCAGGAAAGAGTTTCCTCGCGGCGGAGGAGAAAAGAGCGAGCGGCCGCTCGTGCTAAGTCGCGCAGTCCTTCGCAGAGGAGGACGAGGGCCGCCCTCAAGAACCGAGAGTGCCATGAGTTTCCTGTCCGGAATCAGGAGCACCCGCTCGTGGCGCCGCAGTTCATGCATTTGTAGCAGGCCGCCGAGCGGACCATGATCGAGCCGCACTCATGGCAGGCCGGCGCGTCGGTCGAGGTCTCGAAAGTCAGTTTGCTGCCTCCACCGGAGGTCGCGTTGCTGCTCGCGCGCGATGCGACTTCCTGCTCCGTCACGGCCACCGGTGCCACGGAGTCCGAGTTTCGCGAGATCACCCCGACCGCATGCTTTTCCTCGGCCGAGAGAAACTTCGAGGCGAGCCACTTGAAGATGTAATCGACGAGCGACTTGGCCATCGGAATTTCGGGATTCTTCGTAAAGCCCGCCGGCTCGAAGCGCATGTGCGTGAACTTGTCGACCAGCGCTTCCAGGGGCACGCCGTACTGAAGAGTCAGCGAGACGGCTGTCGCGAAGGAGTCCATGAGGCCCGAGATGGTCGAGCCCTCCTTGGACATCGTCAGGAAGATCTCTCCCGGCTTCCCGTCCTCGTAGAGGCCGACGGTGACGTAGCCCTCGTGCCCCGCGACGGAGAATTTGTGCGTGATGGCGCGCCGCTCGTCGGGCAGCTTGCGGCGGAAGGGCGCCGACGTCGGCGAGACCGCCTTGCCGACGTATTCCAAAGAGGTCCGTTTTTCCGGACTCTTCGAGTCCGACATCGAGGCCGCCGTGTTCAAGGGCTGCGTGCGCTTGCAACCGTCGCGGTAGATCGCGATCGCTTTCAGGCCCCGCTTCCACCCTTCCATATAAACGCCTGCGATCTCCTCCGGGGTGGCATCCGGCGGCAGGTTGACCGTCTTGGAGATCGCGCCGGAGAGAAACGGCTGCACCGCTTCCATCATCTTGACGTGACCCATGTAGTGAATGGAGCGCGTGCCGTTCAAGGCGCGGAAGGCGCAATCGAAGACGGTCAGATGCTCGGGCTGGAAGCCGGGCGCCCCCTCGATCGTCCCCTTCTCGTCGACGTACTTGACGATTTCGTCGATCTCCTGCTCGTCGTAACCGAGGCGTTTGAGCGCCAATGGCACCGTGTTGTTGACGATCTTGATCGTCCCGCCGCCCACCAGCTTTTTGTACTTGACCAGCGCGAGGTCCGGTTCCACTCCGGTCGTATCGCAATCCATCATGAAGCCGATCGTGCCCGTCGGCGCGAGGACCGTCACCTGGCCGTTCTTGTAGCCGAACTGCCTGCCCGATTCCAACGCCGCGTCCCACACCGCCTTGTGTGACTTGGCCAGATCCGCCGGCACGCCCTTGTTGGGGACCTTGTGCGCCGCGTCGCGGTGCATCTCGATGACGCCGAGGAACGCGTCGCGGTTGGGCGCGTAACCGGCGAACGGACCCATCTCCGCCGCGATCTTGGACGACTGCAGGTACGCTTCGCCGCACATCAACGAAGTGATCGCGGCGGCGTAGGCGCGCCCTTCGTCCGAGTCGTACGCGTGCCCGCTCGCCATCAGAAGGGCGCCGAGGTTCGCGTAGCCCAGGCCGAGCGGCCGAAACTTGTGGCTGTTTTCGGCGATCGCCGCCGTCGGATACGAGGCGTTATCGACGAGCATCTCCTGTGCCGTAATCACGATGTCGCAGGCGTGCCGGAAGCTCTCGACGTCGAACGATCCGTCTTCCATATTGAAAAACTTGATGAGATTCAGCGAAGCCAGATTGCAAGCGGAGTCATCGACAAACATGTACTCACTACATGGGTTAGATGCGTTGATCCGGTTGGTCGTCTTGACGGGGTTCCAGCGGTTGATGGTTGTGTCGTACTGCATCCCCGGATCCCCGCAGACCCAGGCGGCCTCGGAGATCTTGCCCATGAGATCCCGCGCCTTGTACTTCTCGTGGGGGGCGCCGGTCAGCACTTCCTTGGTCCACCACTCGCCATCCTTCTCGACCGCTTCCATGAACTCATCCGTCACACGGATCGAGTGGTTGGCGTTCTGGTAGAAGATCGAGCTGTACGCCTCGCCGTTGAAGGAGCCGTCGTAGCCGGCGTCGATCAGGGCCCAGGCCTTCTTTTCCTCGCTCGCCTTGGACAGGATGAAGTCTTCGATATCCGGATGATCGATGTTCAGGATGACCATCTTTGCCGCGCGCCGCGTCTTGCCGCCGGACTTGATCGCGCCGGCGAAGGAGTCGAAGCCCTTCATGAAGGAGAGCGGGCCGGAAGCCGTGCCGCCCGAAGAAAGACCTTCGCGCGAGCCGCGAAGCGAGGAGAGGTTGGATCCCGTCCCGGAGCCGTACTTGAAGAGCATCCCCTCGGTCTTGGCGAGCGTCAGAATCGAAGCCATCGAATCGCCGCAGGAGTTGATGAAGCAGGCGGAGGCCTGGGGCTTCTCCTCGATCCCGACGTTGAACCAGACGGGGGAGTTGAAAGAGGCGACCTGGTTGACGAGGATCGCGGCGAGCTCGTCGTGGAAAGCGTCGCGGTCCGCAGCGGTGGCGAAGTAGCCGCCTTTCTCGCCGTAGCCCGTGATGGTCGCGGCCACGCGCTCGATCAGCTGCCGGACGGAGCTCTCCCGCTCGGGCATGCCGATGCGGCCGTGGAAATACTTCTGCGCGACGATATTGGTGGATGTCTGCGACCAGGAGCGCGGGACCTCGACGTTCTTCTGTTCGAAGATCGTTTCCCCTTTTTCCGAAGTGATCGCCGCCGTGCGCAGCTCCCACTCGACCGCTTCATAGGGCGAGACGGATGGATCCGAGTAAACCCGGCGGATCGTCAGGCCTCTCAGGCTCCGTGGACGTGCGCTTATCGGAGAGGCTGTCTCGTTTTCGGACGCCGCCGGGCCCGCCTGGGCAGTCTTTTTCCCCTCTTTTTCAGTCGTGCTCATCCCCTTCGCCCCCTTTTTCTTGGAATGCTCCGCCCACCCCTACACGACAGAAACCGTGCACCTTGTGGATTGCCGGCTCTTACCCAGCGTTGCATCCAAGGGTAAAACCCGCTTGAGGGTAAGTCAAGGAAAAATACCAGATGTTGGGGTCCGGCCGGAAACGAGCGCTTGGAATAGTGGCATGGGCCTTGCTGTTTCGAATATCGTGCGAGACATGAAGAAAGGTCGTGTACCTGCTCGAATCGAAACAAAGTCCGTCTTCGACGTGCACACTTCGCGTCTGGGAATCGGCATATTCAGCCGCCCCCTGCTCGACGCCGAGTGCCGGAAGTTCCGCAGAGCGTGGGAAATGGAGCCGCTACCGGGTTTCGAAGATTTCGAGCTCGACCGAGAGCGAATCTCCTTCGTGGCGCCGGCCGAGAACGTCCCGGTAGCCTGGAAATCGATCGACCGGATGCTTGCTCTGGCGACGAAAGACGCCAAAAAAGCGTCCTGAACAGGTCTGGAAGCTATCTTTTTGCGGAAGGTTGAAGCGCAGAAGGTTGCTGCGACATAATAGAGGAAGTCCCGGCCACGATCCGCCGTGACGGACCCAAAGGAGACCCGATGTCCTCGACTCCCGACACCCCTCTCACCCCGATGACCGCGCCGGGAGAGATGAAGCCTCTGTTGACTCTGACCGACGCCGCGGTCGAGAAGGTCAAGTTTTTCGCCAAGACGATGCCCGATTCGCAGAACAAGCCTCTGCGCGTCTTCGTGCAGGGCGGAGGCTGCTCCGGCTTCCAGTACGGGTTTACGTTCGACGAACAGAAGGACGGGGACAATACCTGGGAGCAGAACGGCGTGACGATCCTCGTCGATCCTCAGAGCGCGACGTATCTGAAAGATTCGAAGGTCGACTACGTCGAAGACTTTCGCGGAGCCGGGTTCTCCGTGTCCAACCCCAATTCCAGCGGGGGCTGCGGCTGCGGGAAATCCTTCCAAGCGTAAGAGACGAATCGAAGCGAAATCAAAGGCCCCGCGCAAGCGGGGCTTTTTGTTTGTCTGCCAGTCTGTGCCTTCCTGCGTGGTAGGGGCGGGGGTGAGCGGCGGCGAACCCGCCGCTTGTCGCGCTCTTCGCGCGCTCGGTGCGTCCCCGCCCGCCTCTAGACTCATCGGCGCGGGCGGCCGCGTACCGAGCCCCTACGATAAGAAAGGCACCAGGATGAATCGCCGCTACCTACACCGCCGGCTGAAACCTCGGCCCGTTGGAGTTCCACATCTCGGACCCGATTCGCCATTTCCCTTCTGAATCGCGAACGAGGCAGATCGTGAAGTTGCGGGTGTCGCCGCTGCCGATCCCGAAGGTCCCGACCAGGTAGGCCACGTCGCTTCCCGCCTTCTTCGCCATCAAGAGCGTCGAGACCGAGCGTCCCATCCGCCGAGCGGGGTCGAATCGCAGGGTCCGCTTCCAGAATTGCTCGATCTTCGACCTTCCACGGGCGCTTGCCTGGTCCTGCGGCAGGAGAACCGCATCGGCGGAGTAGAGCTCAGCCAACGCTGCCGCATCTCCATTGTTGTAGGCGGCGAGGTAGCGCTCGAGCACGTCGTCGACATCGTCTCTGTCAGCGAGGGCGGGTCTCGCGAACAACGCCATGATGATGAGCGCCGAGAACAGACACATCATCCGCTTCATGAATCGCCTCCTCTACTGATGCGACGAGAACACCGGCCGCCAGGTCACGATGCGGCGGCAGGAGATCTCGAAACGCCGAGCCGCTCGATTTCCGCTCTCATTCTGCCCCGCCACATCAGGCCATACATCTTCAGGTCTCCGAGGAACGACCAGAGCGGGTATTGAAAAGTGGCCGGGCGGTTTTTCTCAATGAAGAAGTGTCCGATCCATGCGAGTCCGTACGCGAGGACCAGGCCCCAGAGAACGAACGCAGGCTCCCGCGCGGTGATCGCCCGGCCGAGACAGAGGAGTCCGAGCGTTGTCCCGGCGAAGTGCAGCATCCGCGTTCCCTCGCGGGTGTGTTGGGAGACGTAGAAGGGCCAGAACTCCTCGAAGCTCGCGATGGGAGGAGAAGTTTGCGGATCCATGAAAGCTCCTGACTCGACTATTCTAGGCCGATGAGAGTCCACGCGTCTTTGGGGATTCTTGCCCTGGCGGGCCTGCTCGCCGGGCGCCCCTGTCTCGGGGCTCAGAAGGCGGAGAAGAAGCCGGCCCCGTCACCCGAGCCTGCCCCCTGCACGGCGGCGCCCTATCGTCAGTTCGACTTCTGGCTGGGCGAATGGGAGGTCACCGACTCGGGCGGCAAGCCCGCAGGCCGCAACCGGATCGTCTCGCTTTTCAACGGATGCGGGCTGCAGGAGAACTGGGAGTCGGCGCAGGGCGCCAAGGGCACGAGCCTGAACGTGTACGACGCAGTCACGGGACGCTGGCACCAGACCTGGGTCGATGACCACGGCGGGTTGCTCGAGCTCGACGGCGGCATCGACGCCGGCAAGATGGTTCTGATCGGTTCGCGTCCCTCGGTCAAAGAAAAGGGGACGCGCGTGGTCCATCGCATCGTCTGGACGCCGCTCGCGCCCGGGAAGGTCCAGCAACATTGGGAGTTCTCCAAGAACGAAGGCCGGACCTGGGCGACGGTGTTCGACGGGATCTACACGAAGAAGTAGCTTTCAGCTGTCAGCTCTTAGCTTTCAGCTCGCAGCTCTCAGCTGGTCCCCGAACTCCAATCTGTCATCCTGAGCGAAGCGAAGGATCTACTCTCGTCGGTTCTTGAGCGAGGGCAGATTCCTCGTCGCTGCGCTCCTCGGAATGACAGCAGCGCCGCTACTTCCATGCGCCCGGCTGAAAGCTGACAGCTGAGAGCTGCAAGCTACTTCCAGGTGCTCTCCAGCGCCGCGGAGAAGGTCGGGTAGGTCCAGACCATCTTGTCCAGGTCCGCTGTCGTCAGGCCGTAGCGCATCGCCATCGCGAAGACGTGGATGAGCTCGCCGGCGCTTGCGCCGAGAAGATGCGCGCCCAGGATGCGCCCTGTGTCTTTTTCCAGCACGACCTTCGCGCGAGCCGGCCGCTCCCCCGCGATCGCGAACACCCTCCAGGTCTCCATGTCGTGGGAGACCACGGTAACCTTGCTTCCCGTTTCGCAAGCCTCCTTTTCGGTTAGACCGACCCACGCCAGGGGCGGAACGGTAAAGACAGCGTGAGGAATCGCGTCATAGCTCGCGCGTTCGACGTCGCCCTCGAGGAAATTCCGCGCAATCACGCGGCCTTCGTAGGATGCGACCGGCGAGAGCTGCCGCTTCCCGTGAGCATCGCCGCCGGCGAAGACCCGCCGGTTGCCCGGGCTGCGCAGATAGTCATCGACGACCACCCCTTTCGCGTGCCCCGCCACTCCTGCCGCCTGCAGATTCAGACTCTCCAGGGCCGCCACACGCCCGGCGGCATTGAGGACGAAATCCGCTTCGAAGGTTCGCTTCTCGCCGGAAACCTCCGCCTCGACGGCGAACCGGCTTGCCCGCGTGGACAGACCGTGAACACGCGCGTGAGCGACGAAGTCGATGCCGAGCCGTTTCGAGTGCTCGATCAGCACCGCCACCAGATCCGCGTCCGACCCTCGCAACGCCCGGTCCGAAGGCATCAGCATCGAGACTCGGGAGCCCAGCCTCGCGAAGACCTGTCCGAACTCGAAAGCGACGACCCCGGCCCCGACGATGACGAGATCCCGAGGCACCTCTCGCAGATCCAGAATGTCATCGGAGATCCGCGTTGCCTCGGCTCCTGGAAAGAAGAGACGGCGCGGTGTCGAGCCCGTAGCGATCACGAAACCCTCAGCCTCGAGCTGCAGCCCCTCGACTTCGATTGCGTCGGGCGAGACGAAACGCGCCAGACCTCGGATGAGCGTGATCCCCTTTTTCGAGAGCGACTCCTCCGTCTGTGCCGGCACCGGATCGGTGAAGCTCTTCTTGCGGTCGATCACCCTGGACCAGTCGACGCGGTTGACCTCGACCTCGATGCCATGCTCCCCGGCGCGCCGCGCCTCGTCCAGCACTTCGGTCGCGCGAACGAGGACCTTCTTGGGATTGCAGCCGGCCAGTGAGCAAAGCCCCCCCAGAGGACCCTTGTCGACCAGCGCGACCTTCTTGCCGGCGGCGGCGATTCGGTAAGCCGCCGAGAGGCCCGTGTTCCCGCCGCCGATCGCGACGAAATCGTATTTCTCCATCCGCTCCTCCGCAGTGCCGATTTAACACCTCACCCGTTTGGCAGACGTGCTAAGAAGCGAGGCTGCATGAAAGAGGCCCGAGGCGAAGGAATCTACAACGTCGTCGTGATCGGAGCCGGCACCGCCGGACTGGTGACGGCCGCTGCCACGGCGGGCCTCGGCGGACGCGTCGCCCTCGTCGAGCGCGGGAAGATGGGCGGAGAGTGCCTGAACACGGGGTGCGTCCCATCGAAGGCTCTCATTTCCTCCGCGCGCCTGATCCATCACATCCGCCACGGCGACCGCTGGGGGCTCGTCGCCCAGGAACCGAACTTCGGCTTCGAGCGCGTTTTCCGGCGGATGCGCGAGCGGCGGGACCGGATCGCTCCGCATGACTCCCGAGATCGCTTCGAGAAACTCGGTGTGGAGGTTTTTGAGGGCTCCGCCCGCTTCGTCTCTCCGCACGAAGTCGCCGTCGGCGAAACGCGGCTGAAGGCCCGCAACGTAGTGATCGCGACCGGCAGCCGCCCGCAGATTCCGTTGATCACGGGACTGCCGGAAGTGCCGTATTTCACCAACGAGACGATCTTCGACGATCTGAAGGAAAAACCGGCCCGGATGGTCATCCTGGGGGGTGGACCGATTGGCTGCGAGCTCGCCCAGGTCTTCGCGCGGCTCAAAGTCTCCGTCACCCTTCTCCAGCGCGCGACGCGCATCTTGAAGAGAGAGGACGCGGACGCCTCGGACGAGGTGCGCCGCGCGCTGGAAGCGGAGGGGGTGCGGGTGATGACGGGCGCCGACGTTCAGATCGTGACGAAACAGGGCTCGCTCACGCGTGTCTGGGTGGAGGTGGAAGGGAGGGATCGCGAACCGGTGGACTCTGAGGCGATTCTGGTCGCGGCCGGTAAGACGCCCAATGTGGAAGATCTCGACCTCGGAAAGGCCGGCGTGGCCCATACCGAAACCGGTATCACGGTGGACGCGTCTCTGCGAACCTCACAGCCGCACATCTACGCGGCCGGAGACGTCGTCGGGTCCTATCAGTTCACCCACGTCGCAGACCTGCACGCACGGATGATCGCGCGCAACATTCTCATTCCCTTTTTCCCCGCCAAAATAGACCTTTCCGTTCTGCCCTGGTGCACGTTCACGAGCCCGGAGCTCGCCCGAGTCGGCCTCAACGAGGAGGAGGCAGTCCGCCGCGGGATCGCGTACGACCTGTACCGTCAGCCGATGTACGAGGTCGACCGCGCCGTCGTCGAGAGCGAAGAAACGGGGTTTGCGAAGGTGCTCGCCAGCAGGCGGGGAGATCGCATCCTCGGCGCCACGATCGTCTCGGAGCGGGCGGGCGATCTCATTGCCGAGTTCGCGCTCGCGATGAAGGCCGGTATCGGTCTCGAAACGATCTCGCGGACAGTCCACGCGTACCCCACTTACGCCGAGGTCGCGCGCATGCTCGCTGACCAGCAGCAGAGAAAGCGGCTGACTCGTTTCGCGAAGGGAGTCACAAGGTGGCTCTACCGGAGAGCACGGAAAAAGGCGGAATAGGCAACGTCACCTTGATTTCGAGCAAGGGATCGCATCGAATGGCTCTCCCTATCTGGAGGAGGCGAATCATGAGAGTCCGTTCCGCTTCGTTTCTGCTTCTGAGTCTGTGCCTCGCATCTCCGGCGGTCGCGCAGGGGCGCGACCCGAAGAACCCCACCTGGTGGGACAAATATCAATTCCTTGCCGCCCATAGCCCCGATCCGAGCCCGGGCGCGACCAGCTCCCTGAGCGTCACCGGCAACGTGGACGTCTCGAACGAATGCGGACCTCAGAGCGAGACCTTCATCGCGATCAACCCTTCGCGGCCGACAACCCTGGCCGGCGGCTCCAACGAAATCTTTCGCGACCCGATGCGAGGATATTTCTCCAGCGACGGCGGAGCGACGTGGGGCGGCGTGGATCTGCCGCTGCCGCCTCCCAAGGGAAACGGCACGGACTTCGGCTCGGATCCGGGCCTCGCTTTCGACACGCTCGGCAACGTTTTCTACAGCTACATCGTCGTCTTTTTCGGCAACGGGAACGGCATCAATGGAACCGAGATGGCGGTCGCCCGCTCGAGCGACGGCGGCCAGACCTATCCGAACGTGACGTATTTCTCCTTCGAGGGGGGCACCAATCACTTCAATGACAAGCCGATGATCACGGCCGACACCAACGCGAAGAGCGCCTTCAAGGACAATGTCTATGTTGCCTGGGACGCGGCCAGCGGCGGCTCGATCTCCGGAGGTCTTCGTTTCGGCCGCTCGACGGACCACGGCGCGACGTTCACGGTTCAGCGGATCGATAACCCGCAAGGGCAGGGACGGCTGATCGCGGCCGATCCTTTTGTCGGACCCAATGGCGAGGTCTACGTGGCCTGGAACGACATCGCCGCGAACACGATTGCCTTGAACCGTTCCTTCGACGGCGGAGCGACGTTCGGCACGCCGGGAATCGTGGCCCACAAGAGCATTCCCTTCCAGATCGCCATACCCGCGGAGTCGTTCCGAGGAGCGCTCGTCTATCCAGCCTGCGACGCGGATCGCTCCAAGGGAGCGCACCGCGGCCGCCTCTACTGCTCCTGGATGGACCTCACTTCGATCGGCACCACCGACATTCTTCTCGCCTTCTCGGATGATCGGGGCGCGACCTGGTCGGCGCCTCGCAGCGTGGGCGACAGCCTCTCCTTCCCCGTGGACCGGTTCAACCACTGGCTCTCCGTGGACCCGTCCGACGGAGATGTGACGGTCTCTTTTTACGACACGCGCCACGACACGACGGGCAGCCGCTTCATGACCGATATCTTTCTGTCAACTTCGAGCGACGGCGGACTCAACTTTTCCAATGCGCGGGTCTCGACGGCGAGCTCGAACGAGCACGACTGCAACGGCGTCTTCCCCTGCCAGGGCATCGACTACGGCAACCAGCAGGGAGACTACGAAGGCCTCGTCTCCTTCGGAGGCGCCTCTTATCCGATCTGGACGGATAGCCGCCACCAGCTCGATCCGGCCATCGGATGCAGTCGTCCCTTTCTGATGGAAGAGGTCTTCACGGACAAGATCGTCCGGTAGGAAGAGGCCTTTTCGGGAAAGGGGTCGCGCGTCGCAGGTGCGCGGCCTCTTCTGCTCTAGCTGATCGGGCGCGGCTTGGGACGCGCGGCGTCCAGGGCCTTCAGCGTAGGTCCGTCGCGCTGGAGTATGTTTTTGCCGTAGTCGATTCGGCTGACGAACGCGAAGTCGACCTGCTGGTAAGGAACATCGGCCGGAAGGACGTCTCGCCGGTATCGCCAGAGCTCCTTCCAGTTCCATGGCTGATCGGAAGAGGAGTTGCCGATCGCGCCGCTCGGCACGGGATTGCGCGGGCTGTTCATGGAGAGCATCGCCGGGGTGTCCTCGGTGGCCGAAATCGGGCGGCGCATCACGCCGGAGGGGGGCCCGAGCAGCACGAAGACCATTCCGCGGTCGGTCAGGCTCCCGCGCGTCGACCCTTCGGCGAACCTCTCGTCGGCGAAGGCGACCCGGCGTTCGAATTCGCGCCGGAACTCGTTCTCCGGCGTGCCTGGGTTCGGATCGCGCGCGAGCCAGAACCGCGCGACGAACTCCGCCCGCTCCGAATCACCGGCGGTCCGCGAATAGGTCCGAATCTCCTCGGGTGACAGCAGGTACTTCACCGGACCCTGCGCCCACTCCGGCGAAGGAGGCTGTGTCGCCGGGCTCGGATAGGGGACCTCCCGAAAAGCGGACCCGAGCGAGGAGCTTTCCTCGGAGGCGTCGGGGCGTGCGGGACGGCGGGCTTCCTCGAAGGCGGCAACGACCTTCTTGGGATAGGCGCTGCGGTCGATGCCCTTGTCGGGGTTTGCCGCGATGTAGAGCGCGAATTCCGCGCGGGCCTCGGCGGGACGGTCCGTCGCCGCCAGACACACACCGCGGTAGAACGCCGCCGCCGGACGGAGAGCCGCGCGCGCCCGCTCGTTTTCCGGCCGCGCCGCTTCCGCGTCGAGCTCTTCCAGAGCCTTCATTCCACCCGTCCAGTCGCCGGCCGAGACGCGCTGCTTCACCTTTTGAAAGAGCTCGGGAAGCGTGGCCGCGGAAAGCGTGGCCGCAATTCCGAACGCGAGAAACCAGTACGCGAGGGCGCGTCGGATCGGTGGCCGCATACTCTTCTCCTTTCCCAGAGACGCGGAGCGCACGCCGAAAGGCGGCGAGCCACGTCGGAGATTCTATTTCTCGCGCGCATCCGCGGCGTCTTGCGCAGCTCGCTCCGAGCGACTCCACTGCATCCCCTTCGCTCACAGGAGGACTTGCCGACTGCGAAATGGCCGTTTGAGGAGTGTCCTCTTTTAATTCGTTGTCTGGAAAAGAGTTACAGAGTGGCACGGCGATTGAAGTCAATGAGCAGTGTGCACGATGAAAACGGGATCAAAGGTGAAAAGGGGGTACTGATGAGATCGCAAACGTTGGGCAAGATTGTGACGACGAGTCTCCTGGCTGCCATCCTTTCGTGCGGGTTGGCGCTCGGAGCGGACAAACCGGCGCGCGAGACCGCGCAGCCGGCGGCTCGGCAGAAGACGACGACAAAGAAAGAGATGTCCTTCAAGAGCGAGCAGACGGATTCCTGGCTCTGCAACAACGTCAGCGCGTTCTTCTGCGCCAACCTGTTTCCGACGCTCGGGTCGTCCAGCAGCAGCGCCTCGTCGCAGTTACCGGCCGTTCCCGACCGCAGCCGCCGCGGCAACTGATTCGAGTTCCCCCGACCCGGACTCCCACGCGCTGGGGTTCCTGGTCGAAGGAAATCGAAAGGCCCGCGAGATCGCGGGCCTTTTCATTTCGAATCTGATTTCGAATTTCGGAATTCTCCCCAATCCGAAATTCGCAATCCGAAATGACCTTGGCATCGTTATCGCACGCCCAGTTCCTCCGCTGAAAGGAGTTTCGATTGACTCCAACCGCCGCGGATCTCCTGATGGACACGCTTTCCGACTGGGGCGTCGAGGTGATCTTCGGACTTCCTGGCGACGGCATCAACGGCCTCATCGAGTCGCTCCGCGAGCGGCAGGACCGCATCCGGTTCATTCACGTTCGCCACGAAGAAGCCGCCGCTTTGATGGCCTGCGCCTATGCGAAGTACACGGGCAAGCTCGGCGTCTGCCTGGGGACTTCGGGACCGGGAGGCATTCACCTTCTGAACGGCCTCTATGACGCGAAGCTCGACAGGCAACCGGTCCTCGCGATCACGGGCCACGCCTTCCACGACCTGATCGACACGCACCAGCAGCAGGACGTGAGCCTCGACCGGGTCTTCATGGACGTGGCCGTGTACAACGCCCGCGTCATGGGCGCGGCCCACGTCGAGAACGTGACGCACCTGGCATGCCGCACGGCGCTCGCCTACAAGGGGGTCGCGCACCTGAATTTCCCCGTCGACCTGCAGGAGCAAAAGGGCGAAAAGCGATCGGACCGAAACGTTCCGAAGCACAATAAGGATATTGTGGGACGCAGCGCGCGAATCCCGCCGCCGGGCGAGCTCGCGCGGGCCGCGGACCTGTTGAACGCGTCGGAGAAGCCGGTGATCCTGGCAGGGCAGGGGGCCCTCGACGCCACGGACGAGCTCTTGGACGTCGCCGACAGGCTCGGGGCGCCGATCGTCAAGGCGCTTCTCGGCAAGGCCGCGGTGCCCGATGACTCTCCCTACACGACCGGCGGCATCGGCCTGCTCGGGACCAAGCCCTCGCAGGAGGCGCTCGAGGATTGCGACGCGCTCCTGCTCGTCGGCACGTCTTTCCCGTACATGGAGTTCTATCCGAAGGCGGGACAGGCTCGCGCCGTGCAGATCGACCTGGATCCCGCGCGCATCGGCCTGCGGCATCCGGTCGACGTCGGTCTCGTGGGCGACAGCGCGCGGACCCTTGCCGAGCTGCTGCCCCTGATCAACCGCCGAACGGATCGCTCGTTTCTCGAAAAGGCGCAGGAAGGCATGAAGGAGTGGCGCGAGCTGATGAAGGAGCAGGGCACTCGACGCGACCGGCCGATGAAGCCTCAAGTCGTGGCCTGGGAGATGGGCAAGCGCCTCTCGGACGACGCGATTGTCTCGGCCGACTCCGGCACGATCGCGACCTGGTTCGCGCGGCACATTCCGGTCAAGCGCGGCCAGATGCACTCCCTCTCGGGAACCCTCGCCACGATGGCCAACGGCCTGCCCTACACGATCGCCGCGCAGATCGCCTATCCGCAGCGGCAGTGCGTCGGCTTCGTGGGGGACGGCGGCTTCACGATGCTCATGGGAGAGTTCGCGACGGCCGTGCAGTACAAGCTCCCGATCAAGATCGTGGTCGTCAAAAACAACACGCTCGGAATGATCAAGTGGGAGCAGATGGTCTTCCTCGGAAATCCCGAGTACGGCTGCGAGCTCTCGCCGATCGATTTCGCCGCCTTCGCGCGCGCCTGCGGAGGAGCCGGTTTCACGATCGAGGATCCCCAGGACTGCGGGACGATTCTGGATCAGGCTCTGGCGACGCCCGGGCCGGCGGTGATCGAGGCGGTCGTCGATCCCTTCGAGCCTCCGATGCCCCCGAAGGTGACGGTCAAGCAGGCGGCGCATTTTGCCGAGGCGCTCGCCAAGGGAACTCCCAACCGCAAGGAAATCGCGCTGACCGTTCTGTCGGACAAGGTGAGGGAGATGGTGTGACCGGGCATTGACTGAGGACTGCGGACTGAGGATTCGTGTGGATTGAGTCCCAATGCAAATCGGCAGCGGGGCGACCGCCGCTCGAGTCCTCAGTCCTCAGTCCTCAGTCGAAGAAATCAGTCCGTGCGGGTCGGCAACTTCAGCGGCACTTTCGAATCTTTCGCGGAAGCTTTGCCCGCCGCCACCCAGCCCGCGCGTGTCAGGAGCGATCCGATCACGCTCGAAGCGGCGGCGAAGCGGCGCGCGCGCTTGGAGCGCGGGAAGAGAAGGCGCAGCGCGAGCGGCAACGGCCCCGAGAGGAGTCCGCCGGCGCGGACGACGCGGCCGCTCCACCCCTTCTTCGCCGGCTCGAGCGCCCGACGGTGCGAAGCCTCGAGCACGGCGCCGATTCCGGTCTCGACGGCGGCCGCGGCGAGGCCCACGCGATTCAACGCGCGCGACCGATTGCCGGCGAGCTCCAGCAACGCCCCTGCGGTGGCAAGTCCCGAGGCGGCGAAGTGAACGGGCAGGAGCTCCGCGCTTTCCGACCAGACAGGGATCGCGGTCGCGCCGACGAGCACCCCGGTGTAGGTCGCCATGACGAGTCCGCTCGCCGCGGCCGCGAGGCCCGCCGGTGGCCCGAGAACGCGCGCGAGCCGCGGAGCGACACCGCGCTCCTCCGCGAGATCGGCCAGAGCCGCTGCGGTCGAGGCGCTGGAAAAGAAGACCAGCGTCCAGGCGCCCACCGACATCGGGCTCTGCGGCTTGAAGACCCGCAGCATGTTGAGGAACCGCGCCGGCCGGCCGAGGTCGGAGACCAAAAGCAACGGCGACACGGCCGCACCGACAGCGGAGAGAAACCGGGCGTCTCGCGACAACCCCGGATCGCGCCCCCGGGAGATGGCCGCAATCACCGAGGCGGCGCCGGCAGCGCCTCCCGCGAAGAAATACAGAGGAACTTCCCACGTCCACGTCGGGGGTTTGAGAAGCGGCAGGCCGTAGTAGCCCGTCTCCGCCGTCGCTTTCGGAAACGGCGCGCCCGAGGGTCGCACGCCCGGAGCCTCGACGCGGCCGGCCCGCCAGGCCTGCTCGCGCAGCTCTTCCAGGCGCCGCTCCGACCTCTCGTCGGCGCGCCGGATTTTCATCGCCGAGTGCCCGCAAAGGCCGCGGCGCACGCCGCGAGCAGGAAGAGCGCGCCCGCGGCGGCCGACCGCCAGGCGGTCTTCAAATGGACGGTCGGGATGTCCGGAGCGGGAGGCAGGTTGTAGGCCCTCGGATCTCCTCGCACGAGAGAGAACGCGTGAATGCCGCCCACACTCCCCTCGCTCGCGTCGTAGATCGACGCGTCGTGAATCCCCTGCTCGCCGAGCTCCTCCAGGCGCCGCAAAGCCCGGTCGTGCAAAGTCTCGAGCGGCCCGAAGGCGATCGAACCGGTCGGGCAGGCCTTCGCGCACGCCGGCTCGAGGCCGCCTCTCTGCCGGTCGTAGCAGAACGTGCACTTGAAGACCCTGCCGTCGGACGCGTTGCGGTCCGGCACGCCGAAGGGGCAGGACACGACGCAGTATCCGCAGCCGTTGCAGACATCGGGCTGGATGTAGACGCCGCCGAACTCGGTGCGAACGATCGAGCCCGTCGGGCAGGCCTCGAGACATCCCGCATTTTCGCAGTGCTTGCAGACGTCGGAGTGGAACTCCCATGCGGCGCTCTCGCGGCGGCGCGTCCCCGCGACGGGGAGCGAGCGCTCGAGAAACTGCACGTGGCGCCAGGTCGAGTGAGAGAGCTCGAGCGTGTTGTCGTAGGAGAGCCCGCTCCAGAGAAAGCCGTCGTCGGGAATCTCGTTCCACTCCTTGCATGCCACTTCGCAGGCCTTGCAGCCGATGCAGAGAGTCGCGTCCGTGAAGAATCCCGTGACGCTCATGCGCCGATCTCCGTATCGCTCCGCCGCGCGGGCTCGACGCGGCACGTCATCGCCTTGGCCTCCATGATGCGAACGTTCGGCTCCTCGGAAATCGCAACGAGGTCGTTGACGACATCTCCCGTGACGAGCCCGATCGGGCCGAAGTGATATGGCAGCGCCACCTGTTCCACGCGCCGCCCGGCGAGATCTAAGGGACGCATGCGCTCGGTCACGAGCGCCCGCGCTTCGACAGAGGCACGGGCGGTCGAGACGGTGACCCAATCGCCGTGCCGGATGTGGATCTCGCGAGCGAGCTCCGGCGAGATCTCGCAGAAAAGCTCGGGCGCGAGCTCCGCCAGATGAGAGAGAGGTCGTGACATGCCTCCAGCCGTGTGGTGCTCGGTCAGCCGATACGTCGTCAGGACGTGCGGATACCGGCCGTCGTCGACCGCGCTGCCGTACGCGTTGCCGGGCCTCTCCTTGCGATCGGCAGCGGGATTGGATTGCTGCCTGGGATAGAGGGCGTTCTCGAGGAGAGACTCCAGCGGCTCGTAGTGCGTCGGCAGTGGTCCGTCTTTCAAGCCCGAGGGAACCCAGATCCAGCCCACGCCGTCGGGATGCATCAGGAAGGGATCCGTTCCGGAGAGGGCGTTGTCGCCTTCCGCCTTTTTCTTCGGCTTGTAGTCCGGGCGCTTCTTCTTCGCGAAGTCGGGCGTGTCGTGGCCCGTCCACTCCCCCTTATTCGTGTCCCACCAGACGAGCTTCTTGCGCTCGCTCCAGGGTCTTCCGTCCGGCCTGGCCGAGGCGCGGTTGTAGAGGATGCGGCGGTCGGCCGGCCACGCGAAGCCCCAGCCGTGGCCGTAGGGGCCGGCGGGCTCCCGGCCGCTGGCTCTGTTTTTCCCCGGCTCGGGAAAGACACCCGAGTAAATCCAGCAGCCGCACGCGGTCGAGCCGTCCGACTTCAGGTCCGTAAAGCCGCTGACGAGCCTGCGATCGGCGACCGTCCAGCCGTTGATCTCCTGGAGGATCTGCTCGACGTCCGGCTCCTGATGTCGGCCCTCCGTCCGATAGTCCCACCAGAGAGCATTCAATCCGGCGTTTCGCGGGTGCTGGTCGCGCGCGGCCCTCTCCTTCAACCGCCGGCCGAGGTGGTAGATGAACCAAGTCTCACTGCGCGCGTCTCCTGGCGGATCGACCGCCTTCTGTCGCCACTGGAGGAGACGCTGCGTGTTCGTGAACGTCCCGTTCTTTTCCGCGTGGCCTGCGGCGGGAAAGAGAAAGACCTCTGTGTCGATCTCTTCCGGCGGCAAGTCGATCTCCCGCCAGAAAGCCGCCGTCTCCGTCTCGACCATCTCACGGACGACCAGCCACTTGAGTTTCCCCATCGCCTTTCGCTCGAAACCCGCATTGGGCGCGCCGACCGCCGGGTTCTGCCCGAAAACGAACAGGCCTTCGAGCTTTCCATCGGCCATGTCGAGCCAGTAGCCCAGGTGCGAGTGATCTCCGGTCGTGCGCGGCAGCCACGAGAAGCCGAATTCGTTGTCCGGCGTCGCGGCGGCGTCGTAGTACGCCTTGAGCAAGCTCACGATGTACTTATCGAAGTTCGCCCACCAGCCGGTGCGCGAGCGGTGCTTCTTGACGTAAGCAACCAGGCTCTTCGAGTCTTCTCCGAAGGTCGGCATCGGCAGGTAGCCCGGCAGAATGTCGTAAAGCGTCGGGATGTCCGTCGAGCCCTGAATCGAAGCGTGGCCTCGCAGCGCCAGGATGCCTCCTCCCGGCCGACCGATGTTGCCGAGAAGGAGCTGCAGGATCGCGGCCGTCCGGATGATCTGGACTCCGACGGAGTGCTGCGTCCAGCCGACCGCGTAGCAGATCGCGGCCGTCTTCTCCGGACCCGAGGCCGCGGTGAACTTCTCGGCGACCTCGAGAAACTGCTCCCGCGGAACGCCGCAGAGCCTCTCGACCATTTCCGGCGTGTATCGGGAGAAGTGCCTTCGCAGGACCTGAAAGACGCAGCGCGGGTGCTCGAGCGTCGGGTCCCGCTCGAAGACGGAGAGCTCGTCCGCCTCGCCGCCTCGGTCCTTCGCGTGGCCGCCGGCGGCTTCGTGATGGGCGGCCGCCTTCCCCTTCTTGCTCGGCGAGCCGCGGTAGTCCCAAGTCTCGGGGGAGTAAGCCTTCTTTTCCGGATCCCAGCCCGAGAAGAGTCCCTCGAGATCCTCGGTGTCTTTCAGGTCGTCTCGCAGGATCGTGGCCGCGTTGGTGTAGGGAACGACGTAATCCCGGAACTCGCGCCCGTTGTCCAGGACGTACTTGATCATCGCTCCCAGAAACGCGATGTCGCTTCCCGCTCGCAGCGGCACCCAGAGGTCCGCCATGGCGGACGTGCGCGAGAAGCGGGGATCTGCGTGGATCACGGTCGCGCCGCGCTCGCGAGCCTCCACCACCCACTGGAAGCCGACGGGGTGCGCCTCGGCCATCGAGGAGCCCATGATCAGGATCGCGTCGGCGTTGGCCAGATCCTGCTGCGCGGTCGTCGCGCCTCCCCTTCCGAACGACGTGCCCAGACCGGGCACGGTGGAGCTGTGTCAGATTCGGGCCTGGTTGCTGACGGCGACGAGGCCGAGCCCTCCCGTGAAGAGCTTCTTGATCATGTAGTTCTCTTCGTCGTCCAGCGTCGCGCCTCCCAGGTGCGCGATGCCGGAGCACTGCATGAGCGGCTGCCCGTCGCGGTCCTCGCGGAAAGTGCGATTCCTGGACTCCCAGACCCGATCCGCGACCCGGTCCATCGCGGTCTCGAGATCCATCTCCTGCCACTTCCGTGAACGCGGGGCGCGGTATTTCACGCGTTTCAGGCGTCCCGGATGCGTCAGCAGCTCGAAGCTCGCCGCCCCCTTCGGGCAGAGATGTCCCCGCGAGATCGGAGACTGCGGGTCCCCCTCGATCGAGAGCAGGCGATTGCCGCGGTGGAACACGAGCTGGCCGCAACCGACGCCGCAGTAGGGACAGATCGACCGCGCGACCTCGGCGCCCTCGTGACGCGGTAAGAGACGCCGCGTCTGATCGCTCA